>NZ_JBAKHW010000004.1:0-446172 GCF_036906815.1 Micromonospora sp. CPCC 205539 | reverse complement strand
GCTCGGGGCGCGGGGCTCGGGCGCGGCGGGCCGGCGGGCTGGCCGGCCCGGCGGCGGGTCAGGCGAGGTTCGGGGTGCGGGCGACGCCGGCGTAGATGTCGATGAGGCGCTTGGTGACCACGTCCGGGTGGAAGGTCTGCTCGTAGCGGAGTCGGGCCGGCGCCGCGAGCGCGGCCGCGCCGGATCGGGCTACCGGGAGCGCGGCGGCCAGCGCGGCCGGCTCCGGCGGTACCACCCAACCGGCCGTTCCGGTCACCAGTCCGACCGGCAGCGGTGCCCCGCTGCCGCCCCCGGCGACGGCGGAGGCGACCTCGGCCGGGCCGGTGCCGGCGGGCTCGCGGGGGCCGTCCGCGCCGACCAGGTACGGGATGCCGCCCAGCGCGGTGCCGAGCACCGGCCGGCCGCTGGCCAGGGCCTCGATGATCACGGTGGGCAGCACGTCGTGCCACATGGCGGCGGCGATCACCACCGCGCTCGCCTCGACCGCCGCCCGCACCCCTGCCCGGTCCAGTTGACCGAGGTAGACCACGTCGGGCCGCTCGGCGGCGGCGGCCTCGACCAGCGGGCGCAACTCGCCGTCCCCGGCCACCCGTAGCGTGCCGAGTGCGCCGACCGGATGCCGCCGCCAGGCATTCAGCAGCAGGTCGACGCCCTTCTCCGGGGAGAGGCGGGCCATGTAGAGGAACCCGTCGCCGAGCGGTGTCGGCCGGCCCGGGTCCGGCACGGCGTTCGGCTTCACGACGATCCGTTCGTCCGGAATGCCGTACTCGCGCAGGTGGTCGGCGATCGCCGAGGTGAGCGCGATGTACCGATCCACCGACCGCCAGGTGCCCCGGTGCACGGCCAGGGTGGTCGCCATCAGCGCGCTCTGCGCCGCCGAGTCGCGATAGCAGCGGTGCTTGATCGCCGGTACACCCAGCACCCGACCCTTGCAGTCCTGGCAGATCACGCCGTCGCGGAAGTAGATCCCCGAGGAGCAGACCTGCCGGTAGTTGTGCACCGTCTGCACCACCGGCACCCCGTGTCGGTGCGCGGTCCGCACCACCCAGGGCGAGAGCAGAGGGTACGGGTTGTGCAGGTGCAGCACGTCCGGTCGGTGCTCGGTGAGCAGCCGGCTCAGGTCGTGCTGGGCGCGCGGCGCCCAGATCGGCGAGATCGGCAGCAGCGCCTTGGCCACCTTCGACATCGACGGGATCTCGTCCGAGCTGCGAATGAACGGCAGCACCTCGACGCCAGCATCGGTGAGCTGAGCGATCTCCGAGTCGACGATCGTGTTCTCGCCGGACGGCTGGGCTTCCCGGTACCGGTTGTGCGCCACCACGATTCTCACGGGAAAGAAGGCTACCGTTATGTCGTGCCCGAACTACCGGAGGTTGAGGCGCTCGCGGGTTACCTGCGACAGCGCGCGGTGGGGCGGCGCGTCGACCGGCTGGAGGTCGCCGCGATCAGCGCCCTGAAGACGTACGACCCGGCACCGTCCGCGGTCGCCGGCCGGACGGTGGTCGACGCCCGGCGACACGGCAAGTTCCTCGACGTGCTCGTCGAGGGCGACCTGCACCTGGTGGTCCATCTGGCGCGGGCGGGCTGGCTGCATTACCGGGAGGCGTTCCCGGCCAGCACCCCACTGCGTCCCGGGAAGGGCCCGATCGCCGTCCGGGTCCGCCTCGACGACGGCTCGGGCTTCGACCTGACCGAGGCCGGCACGCAGAAGAAGCTGGCCGCGTACCTGGTCACCGACCCGGCGGCGGTGCCCGGCGTGGCCAAGCTCGGGCCGGACGCGCTCGCCGCGGACCTGCCCACCTTCGCCGAGCGGCTGCGCAGCCGGCGCGGGCAGGTCAAGGGGGTACTGACCGACCAGGCAGTGCTCTCCGGGGTGGGCAACGCGTACTCCGACGAGATCCTGCACGCGGCGAAGCTGTCGCCGTTCGCGATCACCGATCGGCTCACCGACACCCAGCTCGCCAGCCTGCACGCAGCCACCCGGCAGGTGCTCGGCGACGCCGTCGAGCGGTCCCTCGGCCAGCGGGCCGCGGAGCTGAAGGGCGAGAAGCGCTCGGGGTTGAAGGTGCACGCGCGCACCGGTCTGCCCTGCCCGGTCTGCGGCGACACGATCCGCGAGGTCTCGTTCGCCGACTCCAGCCTCCAGTACTGCCCGACGTGTCAGACCGGCGGCAAGCCGCTCGCTGACCGTCGGTTGTCCCGACTCGTACGGTGAGTAATTGCACTCGCCGACTACGGAGCGGAATCGGCCCGACTGAGCGGAAGCTCCGGTCCACCATTCTCGCCACACGCACATCCATCGGTATAGTGGCCCGGTCCCCGGCTTCTGAAATGGTGCAGAGCCGGCCAGATCCCACCGGCACCATGGGCGCCAATCTCCTACGGGCGGCGACCGGTCGGAGTCCGCGTGGGAGACTGGGACGGTGGGCGACCCGGGCCCTCACTGCGAGTGAGCGGCACGTGTCATTCGGGAGGACATGGGTGAGGTGACGGCAAGCCTCCAGCGCCCGGTATCCAACGAAGGCCGGAGCAGACTCGTGCGGCACGTCGACAGCTTCGAGATCCAGCCGCCGACGCCGCCTTCGCACAATGGCGTTCCGAGGTCGGCATGGGCCAGGGCGCGTCGCCGTGTCTCCCGCTGGCACCGCCCCTACATTGCGACCCTGCTGCTGCTCGACTTCGCTGCGGCGGCGTTCGCCAGCTGGATCGCAATCCAGCTCTTCGACCAGGCGCCGTCCGGCTTCTCCGGCACGCACGAGGACCTCACCTGGTTCCACACCATCTCGTACCTGCTGCTCCCGCTCGGGTGGGTGATCATCCTCTGGAGCAACCGGGCCTACGACCGCCGCTATCTGGGGCTCGGACCTGACGAGTTCAAACGCGTGATCCGGGGCGCGGTGACAGTCACCGCCACCCTCTCCTTCCTCGTCTTCTCCACCAAGACCGCGCCGTCCCGGTGGACGGTGGGCACGGCGCTGCTCGGGGCGCTTCTGCTGATCCTCTGGTGCCGGTTCGTGGCCCGGTGGGCGCTGCACTACATCCGTCGGCGGGCCGGTCAGGCCGCACACCGGATGGTGCTGGTCGGCACCCTGCCGGAGTGCCTGGAGGTCTACGCGGCGGTCACCCGCAGCCCGAACGCCGGGCTGGTGCCCGTCGCCATCCACATCACCGACGGGTACGCGGCGGCTCGGGGGATGCCGACCCCGGTGCCGGTGCACGCCGGTCGGGACGTCCTGGCCCTGGTCCGCGAGGTCGGCGGGGACACCATCGCCGTCTGCGGGTCGGCCAGCGCCGAGCCCGGCGAGCTGCGCCGGCTGGCCTGGCAGCTGGAGGGCTCCGGGGTCGACCTGGTGGTGGCACCCCAACTGACCGACATCGCCGGCCCTCGGGTGCACATCCGGCCGATCGAGGGCCTGCCGCTGCTGTACGTCGAGGAGCCGACCCTCTCCGGGCCTGCGCTGCTGGCCAAGAACCTGATGGACCGGGTCGCCGCCGGCCTCGGTCTGCTGCTGCTGATCCCGCTCTTCCTGGCCATCGGCCTGGCGATCCGGATCTCCGACCCCGGGCCGGTCTTCTTCCGTCAGCCCCGGGTGGGGCACGAGGGGCGCACGTTCCGGGTGTGGAAGTTCCGGACCATGTACGTCGATGCCGAAGATCGGCTGGCCAGCCTGGTCGACCGGAACGAGACCGACGGCATGCTGTTCAAGATGAAGGAGGACCCACGGGTCTTCCCGGTGGGCCGCTTCCTGCGGGCCTCCTCGCTGGACGAGCTGCCGCAGCTCATCAACGTGCTCTGGGGCGAGATGTCGCTGGTCGGGCCCCGCCCGTTGCCGGCCGACGACGGCGACTTCCTGGGCGATGTGCGGCGCCGGCTGCTGGTTCGCCCCGGCATGACCGGGCTGTGGCAGGTCTCCGGCCGCTCCGACCTGTCCTGGGACGAGGCCGTCCGGCTGGACCTCTACTACGTCGACAACTGGTCGCTGGCGTACGACCTGAGCATCCTCTGGCGGACCGTCGGGGTGGTGCTCGCCCGCAAGGGCGCGTACTAGGGCTTGGCGCGCCGGGCCGCAGGGGCCAGGATCGCTGCGTGAGTGGCAACCTCTCCGCCGTCATCGGCGTCGTCTCACTGGTCACCGCGCTGACTGCGGCGCTGTTGGCGGTGCTGCGGCTGCGTGCCCGCCGGGGCATCGCCACCGCCACCCAGCGGGCCACCTACGAGGTGCTGCACACCGCCGGGCTGGCCGCCGAGCCGCTGCGGGCGGGGCTGAGCGCGGCGGGCGCGGCGAAAGCCGTACGCCATCTGCGGGCCCTGGTGGGCGCGGCCGGGCTGGCGCTCACCGACGCCGACCGACTGCTCGCCCTCGACGGGCGGGGCACGCACCACGGCGAGCAACTGCTCGCGGCGGCCCAGCGGGCGGTGGCCACCGGACGCTCGACGGTGCTCGGTGAGTCGGAGCTGAGCTGCGACCGGGTCGACTGTCCGGTACGGGGAGCGGTGGTCGCGCCGCTGCACGGTGCGGACGCCCGGGTGGTCGGCGCGCTGGTGGCGGTCGCCGACAGCCCACCGGCCCCTGGGCTCGTGCAGGCCACCCTGGAGACCGCGCACTGGGCTGGCAACCAGCTCGCCCTGGCCGAGCTCGACTCGTCGCGGGAGCGGCTGGCCCGGGCCGAGATCCGGGCGCTGCGGGCGCAGATCAGCCCGCACTTCATCTACAACGCGCTGACCGCGATCGGCTCGTTCGTCCGCACCGATCCCGAGCGGGCCCGGGAGCTGATCCTGGAGTTCGCGGAGTTCACCCGGTACTCGTTCCGGGCGCACGGCGACTTCACGACGCTGGCCGAGGAGCTGCGGTCGATCGACCGCTACCTGACCATCGAGCGGGCCCGTTTCGGCGACCGGTTGCAGGTGCGGTTGCAGATCGCCCCGGAGGTCTTGCCGGTGACGTTGCCGTTCCTCTGCCTGCAACCGTTGGTGGAGAACGCGGTGCGGCACGGGTTGTCCCGCAAGCCGGGCACGGGCATGGTGAGCATCGAGGCCCGGGACGCGGGCGCCGAGTGCCACATCACCGTGGAGGACGACGGGGTGGGAATGGATCCGTCCACGCTGACCGCCGGCATCGCTGAGCTGGCCCGCAGCGCCGGCGACCCGGGCGACGACACGGGCCAGCACGTCGGCCTCTCCAACGTCGACGAACGGCTGCGGTCGGTCTTCGGGGACCGTTTCGGTCTCGTCGTGGAGACCGGGCTGGGCTCCGGCACCAAGGTCAGCATGCGGGTGCCGAAGTTCCACCCCGGCGTACGGGCCGGATCATGACCTCAGCCGGGTTCCTCCGCGTGTTGGCGGTGGACGACGAGCCGCCGGCGCTCGACGAGCTGGCATACCACCTGCGGGCCGACCCGAGGGTCGCCCGACTGCACACCGCGGGGGACGCCACCGAGGCGCTGCGGCTGCTCCGCGACGGCGACGTGGACGTGGTCTTCCTGGACATCCGGATGCCCGGGTTGGACGGCATGGAGCTGGCCCGGGTGCTGCGCCGGTTCGCCCGGCCACCGGCGATCGTCTTCGTCACCGCGTACGACGACGGCGCGGTGGACGCCTTCGACCTGGGTGCCACCGATTACGTGCGTAAGCCCGTCCGCGCGGAACGGCTGGCCGAGTCGCTACGTCGGGTGATCGGCTCGCGGGTGGTGCCGTCGCATCCGGCGGCTCTGGCCCGCGCGGAGGAGGACCCGACCATTCCGATCGAGTTGGCCGGCACCACGCGGATGCTGCCCCGCTCGGCGGTGCGGTGGGTGGAGGCGCAGGGGGACTACGCCCGGTTGCACACCGCCGAGGGTTCGCATCTGGTGCGGGTCTCACTGGCCACGCTCGCGGAGCGGTGGGCTGATGCCGGCTTCGTCCGGGTGCACCGGTCGTACCTCGTGCAGTTGAAGTTGATCGCGGAGCTGCGGCTGGTCAACTCCGGCTACGTGGTGGTGATCGACGGGACCGAGTTGCCGGTGAGCCGGCGGCACACGCGGGAGCTGAAGGACAAGCTGGTCAGGGCAGCGAAGCAGGACTGGAGTCGCTGATCCGGGAATGGGACGACCGCTGTCGTACGTTGTACGCTAAGCCGTACGACTACCGGGAGGCCGCCGTGATCGACACCCCGTTCGACGCCGACACCGAATTCGACCGCCAACTCGACCGGTTGGTGCAGCTCGGCTACCCGGCCCTGGCCGAGCTGTCCGAGGACACCTTCCGCGATCTGGTCGCGCCGCTCCGGGCCCGGGCGGTCGAGGGCACCGCCGGTCTGCCCACGCCCACCGACGCCCGGGTGCCGTTCCTGCTGGTCACCACGCGGGATCTGATCCCGGTGGAGGCGCGGCTGGCACTCACCACGCTGGTCGGCAAGCGCAAGCCCGGCTTTCTCGACCGCCACTACGCCGAGGACGACCTGCCCCGCTTCGACCCGATCAAGGAGTTGGAGGTGCCGGCCGGGCCGGCGTACCTGCTCTTCGACGTCGACCGGGGCGAGGAGTTCCGCAACCTGCCCCCCGCCACGGCACAGGACGAGATGACCGCCCAGGGTCGACTGCCGCTCACCATCGACGAAGGGCTCGCGTTCATCACCCTGCATCCGGCCGCGCTGGCCAGCAACCGATGCTTCTCGCTGGTCGGCTCCCGGTGTGGCGACAAGCGGGTGCCGGCGCTGTGGATCAGCCAGGGCGCACCGAAGCTGGGCTGGTGCTGGTACGGCAACCCGCACACCTGGCTCGGCTCCGCCTCGGCCCGCCCGGAGCGCATCGGTTTGGACTGATCACCGGTGAGCGGTCAGAAGATGTCGACCAGCGGCAGGGCGAGGGGGAACGGCTGGTCGGTGCGGTGGACCTCGCCGACCGCGAGCAGGACCTGCTCGCGGTAGCCGCCGGGGCCGTTCGCCAGCACGGTCAAGGTCTGCTTGCGGGGCTCCACGAGCCAGTAGTGGGGGATGCCGACGGCCGCGTACTCGTGGCGCTTGAGCACCAGATCCCGGCCGGCGTTGCTCGGCGAGATCACCTCGACCAGGAGGAGCACGTCGGCCGGGTCGAGCGCGGTGCCGCCGCGGTCCATGGCGCTCTCCTGCGCGACGAAGAGATCCGGCACGAAGTAGGAGGAGCGCTTGGCGCTGACCCCCATGTCCTGACCGACGAGCAGGCCGGCGGGAGCCTGCCGGTCGAGGACCCGGCGGAGGCGGTTGGCGACCGCGCCGTGGAAGACGTCCGCGTGGGGGGACACGAGCAGGCTCCCGTCGAAGATCTCGTAGACCTGGTCGTCCTCGGGGAGACCCTGGAGGTCGTCCACCGTCCAGGCGTCACCCCGGCCGGGCCGGGCGGGATTGGTCACTGTCACACCTCCTCTCTACCGGATCACCCTGGCAGCTCCGTCGGTCGTCCACAACGAGGCTGTGCGGGTTATCCACAGGGGTGAGCGGTTATCCACAGGTTATTCACAATGCCACCCACCGATCTCCACGCTGGCTCGCTACAGTCGGAGCCCATAAGGGAACGCCGGATACTGGTGGTCGAGGACGAACGCGCGACGGACTGTCCCGGTCTCCAGCGCTGGTGAGCGCTTGACAATCCCGCAGGGCGGGCGAGACTGCCGGGGTGGCCAAGCAACTCCCGGACGTGGGGTCGAGCGGTCCGGTGCCGCCGCCCCGGCGCGTCCGGATCGTGCTGGCCGAGATCACCCGGCAGGACAGCCGCGCCGAGCGGACCCGCGCCGAGCTGGCCCAGCAGACCCAGGTCGGCGAGGCGCTGGTCCGCGGCCTGGTCCGGGCCCAGCTCGCGCTGGCGCTCCGGCTCTCGCTGGTGGTGGCCATCGGGCTCGGCGGGCTGCCCTGGCTCTTCGCGATCGCGCCGTCTCTGGGCCGGACCACCGTCGCCGGTGTGAACCTGCCCTGGCTGCTGCTCGGCGTGGCCTCCTTCCCGTTCCTCATCGGGGTGGGCTGGGCGTACGTGCGGCTGGCCGAGCGCAACGAGCAGGACTTCATCAACCTGGTGCAGCGGCCGGAGCGCTGAGTGGGCAACGACTACGTGGTTCCGGCCATCGTCGCGGTCACCCTGGTCACCGTGGGGATCGGCTTCTACGGGTTACGGCTGGCCCGGACGACCTCCGACTTCCTGGTGGCGTCCCGGGCCATCAGCCCAACCTGGAACGCCGCCGCCATCGGCGGGGAGTACCTGTCGGCGGCGAGCTTCCTCGGCATCGCCGGCCTGATCCTCAAGTACGGCGTGGACGTGCTCTGGTATCCCGTCGGGTTCGCCGCCGGCTACCTGGCCCTGCTGCTCTTCGTGGCCGCGCCACTGCGCCGCTCCGGCGCCTTCACCCTGCCCGACTTCTGCGAGCTGCGGCTGGGCTCCCGCCGGCTGCGCATCCTGGCCACCGCCTTCGTGATCTTCATCGGATGGCTCTACCTGGTGCCGCAGCTCCAGGGCGCGGGGCTCACCCTGGCCACGGTGGCGGGCTCCCCGTACCCGGTCGGCGCTCTGCTGGTGGCCGCCGTGGTCACCGCGAACGTGGCGCTCGGCGGGATGCGGGCGATCACCTTCGTCCAGGCGTTCCAGTACTGGCTGAAGTTGACCGCGCTCGCCGTACCGGCGATCTTCCTGGCGCTGCAGTGGCAGGCCGACGCCCGGCCGGCGGTGACCCCACCCGACGGGCCGACGTTCCGGGTCGTGACCACCGTCGTGGTCGAGCACCGCGCGACCCTCACCCTGCCCGACGGTGACATCCGGGAGGTACGCCCCGGCGACGAGCTGACGTTCGCCGCCGGTGACCCGGTGCCGGAGGTGTCCGGAGTGGCCACCGACGCCAACGACTGGTTGCTGCCCAGCGCCGCCGGCGACGACGACCGGGGACTGTTTGCCACGTACTCGCTGATCCTGGCCACCTTCCTGGGGACCATGGGTCTGCCGCACGTGCTGGTGCGCTTCTACACCAACCCCGACGGCGCGGCGGCCCGCCGGACCACGCTGTTCGTGCTGGCCCTGGTGGGCGTGTTCTACCTGCTGCCCACCCTGTACGGGGTGCTCGGTCGGATCTACACCCCGCAACTACTGCTCAGCGGGCAGACCGACGCGGTGGTGGTGCTGCTGCCCGGCGCGGCCCTGGGCGACGGGCTGGCGGGGCGTCTGCTCGCCGCGCTGGTCGCGGCCGGAGCGTTCGCGGCCTTCCTGTCCACGTCGTCCGGGCTGCTGACCAGTGTCGCCGGGGTGATCTCGACGGATGTGCTCGGTCACGGTTCGGTGCGCGGTTTCCGACTGGCCACGGTGATCGCCGGCGGCGTGCCGGCGGTGCTGGCGCTCAACGTCTCCGGGCTGGACGTGTCACAGGTGGTCGGGCTGGCCTTCGCGGTGGCCGCGTCGAGCTTCTGTCCGCTGCTGGTGCTCGGCATCTGGTGGCGCGGGCTGACCGATCTGGGCGCCGCCGCCGGGGTGCTGGCCGGCGGTGGTGCCGCGATCGGCGCCGTACTGATCACCGTGCTCGGTCCGCCGCTGTCCGGTTGGCCGGCCACGCTCATCGCGCAGCCGGCCGCCTGGACGGTGCCGCTCGCCTTCACGGTGATGGTCGCGGTGTCGATGGCCACCCGCCGCCGGGCGCCGGCCGACGTGGGGGCCACCATGCTGCGCCTGCACACTCCCGAAGCTCTCCGCTCCTAGTGAGCGAGCGCCGGAGCGCGGAATTGGCGATCGGCGGCTAGCGTCGGCATATGACTGGTGAGCATTCGGCGCTCGCGCTGCGCGGCCTGGCGAAGCGGTTCGACGGCACGATCGCGGTGGCCGGCGTCGACCTGGACGTCCCCACCGGCTCCTTCTACGCCCTCCTCGGCCCAAACGGCGCCGGCAAGACCACCACTCTGTCGATGGCGGTCGGGCTGCTGCGGCCGGACGCCGGTTCGGCCTGGGTGCTCGGCCACGACGTCTGGCGCGACCCGGTCACCGCCAAGCGCCTGCTCGGCGTCATGCCCGACGGGGTACGGCTGTTCGACCGGCTGACGGGTGCCGAGTTGCTGGCGTACCACGGGCTGTTGCGCGGGATGGACCCGGCGGTGGTCGACCAGCGGGCCGCGGAGTTGCTGGACGTGCTGGCGCTCGGTGACGCCGGCCGGACGCTGGTGGTGGACTACTCGGCCGGCATGAAGAAGAAGATCGGCCTGGCCTGTGCGCTGCTGCACGGCCCTCGGCTGCTGGTGCTGGACGAGCCGTTCGAGGCGGTCGACCCGGTCTCCGCCGCGCTGATCCGGGACATCCTCACCCGGTACGCGGCCGGCGGCGGCACGGTGGTCTTCTCCAGCCACGTGATGGAGGTCGTCGAGCGCCTCTGCTCGCACGTGGCGATCCTGGCCGGGGGCGTCATCAAGCGGGTCGGCACGATCGCCGAGGTCCGCGGCGAACGCTCGCTGGAGCAGGTCTTCGTCGAGGTGGTCGGCGGGCGGACCGCGACCGGTGAGGAGCTGTCGTGGCTCTCCCGGTGAGCGTCACCGCCGCACCCGCCGAGCCGGTCCGTGCCGTCTCCGCCCGGCACTTCGTGCGGCTGAAGCTGCGGGTGATGGGCAACAACTTCCGGGGCCAGGGCTGGCGGATCGCGCTGTTCATCGGCGGCGCGCTGGTCGGGTTCTGGTTCGCGGCCAGTGGCTTCTTCCTCCTCGCCGCGCCCGGCCTGACGGACGAGGGCCGGTACGCGGTGCTGGTCGCGGCGGCCGGTGGCGGCCTGCTGCTGCTCGGCTGGCTGCTGCTACCGCTGGTCTTCTTCGGGGTGGACGAGACGTTGGACCCGGCCCGGTTCGCGCTGCTGCCACTGCCCCGCCGCGCGTTGGCCACCGGCCTGTTCGCCGCTGCCCTGGTCGGCGTGCCGGCGCTGGCGACGCTCATCGCGACGTCCGGGCTGGTGCTCACGGCCTGGGCGCTGGGTGGCTGGTCGGCGGGGTTGGTGGCCGCCGTCGGCGTGGTTGCCGGCCTGCTGCTCTGTGTGGCCGCCAGCCGGGCGGTGACCAGCGCCTTCGCCAGCATGCTGCGGTCCCGTCGCGTACGGGACCTGGCGGCCGTGCTGCTGGCGGTGGCTGCAGCCCTGCTCGGCCCGTTGCAGATCTTCGGCCTCGCCGCGCTGCGCGAGACGGACTGGGCACGGCTGACCGGGGCGGCGACCGTGCTCGGCTGGACGCCGTTCGGTGCACCCTGGACCGTTGGCATCGACGTGGCCCAGGGCCGGGTCTGGGCCGCCCCGCTCAAGTTGCTGATCACCGTGGCGGCGCTCGGCGCCCTGCTGGCCTGGTGGTCCCGGTCGATGGAGTCGGCGATGGTGGGCGCGGTGAGCGCCGGCCCGGCTCCGGCCCGCCGGGGCGGCGCGAGCGGTGCGGTCGCCCAACTTTTTCCCCGGCTGGCCGGCTGGACCCGCCGGGACCGGTTCGGCGCGCTGGTCGCCCGCGAGGCGCGCTACTGGTGGCGGGACGCCCGCCGCCGGGCCAACCTGATCACGATCGCGGTGGTCGGCGTCTTCGTGCCGGTGATGGTCAATTTCGGCGGCGCGAGGTTCGCTGTCGAGGGCGAGCAGGGCTTCGCTGCCAGCGACAGCTCACCGGTGCTGGTCGCCGTCTCGATGCTCTTCGTCGGCGTGCTCGCCTCGGTCACCCTGGCCAACCAGTTCGGCTTCGACGGCAGCGCGTACGCCGCGAACGTGGTGGCCGGGGTGCCGGGCCGGGTGGAGCTGCGTGCGCGGATGACGGCCTTCTCGATGTACGTGCTGCCGCTGCTGGCGGTCGTCGCGGTCGTGTTGTCGGTGGTGCTCGGCCGGCCGGGCTGGATCGGGCTGACGGCCGGCAGCCTGGTCGCCACCTACGGTGCCGGGCTCGCGGTGAACAGCTTCGTGTCGGTGCTCGGGGCGTACTCGCTGCCGGAGACGAGCAACCCGTTCGCCATGAACTCCGGTGCGGGCGTGGCGAAGGGGCTCCTCACCCTCCTGTCCATGCTCACCACGGCGGTCGCCGCGGTGCCGATGGTGGTGGCCGCGGGGCTGCTCGGGGATGCCTGGCTCTGGCTGGCCCTGCCGGTCGGGCTGGCGTACGGGGTGGGCGCGGCGCTGCTCGGCGCGTACCTGGCCGGCGACGTGCTGGACCGGCGGCAGCCGGAGCTGCTGGCCACGGTCACCCCGCGCCGCTGACCGACGTCGGGTGCCCCCGCCACGGCGGCCAGGCCGGACGAGTCGACGACGGGTCAGCGGGTGGTGACGAAGGCCCGCAGACCCTGATCCATGAAGTCGATCAACCAGGTGAAGCTGTCGTCGACGGGTGTGTCGATCTGGAACCCGCCGCCCGCTTCCAAGGTCGCGAACCCGTGCAGGGCGCTGCGGAGCATCCGCATCGCGTGAATCTCCTGGTCGGAGTCCAGCTGGTACCCGTGTAGCACGGCGGACCAGGAGGCGAGCACCCGCTCGGCGGCCGGAACGAACGGGTCCTCCGGGCCGGTCGAGCGGGCCGCGTTGCCTGCCGCGTACCGACCAGGGTGTTCCCGCACGTACCTCCGCATGGCCTGCGCTCCGGCGACCAGTGCGTCGCGGCCGGCGCGGCCCTGAGTCGCGTCCCGGACGGCATCGCCGACCTCCGTCATGGCCAGGACGGCGATCCGGTGGGCCAGGTCGGCCTGGCTGCTGACGTGCTTGTAGAGCGAGGGTGTCCTGATCCCGAGCCGTTCGGCGAGCAGGCCCATGCTGAGGTGATCGAAGCCGATCTCGTCGACCAGCTCGGCAGCCGCCTCGGTGACCGTCGCCGGGGTGAGGCGGGACTTAGGCATTGGCCAACGTCCTGGCGAGGAAGGGCAGGGCCAGTGCGAGGACCTGGTCCGGTGTCTGGACGTGCGGGTAGTGACCCGCACCCTCGATGACGGCCAGCTCCCCGAGCCCCTGAGGCAGGCCGGCGATGATGCGTTCGCCCTCGGCACGCGGGTCGGCCCAGTCGGGGTCGACGCTTCCCTGAATCACCAGGACCGGGCGGGTGACGTTGGGCAGCTGCGCACCGGCGTCGCTCGGGCTGGTCTTGGCCATGGCCTGTAGGGCCTTCATCCGGCCGGGCTCGCTCATCTTGGCCTCGATGCGCGCCAGCTCACCGACCCAGTCCGCCGGCTTGGTCGGGATCGCGATGTCGAGGTACTTCTTCCAGCTCGCCAGACTCCCCCGCATGAGGACCTGCGCCAGTTGGATGAAGCCGGCCCGGAAGCGCCGGACCCGGAGCAACCCGCCCAGGTCGAAGGACTGTGCGCGGGTGAAGGGGGCCAACTCGACGACGCCGCTGATCACCTCGGGGGCGGTGGCGGCCGCGATGGTCGCGGCACCGCCGCTGATCGACTGGCCGATGATCACGGCCGGGCCGCCGAGATGGCGCACGACCGCGACGAGGTCACCCGCGATGTCGGTGCGGCTGTAGCCGTCCCAGCCGAGGCTGGAGTCGCCGCAGCCACGGATGTCGACGTTGGCGACCCGGTATCCGGCTGCGGCCAGGGCCGGCGCGAGGAAGCGGTAGGAGTGCCGGCTGTCGCCCATGCCGTGTGCCAGGACGACCAGGGGGCCCTGCCCGGTCACGTCGTAGGCGAGGGTGTTGCCGGCTCTGCTCAGGTATTCGGTCATGACGTCCTCCTCGGTGGCGGCTAATTGCGTTAGCCAAAAGCTAACAGCATTAGCCCGAGGCGTCAAACGGCCGACGGTGGGCGCTGCTGGGGGCTGGCGAGGAGCGGACGCCCTCCGGCCGTGCCGGCCCGCCGTTATGGTGCGGTCATCCGGAAATGGGGGGAATCTGCCATGGTTACGCGGACGCGCTACCGCAGCACGGTCGTCGACGGACTCACCGTCTTCTACCGGGAGGCTGGCGCACCGGACGCTCCGGCGCTGCTGCTCCTGCACGGCTTCCCGTCCTCGTCGCGCATGTTCGAGCCGCTGCTCGACCGGCTCGCCGACCGATTCCGGTTGATCGCGCCCGACTATCCGGGATTCGGGCACAGCGACACCCCGTCCCGGGCCAGCTACCCGTACACGTTCGACCGGATCGCCGCGACGATGTCGAGCTTCGTCACCGCCGTCGGCCTCGAGCACTACCTGCTCTACGTGCAGGACTACGGCGGGCCGGTCGGCTTCCGGATGGCTATCGCCGATCCGGACCGACTGCACGGCCTGGTCGTGCAGAACGCGGTCGCCCACGACTCGGGGCTGGGCCCGCTCTGGGCGACCCGTCGCGCCTTCTGGCAGGACCGGGCCGCGCACGAGGCGGCGATCCGGGAGAACATCCTCTCGCTGGCGGCGATCCGCACGCGCCACGTCGGTGACGATCCCGACCCCGAGCGGTACGACCCCGACCTGTGGGCCGACGAGCACGCCTTCCTCAGCCGCCCCGGGATGATCGACCTTCAGGCCGACCTGATGTACGACTACCGGAGCAACGTCGCCTCGTACCCGGTCTGGCAGGACTGGCTGCGCCGGACCCGGCCACCGCTGTTGGTCGTCTGGGGCCGGCACGACACGTCCTTCGAGATCACCGAGCCGGCGGCGTACCGGTCCGACGTCCCCGAGGCGGAGGTGCACCTGTTGGACGGCGGGCACTTCGTGCTCGACACGCACGCCGACGAGACCGCCGCCCTGGTTGGGACCTTCGCCGGCCGGGTCCTCGAAGCCGGGCGATGGGGTCACAATGTTTCACGTGAATCATGAACCGGGCGCCGAGATCCACCACACCGACCCGTTCGCGGTGCCGGCCGGGCAGCGGTCGCCGGTACGCCGGCTGCGGGGTCGGCTGGCCGCGCCGGTCACGCTCTGGACGACCCCCGGGCCGGCCGGCCTGACCGTCTCGTCGACCCTGGTCGCCGAGGGGGAGCCGGATCGGCTGCTCGGGCTGATCGACCCCGAGTCGGACCTCTGGGCCGCGGTCGAGGAGGCGGGCCGGTTCGCGGTCACGCCGCTCGGCCCGCCGCACCGCCAGCTCGCCGACCGGTTCGCCGGCCTCTTCCCCGCGCCGGGAGGGCTCTTCGCCACCGGAGGATGGACCGACACCCCGTACGGGCCGATTCCGGCCGACGCCGGCGGATGGGCCGGCTGCCGGTTGGACACCGCCCGGGAGTACGGCTGGGGCCTGCTGGTGGAAGCCACCATCGAGGCGGTCGACCTGGCCGACGAGACGGCCCCGCTGCTGCACTACCGCGGCCGCTACCAAGAGCTGCGCGACTGACCCGACCTCGACCGGTCACCGGAGTGACCTGGGTCACTCGGCGCAGCCAGCCAACCGCTCGGCGCACTCGACGACCGGTGTCGATCTCACTCTTCCCCGTCGGGGAGCGCGCTCTCTACCGTGCGCGAAACTACCCCCGACGCCTGTGAAGGTGGTGATCCACAGATGTCCACGGACACACCCGCGCCGACCGCTTCCCAGCCGGACAAGTACCTGGCCGTACAACGGTCGGACGAGTTCGCCGGGCTGCGGCGTGCGCTGCGCGGCTTCGTCTTCCCGATGACCGTCGCGTTCTTCCTGTGGTATGCGCTCTACGTCATTCTCTCCGCGTACGCCCGGGACTTCATGGGCACGAAGCTCTTCGGCAGCAACATCAACGTCGCGCTGGTCTTCGGCCTGCTCCAGTTCGTCTCCACGTTCCTCATCGCCTGGCTCTACTCGCGGTACGCGGACCGCAAGATCGACCCGGTCGCCGACCGCATCCGCGCCGAGCTCGGGGAGGTGACCCATGAGGATGGACCTCGCGGCTGAGGCGGGCAATCACACCGCCCGCAACCTGACCATCACGCTCTTCCTGGTCTTCGTGGCGGTGACCCTGGCCATCACCATCTGGGCCAGCCGGCAGACCAAGACGGCGACCGACTTCTACGCGGGTGGTCGTTCCTTCTCCGGCTTCCAGAACGGCATGGCGATCGGCGGCGACTACATGTCGGCCGCCTCGTTCCTCGGCATCGCCGGCATCATCGCGCTGTACGGCTACGACGGCTTCCTCTACTCGATCGGCTTCCTGGTCGCCTGGCTGGTGGCCCTGCTGCTGGTCGCGGAGCTGCTGCGGAACTCCGGCCGCTACACGATGGCGGACGTGCTGGCCTTCCGGATGCGCCAGCGTCCGGTGCGTACGGCGGCGGCGGTCTCCACCATCACGGTGTCGATCTTCTACCTGCTGGCCCAGATGGTGGGTGCCGGCGCGTTGGTGGCGCTGCTGCTCGGCATCAAGCCGGGGACGACCTTCCTCGGCATGGACGCCGCCACCGCCAAGGTCGCGACGATCATCATGGTCGGCGCCCTGATGATCGTCTACGTGACGGTCGGCGGCATGAAGGGCACCACCTACGTGCAGATCGTCAAGGCGTTCCTGCTCATGGGTGGCGCGCTGGTGATGACGCTGCTGGTGCTGGCCAAGTACAAGTTCAACCTGTCGTCGCTGCTCGGCGACGCGGCCGCGTCGTCCGGAAAGGGCAGCGCGTTCCTCGAACCCGGGTTGCGGTACGGCGTCGAAGTGGCCGGCAATGCGACACAGACCTTCTACAACAAGGTCGATCTGCTGTCCCTCGGCATCGCCCTGGTGCTCGGCACCGCCGGCCTGCCGCACATCCTGATCCGCTTCTACACGGTGCCCACCGCGAAGGCGGCCCGCAAGAGCGTGCTCTGGGCAATCGGCATCATCGGCACGTTCTACCTGCTCACCCTGGCCCTCGGCTTCGGTGCCGCGGCGCTGGTCGGCAGCAAGGCGATCACCGAGCAGGACAAGGCCGGCAACACCGCGGCGCCACAGCTCGCCGAGGCGCTCGGCATCGACTTCTTCGGCGGCGACCTGGGTGGTGCGGCCCTGCTGGCGATCATCGCGGCGGTCGCCTTCGCCACCATCCTGGCGGTGGTCGCCGGGCTGACACTGGCGTCCTCGTCCAGCCTGGCGCACGACTTCTACGCCAACGTCCTGAAGAAGGGTGAGACGTCGGAGCGACAGGAGGTACGGGTCGCCCGGATCTCCGCCCTGGTGATCGGCGCCGTCGCCATCCTGCTGTCGATCTACGCGCAGAACCTCAACGTGGCGTTCCTCGTGGCGCTGGCCTTCGCGGTGGCCGCATCGGGCAACCTGCCGGCGATCCTCTACAGCCTGTTCTGGCGGCGGTTCAACACCTCCGGCGCGGTGTGGGCGATCTACGGCGGGCTGATCTCGGCCGTACTGCTGGTGTTCTTCTCGCCAGTGGTCTCGGGTGCGGCGACCTCGATGTTCCCGGAGCACGACTGGCAGTGGTTCCCGCTGTCCAACCCGGGCATCATCTCCATCCCGTTCGGCTTCCTGTGCGGGTGGATCGGCACCCTCATCTCCAAGGAACACGACGAGGAGAAGTACGCGGAGCTGGAGGTCCGTGCCCTCACCGGCCACGGCGCCCACTGACCGCGGCACCTTCTGCGGAAGGGCTCCCTGCACGACGCCACGCGTCAGCAGGGGGCCCTTCCCTCATTTCGCTGGTCGGTAGGCTGACCGGCATGAAGGTTGCTGAGCGCTTCGGTTCCGGTCATCGCATCCTCGTCACCGGCGGTGCCGGTTTCGTCCCGTCGCACCTGGTGGACGCATTGATCGCCCGGGGCTGCACGGTGGTGGCGCTGGACAACTTCGTCACCGGCTCGAAGGAGAATGTCGCCCACCTGCTGGAGCGGCCGACCTTCACGCTGGTCGAGGCGGACATCTCCGAGGGCCTGCCGACCCATCACCCGGCGCTGGTCGAGCGGTTCGACGCGATTCTGCACATGGCCTCGCCGGCCAGCCCCACCGACTTCGACAAGCTGCCGCTCGAGATCCTCCGGGTCGGCTCGGTGGGCACCCTGCACCTGCTGGACCGCGCGGTCGCCGACGGCGCCCGGTTCCTGATGGCCTCCACCTCCGAGGCGTACGGGGACCCGCTGGAGCACCCGCAGCGCGAGACCTACTGGGGCAACGTCAACCCCATCGGGGTCCGCAGCGTCTACGACGAGGGGAAGCGCTTCTCCGAGGCGGCCACCATGGCGTACCACCGCTACCGGGGCCTCGACGCGGCGATCGTCCGGATCTTCAACACGTACGGCCCGCGGATGCGTCCGGACGACGGTCGGGCCATCCCCACCTTCATCTCCCAGGCACTGCGCGGCGAGCCGCTGACCGTGCACGGCACCGGCAACCAGACCCGGTCCATCTGCTTCGTCGAGGACCTGGTGCGGGGCATCCTGCTGCTGCTCGACTCGACCGAGACCGGCCCGATCAACTGCGGCACCGAGCACGAGCTCACCATGCGGCAACTGGCCGAGTTGATCGTGTCGCTCTCCGACAGCACGTCCGAGGTGAGCTACATCACTCGTAGCGCCGACGACCCGGAGAAGCGCCGTCCCGACCTGACCCGCGCCCGCGACCTGCTCGGCTACGAGCCGACCGTGGCGCCCGAAGACGGCCTGCGACGCACGATCGAGTACTTCCGGGCGCGGCTGGGGTAGCAGCCCCTCGAGTTGGCACCGGTCCGCTGAGTGTCACCTGAAGGCGGTAGTGGCTTCCGCTACGTACCCTGAGTTACATGTCAGCGACCTCGTCTGCCGGCGTTCCGCACCCGTTCCTGCACCGCAGCACGGGGCGCGCCTCCGTGCCCGGCCCCGACCGGGGCGCCTCCGGCCGCGCCCGTCCGTCCGAGGCGCGCTGGTATCCGTCGCCGGACGAGGAGCGGCCCGCCTACGGCGGCCCGGCGGGTCCGGGCGGTCCGGTCGGCCCGACCGGACCGGGCGGCGGTGGCCGGCCGGGCCGGCGGCCGCGCTGGGGTCGGATCGGGCTCGTGGCCGGGGTCGTGGTGCTGGCGTTGGCGCTGCTCGGGGGCGTGGGGGCCTGGATGTACGCCCGCAACCTCAACGGTGATCTGGCCCGGACCGACCCGTTCGCGGAGATCACCGGCGGCCGGCCGACCAAGACCGTCGACGGCGCGCTGAACATCCTCCTGGTCGGCAGCGACTCCCGGGACCCGGACGCACCGGTCGACACGAAGAGCCGGTGGCGGGCCGACACGATCATCGTGATGCACATCCCGGCCGATCACCAGGAGGCCTACCTGGTCTCCATTCCGCGTGACCTCTACGTGCCGATCCCCAAGAGCGCCGGCGCGGACTGCGGTTCCGGCCAGCGCGCGAAGATCAACGCAGCGTTCGCGTTCGGTGGGCTGCCGCTGGCGGTCCGCACCGTGGAGTGTTTCAGCGACGTCCGGATCGACCACGTGATGGCGATCGACTTCGCCGGGTTCAAGCAGGTCACCGACGCCCTCGGCGGGGTCGACCTGAAGGTGGAGCGGACCGTCACCTCGATCCACAAGCCGTACCGGGTCTTCACCAAGGGCACCAACCACATGGACGGCGCCGAGGCCCTGGACTGGATCCGTCAGCGCAAGCAGTTCCCGGACGGCGACTTCGCCCGGATGCGGCACCAGCAGGAATTCCTCCGGGCACTGATGGACAAGGCGGCGAGCACCGGGACGCTGGCCAACCCGAAGAAGCTCAACGACTTCCTCCAGTCGGTGACCGCGGCCGTCACCGTCGACCAGGGCTTCTCGGTGACCGACATGGCGCTGCAGTTCCGCAACCTGCGCGGCCAGAACCTCACCTTCGTGACCAGCCCGAACGTCGGCAGCGACACCATCAACGGCGAGTCGGTCGTGGTCTCCGACCGGGAGAAGGCGCTGGCGATGTACCGGGCCATCACGGCGGACACCATGGCCGACTGGGTCAAGGCCAACCCGCCGAAGAGCAACGACGGCGGCTGACCGGCCGGGGTGGCCGGCCCCGCGTCACGGGCAGCGACGGCGGGGCCGGGTGTCCGACGGGCAGCCAACCGTTCGGGTCATCGAATGGCGACGATTGACCGACTCAGACGAAATTGACGTCCGGATTGACCCGGGATGAACTCGCCAAGTCGAATTGATGTCCGTACAGTGGTGCCGCCCCCCTCCTGATCACATGAGCTGGAGCACGAATGCCGGTTCAGGCCAGCCGTCGCCCTTCGTCCACCGGGTCCGCCGCGCCCAGCGGTCGGGTCTCCGGGGCCATACCGATGCAGCCCGGCCCCTCCGGCGGCGGGCCGGGCGGTCTGCCGCCCGGCGGCGGTGACCGGTCGGGCGGTGGCGGGTCGGGCGGTGGCGGGTCGAAGAAGAAGCGGTCCCGCCGTAAGGACCCGCTCTGGGCCCGACTGACCGTGGTCTTCGGTGCCGTGCTGATGCTCAGCAGCGGGGCGGCCATCGTCGGCAGCAAGGTGTTGATCGGCCAGGCGACCGGCGACATCGCGCAGCGCAACCTGCTGGGCGAGGCCGGCAAGACCGACGCCGAGGGCGGCGCGAGCCTGGACGGCCCGATCGACATGCTGCTACTCGGTGTGGACGCCCGTGAACGCTGGGCAGCCGACGACGTCCGGTCGGACAGCATCATCATCCTGCACATCCCGGCGTCGCACGACCAGGCGTACCTGATCTCCATCCCCCGGGACACCGCGGCGCAGATCCCGCCGTTCAAGAAGAGCGGTTACGCCGGGGGCACCGACAAGATCAATGCCGCGTTCCAGGCCGGCGCCCGCAACGGCGGCGGCTGGGAGGGCGGCGCGCAGCTGATGGCGCAGACGATCAAGAAGCTGACCGGGGTCAGCTTCGACGGCGCGGCGATCATCAACTTCGGCGGCTTCAAGAACGTCATCGACACCCTCGGCACCGTGAAGATCTGCGTGAGCCACGAGGTCAAGTCGAAGCACATGTCGTTCGTCGACGGCAAGCCGATGTGGAACGCCGACGCCAAGAAGACCGGCAAGAGGATGACCCAGGTGGTGCACAAGAAGGGCTGCCAGCAGATGGAGGGCTGGGCGGCACTGGACTACGCCCGGCAGCGCTACGGACTGCCCGGTGGCGACTACGACCGCCAGCAGAACCAGCAGCAGCTGATCAAGGCGATGGCCAAGAAGGCCACCGACGGCGGCACGCTGACCAGCCCGACGAAGCTGAACCAGCTGATCAAGGCGGCCGGCAAGGCGTTCGTGCTGGACACTGGCGGTGCCAAGATCGAGGATCTCATCTACACCATGCGCGGTGTCACCTCCAACGAGCTGACCATGCTCAAGACCAACAACGGCACCTTCAACGGCAACGGCGCGGGCAGTGAGGCGTTGAACGCCGAGACCATGGAGATGTTCCGTGCGGTCCGGCAGGACAAGCTGGCCGAATTCGTCTTCGCGCACCCCGAGATGATGTCCAGCCGCAAGTGACGGCCCCGGCCGGCCAATAGGCGCGAAAGCCCGCAACCACCCGGTCACCGCCCGTAGCCTTACGTGAGCAGGTTTCACGTATCGGCTGCGGGGAGACGGTCACGTCCAGGTCAGGACGGAACACGGCGGGCCGGGCCGGTGAGCCCCGAGCCGCTCGGCCGCGCCGCGCCCGAGGCCCGCGGATCCTGCTCGGCATCGGTCTGACCCTCGCGCTGCTGGCCGGCCTCACCGTGGTCGGGCTCAAGATGCTCAGCCACCGGTACGACCGCGCGGTCGCCAAGGAGCAACTGCTCGACCCCGACGCCCGTACCGACCGGACCGATCTGGACGGGGCGCTCAACTACCTGCTGGTCGGCTCCGACCGGCGCCCCGGCGACAGCGGGCCGGACCAACGCTCGGACACCATCCTCATCGTGCACGTACCGGAGGGGCGGCGGGAGGCGTACCTGGTCTCCATCCCGCGTGACCTGTTGGTCGCCATTCCGCCCGCGAACGGTTTCGGCGGCGGTCAAGACAAGATCAATGCGGCGTACGAGCACGGCGGCGGCGGGCTGGCCGGCACCCGGCTGCTCTCCGCCACCCTGGCCCGACTCACCGGCATCCGCTTCGACGGCGCCGCGTTGATCGACTTCTCCGGCTTCCGCAAGGTCATCGACCTGCTCGGCGGCGTGCGGATGTGCGTGGACACCGAGGTGCGCTCGATCCACACCAAGCGGGTCTTCCCCACCGGCTGCCAGCAGATGGACGGGGCTCAGGCGCTGGACTACGTGCGGCAGCGCTACGACCTGCCCAACGGCGACTACGACCGGCAGCACCACCAGCAGCAACTGCTCCGGGCGATGCTGGACAGCGCCGGCCAGGCGGACCTGCGCAGCAACCCGGTCAAACTGGACCGGGTGCTCCGGGCGGTCGGCGACTCGCTGACCGTGGACACCAACGGCGTACCCCTGGAGGACCTGCTCCTCGCGCTCCGCGCGCTGCCGGCCGACGGGTTGCGGGGCATCCAGGTGCCGTCGTCCCCGCAGACCATCAACGAGGTCTCGTACGTGGTGTTGGACAACGGGGGCAACGGGCTCTTCGAGGCCGTCCGCGGCACCCGGGTGCCGGCGTGGGCGTCGGCGAATCCGCGGTGGGTGACCCGGTTGTGACCGTGCTGACGGCCGGGTCGGTGTCGATCCGGCCGGGAAGGATCTAGTGTTGGTTCCTGTGTTCGGACCCCAGGTTCCCACCGTGCCCGTGACCGAGATCGCCGACGAGACCTTCCTGCTGGACGTGCGGGAGCCCGACGAATGGGCTGCCGGCCACGCGCCCAACGCGCACCACATCCCGATGATGGAGCTGCCGGCGCGGGTGGCCGAGATTCCCACCGACCGGGACGTGGCGGTCATCTGCCGGTCCGGCGGCCGCTCCGCCCAGGTCGTCGCCTACCTGGCCGGCAACGGCTGGGGGCAGGTGCACAACGCCGACGGCGGCATGCGCCAGTGGGCCGCCGTGGGCCGACCGGTGGTCGACGCGAACGGGCAGCCCGGTCAGGTCATCTGAGGCGGCCGGCATGGGCGGGCCTCTCGTCTTCGCGCACCGCGGCGCCTCGTACGACCTTCCGGAGCACACCCTCGCGGCCTATCTACGCGCTCTCGACGAGGGTGCCGACGGCCTGGAGTGCGACGTCCGACTGACCCGGGACGGGCACCTGGTCTGCGTACACGACCGGCGGCTGGATCGCACCAGCAACGGTCGAGGGCTGGTCAGCGCCCGCACCCTCGCCGAGTTGGAGGCTCTGGACTTCGGCTCGTGGCATCCGGGCGGCGCGCCGAGCGGTGACCTGCCGCCGGACGAGTCGCACACCCGGCTGCTGACCCTGGCCCGGCTGCTGGACGCCGTGCTGGCCGCCGGCCGGCCGGTCCGGCTGCTGGTGGAGACGAAGCACCCGTCCCGCTACGGCTCGACCGTCGAGCGGCGGCTCGTCGATCTGCTGCGTCGGTACGGGCTGGCCGATCCGGCGCCGGACGATCCGGTCCAGGTCACCGTCATGTCGTTCTCTCCGCTGGCGGTCCGCCGGGTCCGCGAGCTGGCTCCGACGCTGCCCACGGTGCTGCTGCTGGAGGTGCTGCTGCCCTGGCTGCGGCTGGGCCGGCTGCCGTTCGGCACTCGCATCGCCGGGCCCGGCATCGGCCTCGTCCGGGCCCGTCCGCAGCTGCTGCCCGCACTGCGGGCGGCCGGCAACCAGGTGTACGTCTGGACGGTGAACGACCCCGCCGACCTGGAGCTGGTGCTGGCGGCCGAGGTGGACGGGATCATCACCGACCGACCGGCGCACGCCCTGGCCCGGCTGGACCGCTGACTGGGCACCGGCCGGCCGGGGGTGCCCAAATCCGGGTCGCCGGGGCAGACTCGGCACATGCCGGAGCGTATCGATTTCCCCGCTCTCATCGCCGGCCACACCGTCGTCATCGAGATGATCAATTCTGGCGACGCCGGCCTGCCGGTCCTCACCAAGCTGCTCCAGGTGGCCCAACCCGCGCTCGGCGCGACCGGCATGGCGTTCGCCGAGTTCGGCCCGACCGGTGGCCGGGTGATCGCCGCGACCGGCGCGACGGAGTGGACGCTCGGCCGCCCACTGTCGGCCGACGACCCGGACACGGCCTGCCTGCTCTCCGGCCCCCGGGTGAACCAGGTCCGGGTACGACACCTCCGCGGCAAGCTGGGCGGCGAGCTGGACGGCTGTGGGCTGCGCCGGATGGTGGTCTCCCGAGCCGAGATCGGCGGCCACACCGTCGGCAGCCTGCACGCGCTCTACCCGGGTGACGACGAGCCGACCGCCGAGCAGCAGGGGGTCGTCGCCTACCTCGCCGCCTGCATCGCGCACATGTACGGCGACCAGAGCGGGCTGCCGGTGCACGGCGACGGTCCGGTGGTGGCGGCGCTCGCCGACGGGCTGGCCGTGGTCGACCGGGACGGCTATGTCCGGCTCTGGAACCCGGCCGCCGCCCAGGTCACCGGTCTGGCGGCCGAAGACGCACTGAGCCGCCCGCTGCCGCTTCCGCTGCCGCCGTCCGGCCAGGTCCGCGACCACCGGTTGCCGGACGGGCGCTGGTTGCGGATCACCTCCGGCGAGCTGCCCGGCCCGGGCTCGCTGCGGGTGGTCACCTTCCGCGACATCACCGACCAGCAGCGCCGGGACCACGACCAGGAGCTCTTCGTCGCGGTCACCAGCCACGAGCTCCGCACCCCGGTCACCGTGATCAAGGGGTACGCGGACACCCTCACCGACCACTGGGAGTCGTTGACCGACACCGACCGGCGGCAGGCCGCCCGGGTGATCGGGCAGCGGGCGAACGACCTGGCCCGACTGGTGGACCGGCTGCTCTCCTCGGCGGCCGAGGCGGGGCCGGGCGACAATCCGCCCACCCCGTTCGACCTGGGTGAGGCGCTGCGGTCCGCCGTCGTCGACCTGCCGGCGGAGCTGCGTAGGCGGCTGGTGCTCCGCCTTCCGGCCGATCTCGCGACGGCGCTCGGCCACCGACCCAGCCTGGCCACCGTGCTGACCGAGTTGGCCACCAACGCCGGAAAGTACTCGGCACCGGACTCCCCGATCGAGATCACCGCCGCGATCGACGGTCAGCTGGTCGCGTTCCGGGTCAGCGACCGGGGCATCGGCATCCGACCGGAGCACGTGGAGCGGGCCTTCGACCGGTTCTGGCAGGGCGAGTCCGGCGACCGGCGCGGCTATCCGGGTGCGGGGCTCGGTCTCTATCTCGTCCGCCGGATCGTTGAACAGCAGAATGGATGGGTATCCCTACGTCCGAGGACCGGCGGCGGTACGGTCGCAGAGGTGCGGCTACCGCGCGGATGACCGACGGGTGGCGCGACGTGGAGGCGACGGTGGCGGCGGCAGCGAGGGAACGGGCGTGGTGCGTGGTGGTCCCGCACCACCCCGCCGGGGCGCGGCTTGCCCGGCACCGGCTCGCCGACGACCTGGCGGACATCGTCCCCCCGATGCTCCTCGCGGACCTGATCGCGGTGCTCGCCGAGCTGGTGGGCAACGCGGTGCGGCACGCCCGGCCGCTGCCCGGCGGGGTGGTCCGGGTGGCCTGGCGGCTGCGGCCCTCGGCCGACGGCCCGCGGATCCAGCTTGGGGTGACCGACGGCGGTGCCGGCGGCGGACCACGACTCCGGACGGCCAGCCCCGACTCTGCCGATGGTCGGGGGCTGCACATCGTGGCGGGCCTGGCCACCCGCTGGGGTGTCGAGCGGGACGGTCTGGGCCAGCGCGTCTGGGCGGAGTTCGACCCGACCCCGACGACCCGGCCCGATCTGGTGGCAGCGGGCTGAGCGACGACTCGGGGCGGGTCCCGCCCACGAGGACCTGCCGGGGCCTCTAGGCTGTGACGCCGTGAGCAAGCGTCGAAAGAGCCAGGGCACCGCCGCCGACACCGCGCCCCGGCGGGACAAGGTCCGAGACATCTTCGTGCCGCGACCGTTCGAGGGGCTGGTCGACGAGCCCGAGTGGATCGCCCTGCGTGAGCTGGTGCCCGCCGCCACCGCGCCGCTGCGGCTGGCACCCGCCCTGGTCGAGGAATTCGGGGACCGCGCGGTGACGCTGGCCACGGTGCTGCCGATGGCCGCGCCAGCGATCAGCAAGCCGGACGGCCGGGTCCTCATCGGCCTGCAGCGCCACCAGCAGTCCGGCGACGTCTCACGGGACCTGGCCGAGGCGCTGCTCTGCGCTCTGCGGGCCGAGCCGGGCGGCCAGGTGGCCGTGCCGCCGCTGCCCGGGCCCGGCCCTCGCCTCCAGGACATCCTGGTGGACGGCCCACTGGAGATCAGCATGCACGACGGGTTCGAGTTCTGGCTCGACCCCGGCGCCGCGGACGACCCGACGGTGCAGGCGTCGTTGGAGCGGGCGAACGCCGCCATCTACCCGACGGTGCGGCTGACGGCGGCGAAGGCCGCCTACTGGTGCCAGGTGCCGCAGAAGGCGCACGTGCGCTGGGTGCTGCCGGACGACGAGGACGCGGCGCTCGACGCGCTGGCCCGGCTCGGCGCGGCCGGCACGCTGCCGCTCGGCGAGCAGACCCGGTTCGCCGGCATGTTCCGCGCGCACGGCCGGCTGGCACCCGTCTGGGACCTGCCGGAGGAGATTCCGGCGACCGACTGGGAGGAGCCGGTGGCGCAGTTCGCCAAGCGGTACGCCGAGGCGCTCAACGCCACCGACGCACTGGACGCCGCCGGCCGACGGGCTCGCCAAGGGCTGCTGGGCCGCCAACTCACCCTGCGCTGAGCCCGGGCTGACCCAGCTGCCCCGAGCCCCGGCCCGCTCACCCGGCGACGGGTAGCGGGTCGCGGCTGATCGGGCAGGACATGCAGCGCGGGCCGCCCCGCCCCGAGCCCAGCTCCGAGCTGGCGATCGGGATCACCTCGATGCCGGCCCGCTCGAGTTGGGCGTTGGTCTCGGTGTTGCGTTCGTAGCCGACGCAGAGCCGGGGTGCCAGGGCGAGGGTGTTGTTGCCGTCGTCCCACTGTTCGCGTTCCGCGGTGACCGGGTCCAGCCCGGTGTCGATGACCCGCAGCTGGTCGAGGTCCATCGCGTCGGCGGCGGCCCGCAGGAACGGCGCCGGGCCGTCCACCCGCGGGTCCTCGCCGTCCGCGCCGGCGATGACGGTGTACGCGGACAGCGTGCTGGCGACGTTCGGGTACATCAGCACGGCGTCCACGTCGACCATCGTGCAGACGGTGTCCAGGTGCATGGTGGCCCGCTCCTGGGCGATCGGCACGACCAGGATGGTGTGGGCCAGCCCGGCGGCGAAGACCTGCCGCCCGAGGCGCTCCGCGCCGGCGGGTGTGGTCCGCTCGCCGACCCCGACCGCCAGTACGCCCGGGGCGAGCAGCAGCACGTCCCCACCCTCCAGGTGCTCCAGGTCCGGGCGGTAGACGAACTCGGTGCCGGCGAAGCGCGGGTGGTGGCGGTAGATGGCGTCGGTCAGCGTGGTCTCCCGGACACGAGCCGGCATTGCCAGGCTGGTGACCCCGACGCGGTCGCCGATCCACAGTGACGAATCTCGGGTGAACAGCAGGTTGGGCAGCGGGTCGATGACGAAGTCGTGCCGGTCCATCAGGGTGTACACGAGCCCGCCGGGTCGTTCCGAGCTGATCCGCAGCTCTTCGTGGGCCAGCCCGGCGGTGAGCACGTCGGCCAACGCCGCCGGGTCCAGGTAGGCGAGATGGTCGGCGACCCGGGCGCGCAGGGTGTCGCCGAGCCGGCGGGACCGCAGCACCTGCTCGGTGAGTTCGGCTCGGGCGTCCGCCACGGCCAGCGTCTCGGCCAGCAGGGTGGCCAGGTAGAGCACCTCGACCCCGCGCTCGCGCAGCGCGGCAGCGAAGGCGTCGTGCTCCTCCTGAGCGCGGCCGACCCAGGGGATCGCGTCGAAGAGGAGTGAGTCGTTGTTGCGGGGGGTGAGCCGGGCCAGTTCCGGGCCGGGCCGGTGCAGCAGTACGGTGCCGAGCCGGCCGACTTCGCTGTCGACGTAGTGGGTCACTCCCGCAGCGTAGGGCAGCGTTTGGCGGCATCCGAGAAAAGAACTGTGGATGAATATGGCATTCATCCACAGTCACTCCGGCGCTCCGGCTTGCCGAACACCGGGAGTGGCAACGTAGGGTAGTGAGGACATAACTTCGAGGGACCTTTTGCCGGAGGTCGCGATGACTGTCTTTCCCGCTCGACGAGCCGTACCGACCGCACGGGCACTGCCGCCCGTCGCGGTGCCCCATCCCCGTGCCGAGTCGGCCGGGGTTCTCGAACCGGTCCGTCCAACACCGCTCGAATGGGCCCGGCGTCGTCGGGCCGAGCGCGGTGCCCGACGGCTGGAGGCGGCCGGGGCTCGGGCGCTGGGCCAGCTCGACCACCTCGGGCCGGCCTGGCACGTCATCGAGTGGCCCCGCACCGACGTTGCGGACGTCCTCCTCGACCGGGGTCAGGACGACCGCGCCGGATTCCTCGCCATCGGGCCGAGCGGCCTGTTCGCGGTGACCATCGCCGACCACGGCCGGGCCCGCGTGCTCGTCGCCGGGGACGTGGTGCAGATCAACGGCAAGCGGCCGGCGTACGTGGCCGAGGCTCGCCGGGACGCCAAGCGGGCCAGCAAGGCCCTCTCCGACGCGGTGGGGCTGCCGGTCCCCGTCACGCCGGTGCTGACCTTCGTCGGCTCGGGCGTGATCAGCGTCTACGGCCTGCCGAAGGACTGCCTGATGGCCACCCACCGGGAGCTGGATCGGCTCCTCGTGGCCGGTGGCAGCCGGATCAGCCCGGCCACCGCCGAGAAGCTGTCCCGGGTCGCGCAGCACCCGGGCACCTGGCTGAAGGGCACGTACCGTCCAACGGGCGACTACCGGTGGTATGACGAGGGCCGAACGGCCGCTGACAAGGCGGCACACCACCGGTAACGTCACCGGCGACGCCACGCGGCTCCGGTCCCCCCGTCCACCCCGCCGGCCCCGCGCCGTCACCGGCCGCCCCGGATCGGGCTGCGCGGCCCGGTGACCCGGTGCGCTCGGTGGTTCCGTCGGCGACCCGCTAGCGTGGACAGTCCGTCGGTGTACCTAGGAGGCGCGGTGGCCCACGTCGAACTTTCGCTCTCAGAAGTGTTCGCGCCGGCGGCGCGGGCCACGACTGAGCCGGAGTCCGACAACGTCGGGGAGTGGTCCACAACCGTCTCCCGGGCCGACGAGCCATGCCTGCTGATCGACGCCGAGACCCGGGTGGTGGCGATCTCCACGGCCGGCTGCGCGTTGCTCTGCCTGGGCGAGCCGGACGGCCTGATCGGGCGACCGCTGCTCGACGGCGGGCTGCGCCTACTGGATTTCACGGCCAATCGAGGCGAGCTGACCGAGGCCGAGATCGACATGATTCCGCCGCTGCTGGCGCTCTCGTCCGGGCGGCTCGCCCGCGGTCTGCTGCGGGTGCAGGCCGCCTCGGCCGACACCTCCGACGCGACCGTCGACGCGATCTCCACCCCGGTGCTCACCGACGGCACCGTGGCCGGCTCGCTCACCTTCTTCTCCGAGGTCTGACCTGCGGCGAAGCATGTCGTCCGCCGCAGGTGGCGATGATGGGGCGGGTCGGCACCCAGGCCGTTAGGGTGCCCTCATGCTCGATATCGCTCTGCTGCCGGGGGAGTACGCCGTGTGCCGGTTGACCGCCGGTGTCGCCCTGCCGCACGCGTTGTCGGACGGGCTGGGCCACGACGAGGTGGTCACCGTGAGCTGGACCGCCGACGGGATCTCGGTGATCTGCCCGGCCGGCCGGGCCCCATCGCAGGCCGTGGTGGAGACCGACTGGCGCTGCCTGCGGGTCGCCGACCCGGTGGATCTGGCCGGCACCGGCACCCTGGCCGCGCTGGTCGACCCGCTCGCCGAGGCCCGGGTCAGCGTGGTCACGTTCTCCACCTTCGACACCGACTACCTGCTGGTGCCGGCCGTCCGGTTGGTCGAGGGCACCGCCGCGCTGCAGCGCGCCGGGCACCGCGTCCTCGGCTGACCTTCACCCGGCCCGCGACTCCCCCTACGATGGGGCTCGGCCACCCGGCCACGACGATGTTCCCCCGATGTCCCGAGGATCGGCCCGTGCCGTTCGTCCCGCCCCGCCGCGCGTCCGCCCCACCGCGGGCGACGGCTCCTGCGCTGCCCGCGACCCGGGCCCTGCTGGTGGTGGCACTCGCGGTGCTCGCCGTCGGTGCGCAGGCCGGCTGCGGCGCACCACCCGAGCTACGGGACCCGGGCACGGTGCCGACCGGCACCGGAGCTCCCACGGGTCCCGCCCGGACCGGCACCCCGAGCACGACCCCCGCCACCCCGCCGACCCCTCCGCCGGTCGGCGGGCCGACCACCACGCCGGACGCCGGACTGGTGGCGACCGCCTGCCGGAACGGGCCGACCGGGCAGCGGGTGGTGCAGCTCCTGCGCGGCCGGGCCGCCGTGCTCCCGGACAACGTCCGGGTCCGGGTCCGCATCGGGCCGCTCTGCGCCGCCGAGTGGCAGTACACGGTGCTGGAGGTGACCGGGCACGAGGAGCTCCAGGTGGTCACCCGGGGCCGGCCCACCGCGCCGGAACTGGTCACCGCCGGCACCGACGTGTGCAACATCGAGGTACGAGCCACCGGCCCGGCCGGAATCCGAACCCTCGCCTGTGACGCCGGGCCGGCCGTCCGGCCAGGTGCGTAGGCTGGTCGGCATGCCGGGAACACCGCCGACGCGCTTCGTCTACCTTGGCCCGGAGGGCACCTTCGCCGAGCAGGCGCTGCGCACCATCCCCGCCGCCGAGCACGGCGGCCGTACGCCTGCCCGCAGTGTCGGGGAGGCGCTGGAGAGCGTCCGGGCCGGGGATGCGGACGCCGCGCTGGTGCCGTTGGAAAACTCGATCGGCGGCGCGGTGGGCGTCACCCTGGACGAGATGGCCGAGGGCGAGCCGCTGGTGATCACGCGCGAGGTGATCCTGCCGGTGGAGTTCGTGCTCGGCGCCCGGCCCGGCACCTCGCCGACGTCGGTGCGCACCGTGGCTGCCCACCCACAGGCGTCCACCCAGTGCCGGGGCTGGCTGCGCGACCACCTGCCCGACGCGGTGGTGGTTGACGTGCTCTCCAACGGCGCGGCCGCCGCCGGAGCCGGAGCGGGCGAGTACGACGCGGCGATCTGCGCGCCGATCGGGGCGACCCGGCACCGACTCGCGGTGCTCGCCGACAAGATCGCCGACCACCCCGACGCGGTGACCCGGTTCGCGCTGGTCTCTCGACCCGGGCCGCCGCCACCGCCGACGGGTGATGACCTCACGTCGCTCGCGGTCTACATCGCCCATGATCGGGTCGGTGCGTTGCTGTCGGTGCTGATGGAGCTGGCTGTCCGCGGGGTCAACCTGACCCGGATCGAGTCCCGCCCGACCGGGGAGGCACTGGGCCGGTACGTCTTCTTCCTGGACTGCACCGGGCACGTGGCCGACGTACGGCTGGGCGAGGCGCTGCAGGGGCTGCGCCGGGTCTGCGCCGACGTCCGTTTCCTGGGCTCGTACCCCCGGCATCGCTGGGCGGCGACGGCGGGTGACCGGCCGGTGCCCGCCCCAGCGGGGCTCTCCGACGTCGACTACGCCGACGCGGCGGCGTGGCTGGCCCGGCTGCGCACCGGCGAACTGAGCTGACCGGTGGGTGGGCGCCCCGGCAGCCGGGAACGCCCACCCCGCCTCAGCTCAGCAGACCGCCGAGCAGACCGCCCTCCTGCTGCTGCGTGCCGCTGCCCATGACCGGCGGCTCCTCGGACGGCTGCACCACCACGAAGCCCTGACCGGCGAAGCTCATGGTGAACGACTCACCGGTGCGCCGGCCCAGCAGCGTGCCGAGGCCGAGCTGCTCGGCCCGGTGGTAGCCGGTCTGCAGGTTGGCCGACCAGCAGACCGCCGCCTGCGGGTCCACGTACGTCGGGGCGTCCACGTTGAGCACCACCGGGGTGCCCCTGGTGGTGATGGCGATCCGGCCGTGGCCGCTGAACACGCAGTTGAACAGGCCGGACGAGGAGGCCATCCCGGCGCCGCCGACCATCCTGATGTCGTACTGCAGGGTCGAGTCGAAGGCGAGCACGCTGGAGCCGTTGATGGAGAGTGCGTCACCCGGCTCCAGGTCGATGATGTGCACGTCCTTGGCCAACTCGGCGAGGAAGACGTCGCCCTGGCCGGAGACCTTCATCAGGGGGACGCCCTCGCCGGTGAGCTTCTGCTTGAGAAACTTGCCGAGCCCGCCCGAGCCCAGGGCCTGGAACTGCACCTGCCCCTGGTAGGCGACCATCGACCCGACCCGGGCCATCGCCTCGCCGTTGAGCTCGATCTTCAACATCTTGGAGTTCTGCAGCCGCATGCCGGCCTGTGCGGACTCCTTCTCCAGATTCTCCGCGGAGAACAGCTCGCTGCGCATGAAAGGTGCCTCCTGAAAACGTCGCGGTCGCTGCACCGAAGGTAGGCGACCACGGCAACCGGGGGCCATCGTCCGAGCGGCGTGGCGGGCTGGCGCTGACCGACCGGGCTCAGCCCCAGCCCAGCGCGTGCAGACGCTCGTCGTCGATGCCGAAGTGGTGGGCGATCTCGTGCACCACGGTCACCGCCACCTCGTCGATGACGTCCTCGTCGTTGTCGCAGATCCGCAGGATCGGCCGACGGTAGATGAAGATCCGGTCCGGCAGCACGCCGGAGTAGTCCCAGCCGCGGGCGGTGAGCGCGTGCCCCTCGTAGAGGCCGAGCAGGCTGGGCTCACCGTGCGGCGGGTCATCCTCGACCAGGATCACCACGTTGCTCATCAGGCCGAGCAGTTCCTCGGGCACCTCGTCGAGGGCGTCGCCGACCAACTCCTCGAAGCGCTCGCGGTTCATCTCCACCGGCACGCCTTCCATTGTGCCCGACGCTGACCGGGTCGGGCCGGTCCTGATCCGCGCACGGTCGAGATCCGCACCGTACGAGAGAGCCCCCGGCCCGTTCACCGGGCCGAGGGCTCTCTGTCGTGTGCTGGGTACGAGTCGACCGGCTCAGGAAGCGAGGCGGGCGGTAAGGGTGATCTCGGCGCCCGGCGAGAGCAGGCGGGAGATCGGGCAGTTCGCCTTGGCGGCCTCGGCGATCTTCTGGAAGTCCGCGTCGTCGATCCCCGGCACCTGGCCGACGGTCTCCAGGTCGATCCGGGTCACCGCCATCCCGGCGTCGGTCTTGTCCAGGTGCACCTTGGCGGTGGTCTGGACCGAGGTCGGCGTCGAGCCGGCGTCGGCCAGGCCCTTCGAGAACGCCATCGAGAAGCAGGCGGAGTGTGCGGCGGCGATCAACTCCTCGGGGTTGGTGCCCTCGCCCTCCTCGAAGCGCGACTTGAAGGAGTAGTTGCCCGACAGGCCGCCCTTACCGGTGCGGACGGTGCCGGCGCCCTCGGTGAGATTGCCCTGCCATTCTGCGGAAGCAGTACGGATAGCCATGACCCGAACGCTAGCGGAAGTCCGACCAACCAGCGACCGACCGACACCGACGCCCACCCTGCGATTCACGTCACGATCGGTTGGCCGTGCCATGATTCCTTCCAGGCACGTGACCGGCGGAGGGATGGCCGATGGCTGAAGCTTTACCGATCCCCCAACAGGGCGACCGGTCCGGCGGCCCGGCCGTGATCGAGTTGGGCGCCGACGAGTCAGCCCCGCGCGGGCGGTTCGGCTCGTTCCTGACCGACCTCGCTCATGATCCTCGGGTGCCCCTGCTGCTGGCCGGGCTCGGCGCGGTGGCCGGGGTCGCCTCGCTGATCGGGGAGTGGCTGGTGATGACCATCCCGGAGGACGGCCCCGCGGGGGCCAGGATGATCCAGATACCCGTCGGGGTGTCCGAGGTCGGCGGCCTCGGTATCGGCTACCTGGTGGGGCTGCTCGGCCTGGTCTGCTCCGTGGCGCTGGCGACGCGGGGCTCGGCTGCCGTTCGGTCGAATGCCCGCCTGGTCGGGCTCACCCTGACCGGCGCCGTGCTGGCCCTGCTGGTCGCTCAGGCGGCGACGCTCGACGATCCGAGTCAGCGGAACTTCTTCTACGCGCTCCAGGAGGGCTTCCAGGTCGAGTACGGGCGTGGCCTGGTGATGGCGTTCGCCGCCTGCGTGCTGCTCGGTGTGGCCCTGCGGTTGGTCCCGGCCGCTGCGAACGGCGTGCGGGTCGGGGCGGCCGGGGACGACGACCGCGCCGGGGACGATGTGGCGGGACGAGGCTGGCGCCGCCGGGACCGCGGTCCCGGCGAGCCGGATGGCCGAGGCGGGCCGGCCGATCTGACGGTCGCCCCGGCCGTGCCGTTCGCCCGGCCCGACCCCTCGGTCTGAGCCGCGCCGACCCGAAATCCGGGGCGCATCCGGGCGCGGTTCGAGGACATCGACGGTGCGCCGCTCGTTGGCGCCCGATTCGCCTGGAAGCCATGGTTGCGACCCTTTCCCCGAGGTACGGTTGCTGCCCGCCGTCACGCCGGGTCTCGGCACCCAGACCGCACGGCAGGCTGCGACGGCGGCGGGCGAAGGAGGAACGATGACCCGCCCGGGACTTCCCAAGCTGATCGCGACCGACCTCGACGGGACACTGGTCCGCAGCGATGACACTGTCTCCGCGTACACCCATGGGGTGCTCGACCGGGTGCGGGCCGCCGGGATTCCGGTGGTCGGAGCGACCGGGCGCGGCCCCCGGCTGACCGAGCTGACCCGCAACGACATCCGGGCCGCCGACTTCCTGGTGATGGCCGGCGGCGGGTGGGTGGTCGACCAGAGCGACCCGGCCGGTCCGGTGGTGCTCCGCGAGGAGCGGCTGGCCGGCGAGGTGCTGGCCCGGCTGCTCGCCGATCTGGAGGCCGAGGTCGGCCCGCTGACCGTCATGGTCGAGGCGTCCGACGAGCACGACGCCCCGCTGTGGGGCGACTACCACGCGAGTTGGCCCTACCAGGACCGGTTCGAGGCGCGCAGCCGCGCGGAGTGCCTCTCCTGCGACGTGATCAAGGCATTCGCCCGGACCGCCGACCACCACGTCGACGAGTTGCTGGCGGTGGCTCAGCGGATCGTCCCACCGCAGGTCGCCACGCTCACCCAGGCCGGGCTGGGCTTCGTCGAGATCTGCCCGCCCGGCGTGGACAAGGCCACCGGGCTGACCGTGGTGGCGCAGGCTCTCGGGGTCGACCCGGCCGACGTGCTGGTCTTCGGCGACATGCCGAACGACCTACCGATGTTCGAGTGGGCCGGCTGGTCCCGGGTGGCGGTGGCCAACGCGCACCCGACCGTCCGTGCCGCCGCCGACGAGGTGACCCTGCGCAACGACGACGACGGGGTCGCGGTGTACCTGGACCGGCTACTGTCCCGGTAATGGGAGAGACCCCTCGGCTCATCGCCACCGACATCGACGGCACCCTGATCCGCGACGACCGCACGGTCAGCGCGTACACCGCCGACGTCCTCGCGCGGATCACCGCGCAGGGCACGCCGGTCGTGCTGGTCACCGGCCGGCCCGTCCGCTGGCTGAAGATGGTGTACGACCAACTGGCCGAGCCGCTGCCGGCGGTCTGTGCCAACGGTGCCGTGGTCTACGACCCGGTCGAGGACGAGGTGCTGCGGGCCGACCCGCTCGCGCCGCAGCACCTGGTCGAGGTGGCACGGCGGCTACGCGCCGAGGTGCCCGGGATCAGCTTCGCCGTGGAGATTCAGGACAGCCGGCAGATGCGGCACGAGGCGGACTATCCGCTGCGGTGGGACGCCGACGACGACCTGATCCGGCTTGTCCAGACGCCGGAGGAGTTGCTGTCGGCGCCGGCGGTGAAGTTGCTCGCCCGAGCCGGCGAGCAGGACCCGGACGCGTTCGTCGCGCTGGTCGCCGCTGCGGTGGCGGGGCTGGCCGAGGCGACGCACTCGTCGTCCTCGGGGCTGGTGGAGATCTCCGCTGCCGGGGTCACCAAGGCCGCCGGGCTGGACTGGTACTGCGACCGGCTCGGGGTGCGCGCGGCCGACGTGCTGGCCTTCGGCGACATGCCCAACGACGTGCCGATGCTGAGCTGGGCCGGGCGGGGCGTGGCGGTCGCCAACGCGCACCGCGCCGTCCTGGCGGTCGCCGACGAGGTGACCGCGGCGAACTCCGAGGACGGCGTGGCCGCGTACCTGGAGAAGGTCTTCGGGGTGGGGTGAGACCGGGCGGGCCCGGCGGCTTACAGGTACTGGCCGGTGTTGTGCCCCTCGCCACCGCCCGGCTGGCCGATGCCCGGTATGCCGGACGCCACCCCACCGGGCCCGCTGGGCAGCGCCTGCCGGCCGCCGCGCATCTGCTCCAACTGCACCCGGGCCGCCATCTGCTGCGCGACCAGGGCCGCCTGGATGCCGTGGAACAGGCCCTCCAGCCAGCCGACGAGCTGGGCGTGTGCGATCCGCAGCTCGCCCTCGCTGGGGGCCTTGTCCTCCGTGAAGGGCAGCGAGATCCGCTCCAGTTCGTCGCGGAGCTCGGGGGCGAGACCCTCCTTGAGCTCGACGATCGACCGCTCGTGGATCTCCCGCATGCGGTGCCGGCTGGCGTCGTCCAGCGGAGCCGCCTTGACCTCCTCCAACAACTGCTTGATCATGCTGCCGATCCGCATCACCTTGGCCGGCTGTTCGACCAGGCGGGTCGGATCCTCGCCCTGCCCCTCCTCGGTCTGCACCGTGCCGACCGGCACCCCGTCCGGGCCGATCACCACCACGGTGCCGGATTGACCGGTGCCGTCGGGGCCCGGCTCGTCGTTGTCTCCAGCGGAGCGCGCTTCGGTCATGGGGTCCATCTTTACCCAGTGGGCGCAACCCATGCCGCCCGGGACCGACTCCCAGGGCCGAACCACCCGGGCGGGGCGCGCTACCGTCGCGGCATGTCTGCCGACCCGCGCGCCGTGCTGACCCGGCCCGCGCCCGACCCGGACCGGACCGTGGCGTACGGCGACCACCCGGACCAGGTGGCCGACCTGCGGCGTCCGGCCCGCTCCGGCCCGGCACGACCGCTGGTGATCGTGGTGCACGGCGGCTTCTGGCGGGCCGAGTACGACCGTCGGCACACCGGGCCGCTGGCCGCCGCGCTCGCCGCGTCCGGTTACCCGGTGGCGCAGCTCGAGTACCGGCGCACCGGGCAGCCGGGGGGCGGCTGGCCGGGCACAATGACCGACGTGGTGACCGGCGTGGCCGAGCTGCCCGGGCTCGCCGCCGAGGCGCTGCCCGGTCAGGTGAGCGGGGCGGCGCCGATCCTGGTCGGTCACTCCGCGGGCGGGCACCTGGCGCTGTACGTGGCGGCCACCGCGCCGGCCACGGTGGGCGGGGTGCTCGCGCTCGCCCCGGTCGCGGACCTGGGCGAGGCGTACCGGCGGGATCTGGATTCGGGCGCGGTGGCCGCGCTGCTCGGGGGCGGCCCGGCGCAGTTCCCGGACCGTTACGCGGCAACTGATCCACGGGGGTTAGTGCCGACGCGAGTACGGACAGTAGTGATGCACGGCTCCCTGGATCAACAGGTGCCGGTAACGATGAGCCGGGATTTCGTCGCATTCGCCCGTGCCGCAGGGTCCGATATCTCCCTTGTTGAGCTGCCCGAATGCGAGCATTTCGGGCTTATTAACCCCGAGGCCACGGCCTGGCCCCGGGTCCTCGATATGTTGCGGTCCTTGCACGATGATCACTAACCATTGACGCAGCGTCGTCGAGCAGGTAGAACGCCGGAGGGGCGGGGTTCTGCCCTGCAACGCTCTGGGAAGGGAATTCGGTGTCGCAGATGAATCGCAGGCGAGCACTCCAACTGTTTGCCGCGCTCGGTACGACCGGATTCGCCGCCGCGTGCGGCTCCGACACCGATGACAAGACGGCGACGGCCAACCTGGGCCCGATCAAGATCGGTCTGATCGCGCCGCGGGCCGGCGGGTTCAAGACCATCGGCGACGACATCACCAACGGTTTCCGGCTCTTCCTCGACCTGCACGATCAGCGGCTGGGCGGGCACCCGGTCGACCTGCTGACCGCCGACGAGGGTGAGAGCGCCAAGACCGGCAAGGCCGCCGTCGACGACCTGCTCAAGCAGGGCGTGCTGGCGCTCACCGGGGTCGTCAACTCGTCGGTCATGGTCGGCATCCGGGACACCGTGGAGCAGGCCCGGGTCCCGCTGGTCGGCTCCAACGCGTCCCCGACCAGCCTGCAGAGCGTCGTCTACATCTGGCGGACGTCGTACGTGCTGGACGAGGCCGGCCGCGCGATGGGCAGTTACCTGCGCACCAAGCTGCCGGCGAACGGCCGGGTGGCGATCATCGTGCCGGAGAACGTCGGCAGCCCCGACGTGGTGCGGGGCTTCCGTGAGGCGTTCGGCGCTTCCGACCCGCGGATCGCCGACCCGGTGACCTTCACCAACCCCTCCCCGAATCCGTCGAAGACCCAGTACGTCTCGGACATCGAGAGGGCACTGGCCAAGAACCCGACCGCGGTCTTCTGCTTCTTCGCCGGCGCGGCCGGGCTGGAGTTCATCAAGCAGTTGCGCGACACCTACAGCGGGCCGATCTACGCTCCCGGTTTCCTCACCGAGGGCACCGTGCTGGAGACCCTGCAGAAGGACGCGCTGGGCATCCAGACCGCGCTCAACTACTCGGCCGACCTGAACAACACATCCAACCGGGTCTTCGCCTCGGCCTACCGCAAGAAGCACCAGGCCACGCCGACCACCTATGCGATGGCGTCGTACGACGCGGCACAGGTGCTCGACCAGGCGATCCGGCTGACCGGCGGTGCACCCACCCCGCAGCAGGTCAACCTGGCGCTGGGCAAGATCGGCCAGATCGACAGCCCGCGCGGCATCTGGCAGTTCAACCAGCCGCGTACCCCGCAGCAGAAGTGGTACCTGCGAGAGGTGCAGCGCGACGGCCAGGTCATGTCGAACGTGCTGATCAACGAGCTGGACACGCTGGGCTGAGCGCCCGCCAGAACGACACCAGAGGCCGGTCTCCCAGGACGGGAGGCCGGCCTCGCTCACGTGCGCGGCAGGGTCAGTGCCGCAGTTCGGCGATGCAGCACTTCACGCTGCCGCCGCCCTTCTTCAACTCCGCCAGCTCGACCGGCACCGGGGTGTAGCCAGCGGCCTTGAGCTTGCCGGCCAGCCGGGTGGCCTCGCTGTTGAGCACCACGTTCGCGCCGTCGCTGACCAGGTTGATCCCGAAGGCCATCGCGTCCTCGGCGTCGGCGATCACCGCGTCCGGGAAGAGCTGGGTGAGCACCCGCTGGCTGGCCACGGAGAACGCGCCGGGGAAGTACACGACGTTCGAGTCGTCGAGGGCGGCGAGCGCCACGTCCAGGTGGTAGAACCGCGGGTCGACCAGGCGCAGCGACACCACTGGTCGGCCCAGCGCCTCCTGCGCCTCGGCGTGCGCCGGGGTCTCGGTCCGGAAGCCGTGCCCGGCCAGGATGAGGCCGCCGTGCGCCTCCGGCAGGTACGCGAAGTCGCCCTCGCCCTCGTTGGTCTCGTTGGGCGCGATGAACCGCCAACCCTGCGACTCGTAGAAGGCACGGTGCCCGGCGGCCTCGGCGGCCCGCTGCTCGTGCTTGAACCGCGCGCCGTAGACGCTGCCGTCCACCATGAAGGCGCCGTTGGCGGCGAAGACCATGTCGGGCAGACCCTGCTCCGGGGTGAGCAGGTGCACCTCGTGGCCGAGACCGACCAGCGTCTCGCGCAGCCGGTCCCACTGCTTGACGGCCAACTCCCGGTCGACCGGGGTGGCGACGTCCATCCACGGATTGATCGCGTACTCGACCGCGAAATACTCGGCCGAACACATGAGATATGTCCGCTTTCGCGAGACTCGCTGCTGGTTCACGGTCACCAAGAGTAGGTACCGTGGAACTTTGGTAACAGCCACAAATATTGCTTCCCAGAGGCGGAACGTTGCAGATAGACGCGGTTGACCAGCGGATCATTGCGTTGCTCGTGGCCGACGCTCGCGCGTCGTACGCCGACATCGGCACCCGGGTCTCCCTCTCCGCCCCGGCGGTCAAGCGCCGGGTCGACCGGCTGCGCGCCACCGGCGTCATCAGGGGATTCACCGCCGTCGTGGACCCGGCCGCCGTCGGCTGGACCACCGAGGCGTTCGTCGAGCTGTTCTGCGCCGGCCGGACCACCCCTGCGCAGATCGGCGTGGCGGCCCGCCGGCACCCGGAAGTGGTCGGCGCGTACACCGTCTCCGGTGAGGCGGACGCACTGGTGCACCTGCGCGCCGCCGACATCGGTCACCTCGAAGCGGCGCTGGAGCGGCTGCGCGCCGAGTCCTTCGTGACCTCCACCCGCAGCACGATCGTGCTGTCCCGGCTGGTCGAGTCCCCCGGCGTCGGCCCGTCCCCCCGCACCCCTTGACCTCAACCACGGTTGAGGAGGTGGACTGACCCGGAGCGTGGGCGTACGCCCACCGCAACCGAGGGGGATTCCATGCGTGCGATCTGGCTTCGTGAGTTCGGCGGCCCCGAAGTGCTGGTGCCCGGCGCGGCGCCCGATCCGACGCCCGGCCCGGGTCAGGTGCTGATCGACGTCGCGCACGCGAACATCACCTTCGTCGAGACGCAGCTGCGCTCCGGGCGCCCCGGCCCGTTCCGCGTCACCCCACCGCTGATCCCGGGCAACGGGGTGGGCGGGGTGATCTCCGCCGTCGGGCTGGACGTCGACCCGACGCTGACCGGGCAGCGGGTGGTCAGCGCCACCGGTGGCTCCGGCGGGTACGCCGAACGCGCGGTGGTGGACGCGTCCGCGCCGATCGAGGTGCCGGCCGGGCTGGCACTGGACGCCGCGGTGGCGCTGCTGGCCGACGGGCGCACCGCGACCATGCTGGTCGAGGCGGTCGGCGTACGCCCCGGTGATCGGGTGCTGGTGGAGGCCGCCGCGGGTGGCGTGGGCAGCCTGCTGGTGCAGCTCGCGGCGCGGGCCGGCGCGCGGGTGGTCGGCGTCGCCGGTGGGCCACGCAAGGTGGATCTGCTACCCGGGCTGGGTGCCGACCTGGCGGTCGACTACCGCGAACCGGGCTGGGCGGACCAGATCCGGGACGCGGTGGGCGGCATCGACGTGGTGCTCGACGGGGTCGGCGGCACGGTCGCCCGGACGGCGTTCGAGCTGCTGGACCCGGGTGGTCGCATGGTCAGCTTCGGATTGGCCAGCGGCGAGTGGTCCCCGGTGTCCGCGGAGGCCGCCACCGAGCGCCAGGTCACGCTGGTCCGGCCGGACGTGCCGCCGGCGCGGCTGCGGGCGTACACCACTCAGGCGCTGGCGGACGCGGCGGCCGGCCGGCTGCGGCCACTGATCGGGCAGCGCTACCCGCTGGAACGCGCCGCCGACGCGCACGCCGCCATCGAGGCCCGCACAACGGTCGGCAAGACCCTGCTCGACCTCTAGAGATACATGCCGGTGCGGTGCTCGGAATCGTCGCGACGGACCGGCTTGTCACCCTCGCCGAAGAACCGCTTGCCGCCGAACTCGCCGTGCAGCCGGTCGTCCAGCTCGTCGGCCAGCCCGGTCATGACCTGCACCGCCAGCATCAGGTGGGTGGCCTGGAAGTTGCGGCCGAAGACCGGGATGGACGCCCAGACCGTGTCGTCGGCGCAGTAGAGGCGGCCGATCGGCATCCGGTTGGTCAGCTCGGAGAGCTTGCCGTAGAGCCGCTCGGTCGGCTCGACCTCGGTGAGCACCGGGGAGAAGACGTCCACCAGGGGCGGGTTGTCCCGGACCCGGACGAAGACCATGGCGGAACCGGCGCGGATGTTGATGTCGCCGTCCGAGTCGATCTGCAACCGGTCGGAGTCGGACTTGAGCATCGTGGAGACCACCGTGCGGACCCGATCCGCCAGGTCGAGCACGTCATCCCGCTCGACCTGCGCGGCGGCCGCCTCGGCCAGCGCCTCCTCCAGGTCGCCCTCGACGTCGGCGTCCGGACCGAACTCACTGCGCGCGGTGCCCAGCGGCTCCACGGTCAACGGCTCGCCTCCGGCGTCCTGCACGAGGTAGACGAGGAAGGCTGGGTGCGGGGCACCGTAGACGTCGCGCAGCGTCCGGGAGAGCAGCGCGGCGATCCCGGTCGCCTCCGCCGTCGTACCGTCCAGCCCGAACGAGCCGCCGGAGCCGGTCACCACGCCGGGCGGGGACCAGCCGAGCGCGATCATGTCCGCCACCGCGGCGCGGTCCAGCCGGTAGCCCGCCGGTAGGGCGGCGTTGCCGACCGCGCGGGCGGAGAGCGCGCCGTCACCGTCCACGTCGACGCTGATCGAGTAGACGGCGTCGCCGGTCCCGGAGGCGGTGGGGTCCAGGGTCAGCTCGAGGTGCGCGCCAGCGGGCAGTTCCCGCAGCCGGACGGCGAGCGCCCGGGCGAACTCCCGCCACGCCTCGGTCACCTTGGCCCGCAGGTCGGTGTTGCTGGGCTCGTCCAGCAGGATCGACTCTGCCGGCTCGGTCGCACCGCTGGGCAGCTCACCGTCCGGCACCGAGGGGTGGTCAGCCGTCATGATCGCCTCCGTCCGTCACGATCACCCTACCCACGCCGCCCGGTGGGCCAGTCAACGCGGACCGGGATCAGACACCGGGGGCGGTGGGGCCGGTGGGATCGGTGGGGTCGGCGCCCAGGTCGACCGGCCAGGTGGCCGCGAGGGCGCTGAGCCGCGCCGCTGCGGCCGCCGGGTCGGCACCCCGGCCGACCGCCAGCCCGAGCAGGTACGCGCTGACCGGGGCACCCGGCCGCAGCACCTGATGGGCGACGTCACGGGCCACGTCCAGCACCGCCGGCACCGGCACCTGGGCCGGGTCCAGGCCCAGTTCGGCGCAGGCTGCCGTGACCCAGTCATCCATCACCGTCATCGCGCCCACTCCTCCGCCCGGCGTACGTCCTCGTCAGTGTCGCAGTCGAACCAGGGCGGCGGGCCGTCGCCGGACCACGGCACCTCCCGTACGACGAGGTCGGCCAACAGCGCCCGGACCGGCGCCCGGGCCAGGCTGCCGCCCCGCTCGGCTGTCAGCCGGGCCAGCCCGGACCGCAGCGCGGCGACCCGCCACACCCCGCAGAGCGACTGCCGCCGCCCGTTGGCGTCCACGAAGCACGCCCCATCGGCCGGCCGCTCCTCGTCGACGAGGTGGGTCAGCAGCTCGCCGATCGCGGCGCGCGTGAGCAGCGGCAGGTCGGCGGCGAGCAGCGCGACCAGCGTCGTGCCGGGGTCGAGCAGTGCCAGCCCCGCCGCCGCGGCGGCGACCGGGCCCCCACCGGCCGGGTCCTCCCGGGTGAGTCGGACTCCGGGCGGGACGGCGTCGGTCGGACCGACCAGCACCCGCGGCGCGGCGTCGGCGACAGCGGCCAGCACCCGGTCGCGCATCGGCCGGCCGCCGACCGGAAGCGCCGGCTTGTCGACCCCGCCCATCCGCCGGGCCGCCCCACCCGCGAGCACCACGGCGGCGTAGGTCCCCATCAGGTCACGGTAACCGTGCCCGCACTCCGACGCTGCCCGGTGCCCGGTGCCCGGTGCGGGCGTTCCCGCGTGGGGGCAGGATGGCGGCATGGGACGGGCGACTGACCGACGGGGCATACTCCGGATCGACCTGGACGCGGCGGCCGACGGGCGTGGATCCGTCCGCCGCCCGGACAACCTGGCGGTGGAGGAGCCGCTGGAGATCCGGGTGGGTGCGGCCGGCCCGGGCAGACGACGGCCGCTCGCGGTCACCATGCGGACCCCGGGGGACGACCTGGACCTGGCCATCGGGTTCCTGCTGACCGAGGGGCTGATCCGGTCGACGGACGACGTGCTCACCGCACAGCTCTGCGCGGGCGCGGAGACCCCGAACACGTACAACGTGGTCGACGTGGTGCTCGCACCCGGCGTACCGGAGCCGACCACCGACCCTTCCCGGAACTTCTACACGACCAGCTCCTGCGGAGTCTGCGGCAAGGCCAGCATCGACGCGGTCCGCACCCGCTCACTGTTCCCCGTCGCGACGGACCCGCTCACCGTGCCGGCCGCCCTCCTCGCCGAGCTGCCCGACCGGCTGCGCGCCGCCCAGCGCGGTTTCGACCGGACCGGCGGACTGCACGCGGCAGGGCTGTTCACCTCGGCCGGAGAGCTGGTGGTGCTCCGGGAGGACGTGGGCCGGCACAACGCCGTGGACAAGGTGATCGGCTGGGCCGTGCGGGAACGTCGGCTGCCGCTGGCCGGTCACCTGCTGCTGGTCTCCGGCCGGGCCAGTTTCGAGTTGACCCAGAAGGCGTGGATGGCCGGGGTGCCGCTGCTGGCCGCGGTCTCCGCACCGAGCACCCTCGCCGCGGAGCTGGCCGACGAGGCGGGAATGACGCTGGTCGGTTTCCTGCGCGGTCGGACCATGAACGTCTACGCCGGCCCACAACGGATCACGGTGGAGCAGCCGGCCTGAGGGCGGACCAACCTGTCAGCGGTCGAGCAGGCTGAACAGGCCCAGCCGTGCCGCCGCGTCGCGGGCGACGAGGAAGCCAGCGATGCCGAGAATCCAGCCCAACGCGCTGCCCGCCTTCGCGATGATCCAGTTGTTCAGCCTGACCAGCACCGGATCGACCCACGCCGGGCGGGCCACCCGGGCCACCAGCAACAGCACCGCCGGCAGCACCATGACCAGGCAGTACCCGGCGAGCAGACCCACCACGGCCGCCGGACCGACCCCCGAGGTGGCCAGCAGGCCGACCGCGCCGAGGTACGGCAGCATCGTCGCCACCTCGGCCAGCGCGGCGAGCAGCGCGAGCCCGACCAGCCAGCGCGCCGAGGAGTCGCCGGCGGTGGCGCGGTCCCGCCAGCGCAGCACCCCGCCGCTACGAGGGCGCCGCCGGCCGTCGTAGCGGAAGCTGAGCGCGAGCAGGCCGACGCCCAGGACGAGTTGCGCCCAGAGAACCCCGCGGTTGTCCAGGGCACCACCCAGCACGCCGGCCAGGCTGGTGCCGAGCCCGACGAGCAGCAGCCCCACCGCGAGGTAGAACACGGCGATCGTGGCGAGGTACGTCAGGATCCGCCGGACATTCACCGGCCCGGGCGCGAGCAGCAGCCAGACCGGGATGAAGAGGGTGCCGATGCTGGTGCTGTCGACCAGCGCCAGCCCCGCCAGCGACAACAACAACCCGGCGCTCATGACGTACCAGTGCGGAGAAGGATCACCTGACAATTGTCGGGCGGCGGTTGCCCGGGCGAGTCGGCCGCGAACAGGAGAACCGCGTACATCGTTCGGGGGATGGCGGTCAGGGCCGGTCACCGACGGCGACGGCGGCTCCGTTTGCGGTGGCGGACCACGCCCGGCACGCCGACGGACGGCCAACCGTCCAAATCGGACGGGGGTACGCCGCGCCGCAGCAGGTCGTCCAGGAGCAGGGCGAGCGAGTAGTCGGGGTGCTGGTCGAGGACCCGTTCCAACGCGACCGCTGCCAGCGCCCCCTGCCCCGCTCGCCAGGCAGCGAACGCCAGCAGCGCCCCGGGTGCGGCGGTGAGCTCCGGCTCGACCCGGCGCAGCACGTCGGTCCAGAGGGCGATGTCCCGGTCCCGCCCGTCGGTGCGTTCCCAGGCATGGTCGCGGACGGGCAGGTGGGTCAGGAGCAGGCCCAGCCAGGCCACCTCGTCATCGTCGAGCCGCTCGTCGCGCCGTTGCCGACGCTGGGCTTCGCGGATCGCCGCCACCCCGGCGGCACGCAGTGTCCGACCGCCGAGCAGATCACTCGCGGGCGCCTCGTCGATCAGCTCGGTCAGGCGTCGCTCGGCCCGGTCGGTCGCGGCGCTCAGCGCGGCCCGGGCAGGGCCCTCGACCGGTGACACCTTCGCCACGAGAGCTGCCCGGTCGGGGAGGGCGACCTGGCCGGCGAAGACCGCCGACGCGGTCACCGTGCTGGCCGTCGGGTCGTAGGGCCGACCCTCGGGCGGGCAGCAGTCGGTCTCGGCGCAGAGGTAGGACCACCACCGACCGTCGGTCACCCGCAGCGCGTCGAGCACGTCCAATCCGGCTCCGGCAAGCGCGGCGCGCACCGCGTCCACGGTCGGGGTCACCCGATCGGGTGGCCCGTAGCCGACCACGGTGGCGGCCTCGGCCCCCTGCCGGTGGATCACCCCGGCGAGGTGTCGGGCTCGCTCGACCGGGTCCTCCGACGGGTCGGGCAGGTCCGCACGGGCGGCGAAGATGATCTGTCGCCCCCGCAGCGCCACGGCGACCACGCTGTCGGCGGGATGGAAGCCGAGCAGGTACGGCACGGCGGCGAGCAGATCGGCGGGCGAGCGTACGGCGAGCCGGGGGCGTTCGGTCGAGGTCATGCCGGCAGCCTGCGGCGGGCCGGCCGGGCTGCGCCGCCCCTGCTCCCGCCCTGTGGACGACACGCGGCTTATCCACAGTCACTCACCGTGTTCACCCTGCTCAGCACGCATCCAGCACTGGTCACGGTGCGAAGCGGCTACCGTGCGCTGATGGACCTGGCGTACCTTCGCGCGCACCCGGCGCATCTGCCGACCTTCCGGACCCACCAGCGGATCCGGGAGACGCCGGTCGCCGGTGGGGACAGCTGCGCCGCCGCCCGGCTCACCCTGGACGACGGTCACTCGGTCTTCGCCAAGTCCTGGCCCGAAGGGGCCGGTGCGCCGGCGCCCGAGGGCTTCTTCGCCGCCGAGGCGGCCGGGCTGCGCTGGCTGCGGGAGGCCGGCGTCGTCGCCGTACCCGAGGTGATCGTGGCGCTGCCCGACCTGCTGGCGCTCGACTGGGTGGAGCCCGGCGAGCCGACGCCGGAGGCCGCCGAGCGCTTCGGCCATGAGCTGGCCGACCTGCACCGGGCCGGCGCGCGCACCTTCGGTGCGCCGTGGCCCGGATTCATCGGCGCACTTCCGCAGGACAACACCGCGGACGACGGCCCCTGGTCGACGTGGTTCGCCGAGCGGCGACTCCTCCCCTACCTTCGGCGGTCCGTCGACAACGGTGCGCTCACCGCTGCCGACGCCGCGCTGGTCGAGCAGGTGATCGGCCGGATCGGCGAGTTCGGCGGGGACGAGCCCCCGGCCCGCATCCACGGTGACCTGTGGCCGGGCAACGTGTTGTGGGGCGCCGACGACCGCGTCTGGTTGGTCGACCCGGCGGCACACGGCGGCCATCGGGAGACCGACCTGGCCCAGCTCGCGCTGTTCGGCGGGGCACCGCATCTGGATCGGGTGCTGGCTGCCTATCAGGACCGCTGGCCGCTGGTCGACGGCGCGCGGGAACGCGTGCCGGTGCACCAACTGCACCTGTTGCTCGTGCACACCGCGATTTTCGGCGTCGGCTATCGCGATGCGGTAACCCGCGCCGCTCAGGCCGCCCTGAGCGGGCTCGCGCGCGCTACGGTCGACAGGTGAGCGTCGCCCCGCGGACCGACGGCGTCCTCGTCGACCGGTATGGCCGCGTCGCCCGGGACCTGCGCGTGTCCCTCACTGACAAGTGCAACCTGCGCTGCACCTACTGCATGCCGGCCGAGGGGCTGCCCTGGCTGGCCGGCCCCGAGCTGCTCACCGACGAGGAGATCGTCCGGCTGGTCCGGGTGGCCGTCGAGCAGCTCGGCGTGACCGAGGTGCGCTTCACCGGTGGTGAGCCGTTGATCCGGCCCGGGCTGGTCGGCATCGTGACCGCCGTCGCCGCGCTGGCGCCACGCCCGCGGATCTCGCTCACCACCAACGGCATCGGCCTGGATCGGCTCGCCCCGGCGCTACGCACCGCTGGTCTGGACCGGGTGAACGTCTCGCTGGACACCCTGGATGCGGCCCGCTTCACACAACTGACCCGCCGTCCCCGGCTGGACGCCGTGTTGGCCGGTCTGGCCGGGGCGGCCGCCGCCGGGCTCACCCCCGTGAAGATCAATACCGTGCTGATGCGCGGCGTCAACGAGGACGAGGCGCCGGCCCTGCTCCGCTTCGCCGTCGACCACGACTACCAGCTGCGGATCATCGAGCAGATGCCGTTGGACGCCCAGCACGGCTGGGACCGCAGCACGATGGTCACCGCCGAGGAGATCCTGGCGTCCCTGCGTACCGCCTTCGAGCTCAGCCCCGACCCGGCCGAACGCGGCGCCGCACCGGCCGAGACCTGGCTGGTCGACGGCGGCCCGGCCCGGGTCGGCGTGATCGCCAGCGTCACCCGCCCGTTCTGCGGCGACTGCGATCGCACCCGGCTGACCGCCGACGGCCAGGTCCGCGCCTGCCTCTTCGCCACCGACGAGTCCGACCTGCGCGGCGCGTTACGCGCCGGTGCGGCCGACGACGAGTTGGCCCGGCGCTGGCGCGCCGCCATGTGGGGCAAGCGCGCCGGGCACGGCATCGACGACCCCACCTTCCTGCAACCGACCCGGCCCATGTCGGCGATCGGCGGCTGACGCGTGGCCCAGACGCTGACCGTCCGCTACTTCGCCGGTGCGCGCGCCGCCGCCGGCCGCACCGAGGAGATCGTTTCCGCCGACCGGTCGCTCGACGACCTCACCGCCGAGCTGGCCCAGCGACACGGGGAGCGGTTCGCCGCCGTGCTGCGGGTGGCGAGTTTTCTGGTGGACGGCGTGACCTGTCATGATCGTCAGGCATCCCTGCCGGGCGGGGCCACGATCGATGTCCTACCCCCGTTCGCGGGCGGCTGAGGGAGGCAATCAGATGTTGGCGGTTGTGGGGTTCATGGCCGTCCTGGCGCTGATCGCCGGTCTCATCCACTTCTACCTGTGGAAGCGCCTGGTCCGGGACACCACCACGCCGGGCCGCTGGCGGCGGCTCGGCGGGATCGTCGCCCTGGTGTTGGCGCTGCTCGTGCCGGTCACCCTGGCCGGCACCCGATCCGGTCTGTACTGGCTCGCGTGGCCGGGCTACCTCTGGCTCGCGCTGATGTTCTACCTGCTGGTCCTGCTCGCCGTGCTGGAAGTGCCGATGCTGGTCACCCGGCTGGTGCTGCGCCGCCGGCTGACCGCCGCCGAGCCGACCACCGCCGCACCCGAGCCCGTACTGGTCGGTGCCGCCGGGCCGGCCGAGCCGCCGGCCGCGGGTGCCGTCGCGGCGCCGGACCACGATCCGGCCCGCCGGCTGCTCCTGGCCCGGGGGGCGGCCATCTTCGCCGGCCTCACCGCCGCCGGCATCACGGGGTACGGGGTACGCACCGCGCTGGGTCCGCCGCAGCTGGACCGGGTGCAGATCCCGCTCGGCAAGCTCCCACGCAGCATGGACGGCCTGCGCATCGCCACCGTCTCCGACATCCACCTCGGTCCGCTGCGGGGCCGGTCGCACACCGAGCGGATCGTCGCCGCGATCAACCGGCTCGACGCGGATCTGGTGGCGGTCGTCGGCGACCTGGTGGACGGCTCGGTCGCCGAACTCGGCCCGGCTGCCGCGCCGCTGCGCGACCTGCGCTCCCGGTACGGCAGCTTCTTCGTCACCGGCAACCACGAGTACTACTCCGGCGTCGAGGAGTGGGTCCAGGAGGTGGACCGGCTCGGGCTGCGGGTGCTCCAGAACCAGCGGCAGGAGATCCAGGCCCGGGGCGGAGTGCTCGACCTGGCCGGCGTGAACGACCTGTCGGGAACGGGCACCGGCCTCGCCGCCGGTCCGGACTTCGCCGCCGCCCTCGGCGACCGCGACCCGAGTCGGCCGGTCGTACTGCTCGCGCACCAGCCGGTGGCGGCGAAGGAGGCGGCCAGGTACGGCGTCGACCTGCAACTGTCCGGGCACACTCACGGCGGGCAGATGGTGCCGTTCAACCTCGCTGTCCGGCTGGAACAGCCGGTGGTCAGTGGCCTCGGCGAGGTGGACGGCACCAAGGTGTACGTGACCAACGGCGCCGGTTTCTGGGGCCCACCGGTCCGGGTCGGAGCCGAGCCGCAGATCACCCTGGTCGAGCTGCGCTCGGCATAGCGGAGGTCACGTCCGCGCGTGGCGGCGGGTCGCCCGCGCGGCAGCCGTGACAGGATGCGGCGTGCCCCCGTTCAGCGCCGTACCCCCCGGTGGCCTCCCGCCATTCGTCGCGGACCTGCACATCCACTCGAAATACTCGCGCGCGTGCAGTCGCGATCTCACCCTGCCGAACCTCGCGTGGGGCGCCCGGCGCAAGGGCATCGCCCTGCTCGGTACCGGAGACTTCACCCATCCCGCCTGGTACGACCACCTGCGGGAGACGCTGCGTCCGGCCGAACCGGGGCTCTACCGGCTCGACCCGGAACTGGAGCGGGACGTCGCCCGCCGGCTGCCGCCCCGGCTGGTCAGCACCGCCGAGGCGGACCCGGTCCGGTTCATGCTGAGCGTCGAGATCTCCACCATCTACAAGCGGGACGACCGCACCCGCAAGGTGCATCACCTGATCTACCTACCCGACCTGGACGCGGTGGCCCGGTTCAACGCCGCGCTCGGTCGAATCGGCAACCTCGGCTCCGACGGCCGACCGATCCTCGGCCTGGACTCCCGGGACCTGCTGGAGATCACCCTGGAGGCGAGCCCGGACGGCTACCTGGTCCCGGCGCACATCTGGACGCCGTGGTTCTCCGCGCTGGGCTCGAAGTCGGGCTTCGACGCGATCGCCGACTGCTACGCCGATCTGGCGGAGCACATCTTCGCCGTGGAGACCGGTCTCTCCTCCGATCCGGCGATGAACTGGCGGGTCGGCAGCCTCGACCGCTACCAGTTGGTCTCCAACTCGGACGCGCACTCGCCGCCGGCGCTCGGCCGGGAGGCGACCGTGCTGGCCACCGAACGGGACTACTTCGCCGTCCGGGAGGCGCTACGGACCGGCGACGGCCTGGCCGGCACCCTCGAATTCTTTCCGGAAGAGGGCAAGTACCACGCGGACGGGCACCGTCTGTGCGGTGTCAACTGGTCGCCCGAACGGACGCGAGCCGCTGGTGGGCAGTGCCCCGAGTGCGGCAAGCCGCTCACCGTGGGCGTCCTCAGTCGCATCGAGGAGTTGGCCGACCGCCCGGAGGGCCACCGCCCGGCGCAGGCCCGGGAGGTCACCCACCTGGTGCAGTTGGCCGAGATCCTCGGCGAGATCAACAAGGTGGGTGCCCGGTCGAAGAAGGTCGAGGGCCGCCTCAACGAGTTGCTCGCCGCTCTCGGCCCCGAGCTGGAGATCCTGACCACGACGCCGTTGGCCGACGTGGCGCAGGCCGGGGGTGAGCTGCTCGCCGAGGGCATCGGGCGGCTGCGGCGCGGCGAGGTACGCCGGGTGCCGGGCTACGACGGCGAGTACGGGGTGATCACCCTCTTCGAGCCGTCCGAGCTGAGCAGCTCCGGCGCTGCGCAGGAGACGCTCTTCGACGTACCGGTGCCCGCGCAGCGGCGACCCACGGAGTCGGCGGCCCGGGCGACGGCCCGGCGCCCGGCGGTCACGAAGGCGGAGCCGAAGCGCAGGACGGCACCGGCACCGGCCCCACCGATCGCACCGCCACCGTCACCGCACGAGCCGTTCGAGCCGATGCTCGCCGGCATGGAGGAGGTCGGCACCGGCCTGCTCGACCGGTTGGACGCGATGCAGCGGGTGGCCGCCTCCGCACCCGGCGGGCCGTTGCTCATCGTGGCCGGCCCGGGCACCGGCAAGACGCGGACGCTGACCCATCGGATCGCGTACCTCTGCGCGGAGCTGAACGTCTTTCCCGAGCACTGCCTGGCCATCACCTTCACCCGCCGGGCAGCCGAGGAGCTGCGACACCGCCTCGACGGTCTGCTCGGCCCGGTCGCCGAGGACGTCACCGTGGGCACCTTCCACGCGCTGGGGCTGACCATCCTGCGGGAGAACGCCGAGGCGGCGGGTCTGCCGGCCGCCTTCCGGATCGCCGACGACACCGAGCGGGCGGCGGCCCGGTCGGAGGCGGGCGACGACCAGGCGAGCTACGTCGCGCTGCTGCGCAAGCAGGACCTGGTCGACCTGGACGAGCTGGTGAGCCTGCCGGTGGAGCTGCTACGCGCCGACCGGCAGTTGGTCGAGCGGTACCGGGACCGCTGGCGGTGGATCTTCGTTGACGAGTACCAGGACGTCGACGCGGTGCAGTACGAGCTGCTGCGGCTGCTCAGCCCCGCCGATGGCAACCTCTGCGCAATCGGCGACCCGGACCAGGCGATCTACTCGTTCCGGGGTGCCGACGTCGGTTACTTCCTGCGATTCTCCGCGGACTTCACCGACGCCCGGCTGGTCCGGCTCAACCGCAACTACCGCTCCTCGGCGCCCATCCTGGCCGCCGCCGTGCAGGCCATCGCGCCGTCCTCGCTGGTCCGTGGCCGGCGGCTGGATCCGGCCCGGCTCGACCCGGAGGCGCCGCTGGTCGGCCGCTATCCGGCGGCGTCCGTGGCCGAGGAGGCCGACTTCGTGGTCCGTACCGTCGACGAGCTGGTCGGCGGGCTGTCCCACCGGTCCCTGGACTCGGGTCGGATCGACGGCCGGTCCACGTCGCTGTCGTTCTCCGACATCGCCGTGCTGTACCGCACCGACGCACAGGCCGCGCCGATCGTGGACGCCCTGACCCGGGCCAACATCCCGGTGCAGAAGCGCTCACACGACCGGCTGCGGGACCGGCCCGGGGTGGCGGCCATCGCCCGCGAGCTGCGGCACGCCGACGGGCTGGCCGGCTCGCTCGCCGCCCGGGTGCGGCTGGCCGGCCAGGTGGTCGCCGAACGCTTCGCCGTGCCCACCCTGGACGGCGCCGGCGCAGGGCGTCCCGAGGACGTCCGCTCGGCCGTTGATCTGCTGACCCCGCTGGCCCGGCGCTGCGGCGACGACATGGAGGCGTTCCTGTCGCAGTTGGCCACCGGCGCGGAGGTCGACGCGCTCGACCCGCGGGCGGAGGCGGTCACCCTGCTCACCCTGCACGCGGCGAAGGGCCTGGAGTTTCCGGTCGTCTTCCTGGTCGGTGCCGAGGACGGGCTGCTGCCGCTGCGCTGGCCGGGCTCGACGCCCGACGAGGACGCGGTCGCGGAGGAACGGCGGCTCTTCTTCGTCGGCCTGACCCGCGCTCAGGACCGGCTGTACGTCAGCCACGCCGCCCGCCGCACCCGCCATGGCGCGGAACGCGAGTGCACGCCGTCGCCGTTCCTCGGCTCGATCGACCCGGGCCTCTTCGAGCGGTTCGGCGAGGCCGAGCCGCGCCGCCCAAAGGACCGCCAGCTCCGGTTGATCTGAGGCTGCCTGCGGGGATGCCTCGGGCGTGGCGCGGCCGGATCAGCCGAGAAAGACGCCGAGCCAGGCGCCGGCGAGCAGGGCCGGCCCGAGAGGCAGCAGGGTGTCGCGGCGCACCCGCCGGGTGACGAGCAGCCCGAGCACCAGACCGCCGTGCAGCAGGTGCGGCAGGAGCAGCCCGGCCAGCAGGGCGTCCAGGCCCAACCAGCCGAGCGGCAGACCGAGGACGGCGGCCAGCTTCACGTCCCCGAAGCCCAACCGCGAGCCGGGCAGCAGGGCCAGCAGCACGTGCGCCGCGCCCGCCACTGCCGCACCAACCAGTGCGCCGAGCAGCCGCCCGGGGGTGCCCGCCAGCAACGCCGCACCGGCCAGACCGCCGAGCGCCAGCAGCCCCGCGGCCAGGACCAGCGGGTCGGGCAGCCGCAGGCAGGCGAGGTCGACCCCGGCCAGCACCAGGCCCACCGCCGCCACCGCGAGGAAGACCGGCAGCGCCGGGTCGTCACCCAGCGCGACGGCAAGACCGGCGAAGACCACGGCAGCCACCACCGGACTGGCCCACGCCGACCCGCCGCGCGGTGCCCCCGCTGTCGCCCGTACCTCGGGCTGCGAGGAGCTGAAGCGCCGCGACACCGGGGGTACGACGAGACCGACCAACGCCCCGAGCAGCGCGACCGGCACCAGCGCTGCGGCCGACATGGGCCGGACGCTACCGGCGGTCGCCCGCCCGCACCGTCCCTGATCGCGAGGTCGCGCCTGCGCGGCGAGGACGTTCCGTGCTCACCACCACGGCCACTCCGGCGACGATGACGGCCCCGCCGAGCAGCACCTGCGGGGTGATCGGCTCGGCCACCAACAGCGCTCCGAGGCCCACCGCGACCGCCGGGTTGACGTAGGCGTACGTCGAGACCAGGGAGATCGGCGCGTTCTGCAGCAGCCAGACGTACGCGGTGAAGGCCACCAACGAGCCGGCCACCATGAGGTAGCCCAGCGCGAGCCAGGACCGGGTGCTGACCTCGGCCGGGTGGAAGTCGCGCAGCTCGCCCCGGCCGACGGCGACGCCGGCGAGCACCAACCCGCCGGCCAGCATCTCGTACACCGTGGCGACGAACGGGTCGGCGGGCATCCGGATCCGGCCGGACAGGAACGACCCGACCGACCAGGAGGTGGCCGCCGCGACCACGGTCAACGCCCCGACCAACGGCACCGCGTCCGAGCTGCCGGCGGGCAACACCAGTAGGACCAGGCCGGCGAAGCCCAGGGTGACGCCCACGAACGTCCAGACCGGGGGCCGGTCCCCCGTGCTGGAGCGCAGCAGCACGACGAGCAGCGGCACGGTCGCCACGAGCAGCGCGGCGATCCCGGACGGCACCGCCACGCCGGGCGGACCGGACTCGGCGAGCACCACGAGACCGTTGCCGCCGGCGAGCAGGAGCACACCGACCAGCGCCGCGGAGCCGAGTTGCCGACGGTCCACCCGCAACGCGCCGGGCCCCCGACGCAGTCGCAGCACCGCCGCCAGCACCAGGCCGGCGGCGGCGAACCGGAGAGCGGCCGACGTCAGCGGGGGCAGCGACTCCACGGCGATCCGGATGCCCAGATAGGTGGAGCCCCACAGCAGGTAGACCACGATCAACGCGGTCCAGATCAGAGTTGGCGCGGTGTCGGCGCGACGGCTGGCCGGGCCGACCGCGCTCCGTGGAGATGAGCTCATCGGTGGTCCACGCTACGGTGGCCTCGGAGTCGGCGTCGCGCATTGGTGGCCGGCCTCTCACCACTCGTGCAGGAGGGCGTGCATGACGAACTACGGACCACCGGGTGGCGGCGTCCCGGGACCGTGGCATGGGCAGCGACCCGACGAGACCCGTGGGCCGGCCCAGCAGTCCTACCCGCCTGCGGTCCCGCAGTACCCGCCGACGCCACAGGGACGACCCGGGCCGTACGGTGGCGCGCCCTACGGCGAGGGGCCGTACGGCGGCGAGTCGTACGGACAGCCCGAGGTCGGCCCGGCGTACGGCGGTGAGCCCTACCGGCCCGACCGCGGCCCGTACGGGAGTGAGCCGTACCGACCCGACCAGGGCCCGTACGGCGCTGCTCCCACTCCGGCCCGGGGTGGCCGCGGCCGAGGGCCGCTCATCGCGGTGCTGGCCGTCATCGTGCTGTTGGCGGTGGCCGGTGGCGGCGCGCTCTGGTTCCTGAAGGGGCAGGGCGACCCGGCTCCGACGAGCGCGCCGACCCGATCCGCAGCAGCCGGACAGCCCAACCCGGACGCCACCGGGTCGCCCGACCCGGCACCGAGCGCCGCGGCGCCGGAGTCGTCGGCCGACCCGCGGTTCGTCAAGGTCGGCCAGTGCGTCCGCAACGAGGGCACCGCCGGCGGCAAGCCGAAGCTGCTGATCACCGGCTGCGCCCCGAAGACGTACGAGGTGTTGAACCGGGTCGACGGCGCGACCAGCGGCGAGAAGGACGCCGAGGCGAAATGCGCCAAGGTCGAGGGCTACACCAACTGGTATTTCTTCGACAGCGAGCTGGACACCCTCGACTTCGTCCTCTGCCTCAAGCAGCGCTGACACCCTTCACCCCTGGGGATGACATGACGACCTACGGACCATCGGGCTCCGGGCAGCCGGACGACCCGTACCAGCGTCCGCCGACCGGGCCCGGCGGCCCGCCACCGGTCGACCCGACCCTGCCCCAGTGGGGTCCACCGCCCGCCGGCAACGATCCGACTCAACCCCAGTGGGGCCCACCGCCGACCTCGGGAGCGGCTTACCCGCCGCCCGGCGGTTCCGGCTGGGCGCCACCGCCGCCGTCCAACGCGGGATACCCGCCGCCCGGCGGTTCGGGCTGGGCGCCACCGCCGCCGTCCGACGCGGGCTACCCGCCGCCCGGCGGTTCCGGCTGGGCGCCACCGCCGCCGCCGTACGGGGCCGCCCAGCCACCGCCGCCCGGCCCGTTCCCGCCCGCCGGGCCGATGCCGGGCCAGCCGGCAGCGCCGTGGGGCCCGCCGGCGCCCGGTGGGTACGCGATGCCGCCCGCTCCGCCGGGGAAGAAGACCGGCCGGAAGGTCGCGCTGATCATCGCGCTGGTGGTGGTGCTCCTGCTCTGCCCGTGCCTCGGCCTGGTGGGATGGGCCGTGTGGAAGGCCGCCGACGCCGACAACGAGGCCACACCGCTGCCGTCGGTGAGCGCGCCGGTCCTTCCACCCGTCCTGCCCAGTGACGCCCCGAGCTCGGCCGCACCGAGTCCGAGCGAGGAGGACGAGGAGGAGTTCGCCAAGGGTGACTGCGTGGTCAACGACGGCACCGAGGACAACGCGGCGCTGCGCAAGGTGCCGTGTGCCGCGAACACGTACCAGGTGCTGCTGCGGATCCCGGCGACCACCGACGGCACCCGGTGCAAGACGCTCGCGCCACAGGCCACTGCCAACTACGTGCACGACAACTCGATCGACCTGTTCGACTACGTGCTCTGCCTCAAGAAGCGGTAGCCGGTAGCCGGTAGCCAAAACTAGGGCTGTCTAGCGTGGACGCTAGACAGCCCTAGTTTGTTGTCGACGGTCTCGACACGCCGGTAGCCCCATCTATCCATGTCTAGCCCCGTCGCTAGAGGGCCCGATATTGTTCGATGCGTGGATCCGGTCCGCAACCCGTACGCACCGGGCGCCGGTCAGCGCCCGCCCGAGCTCGCCGGGCGGGGGCGGGAGCTGGACGTCTTCGACATCGTGCTGGAACGCATCGCCCGGGGCCGACCCGAACGCAGCCTGATGCTCACCGGGCTGCGCGGCGTCGGAAAGACCGTCCTGCTCAACACCCTGCGATCACAGGCGATCAACCGGCTCTGGGGCAGCGGCAAGATCGAGGCTCGGCCGGACCAGTCGCTGCGCCGGCCGGTCGCCGCCGCACTGCACATGGCGGTCCGGGAGCTCGCCCCCCGGCACCGGGCGCCCGACCGGATCGACGCGTTCCTCGGCGTCCTCAAGGCCTTCGCCCAGCGTTCCGTTCCGACCGGCCGCGGCGGAGCCGCCCCGAAGCTGCGCGACCGGTGGCAGCCCGGCATCGACGTGCCGGCGGCCAGCGGTCGGGCCGACTCGGGCGACATCGAGATCGACCTGGTCGAGCTGCTCACCGACGCCGCCGCCGTGGCCAGTGACGTGGGCACCGGAATCGCCGTCTTCATCGACGAGATGCAGGACGTCAACCCGGAGGACGTGTCGGCGCTCTGCGCCGCCTGTCACGAGCTCTCCCAGCTCGGCGCACCACTGATCGTCGTCGGCGCGGGCCTGCCGCACCTCCCGGCGGTGCTCAGCGCCGCGAAGTCGTACTCCGAACGGCTGTTCCGCTACCAGCGCATCGACCGGCTCGACCGGATCGCGGCCGACCAGGCACTCTGCGCGCCAGCCGAGCGGGAGGAGGTGGAGTACGAGCAGAAGGCGCTCGACCTGCTCTACGAGAAGTCCGGCGGCTATCCCTACTTCGTCCAGGCGTACGGGAAGGCGACCTGGGATCACGCGCCGCGCTCGCCGATCACCGCCGCCGACGTCCGGGTCGCCGCGCCGGAGGCCGAGGCCGAGCTGGCGGTCGGCTTCTTCGGCTCCCGGTTCGAGCGGGCCACCCCTGCCGAGCGCGAATACATGCGGGCGATGGCCACGCTCTCCCTGGTGGAAGGCGAATCCGGTGGCGTGGTCCGCGACGACATGGACGCGGCGGTGCCGACCGCGGAGATCGCCCGCTCCCTCGCCCGCAAGCCGGCCAGCCTCTCCCCGGCCCGCGACGCTCTGATCAAGAAGGGGCTCATCTACTCCGGTGAGCGCGGCACGGTGGCCTTCACCGTCCCGCACTTCGGCCGGTACCTGCGCACCCAGCCGGCCTGACCGGCACCCGGGGCCCGCGGTGAGTCGGCGCGGTCAGACCCGGGACCAGGGCGGCGGGAAGAGCACCTCGCCGCGCGGCGGCGGCCCCTCCTCGCTGGTGTCGGGTGGCAGGACCAACGCCTGCCAGGGCTCACCGAGGCCGGCCCAAGGGCTGGTCAGGCCCAACTCGCCGGCCGGGCCGAAGCTGAACCGGCGGTAGAAGGCCGGATCGCCGAGGACCACGACGAGCCGTTCGCCCAGCTCGGTGGCGCCGTCCAGGGCGGCCTGCACCACCGCCGTGCCGTGCCCGACCCGCTGTCGGTGTGGCGCGACCGCCACCGGGCCGAGAGCCAGGGCCGGCGCGTCGTCCCCCCGCTCCGGCCGCACCCGCACCCGGGTGAGCAGCGCGTAGCCGACCACCTCGCCGCCGTACTCGGCGACCATGGCCAGCTCCGGCAGCCAGGCGGGGGTGCTGCGCAGGTCGTCGACCAGGCTCACCTCCGGCGGCGTCGCCACGTCCGGCCGGGCGAACGCGGAGGCCAGCACCCGACGCACGGGGCCGGCGTCCGCCGGATCCTCGGGTCGTAGCCGCAGCGTCGTCACCCGCGCGACGTTACCCGTCAGGGCAGGTCCATCAGTGACGGTCGCTCGATTCGGCGTGGCGCGACGTACACGTTCACCGATCCGGATCGGCGGTTGCGGGGGTAGCGGGCGCCGCGAAGGGGTATTACTGATCCATGACGCCCGTACGCTCCCTCGCCCGAGCCATGCTGAGCGGCATCTTCGTGGTCAGCGGGTACCGCAACCTCCGCAACCCCCAGCGGCTGGCCACGGCAGCCAAGCCGGTGACCGACCGGGTCGCGCCGATGCTGCAGCAGGTGCACCCCCGCTTCCCCACCGAGCCCGAATCCATGGTCCGCCTCAACGCCGCGGTCCAGCTGGGCGCCGGCCTGATGTTGGCGACCGGGCGGCTGAGCCGGCCCGCTGCGCTGGTTCTCGCCGGCACACTGGTGCCGGTGACCATCGCCGGGCATCCCTTCTGGAATAACGACGACCCGGCCGCCCGGAACAACAACCAGATCCACGCGCTGAAGAACCTGGGCCTCCTCGGCGGTCTGCTGCTCGCCGCGGCGGACACCGAAGGCAAGCCGGGTCTGCGCTGGCGGACCGGTCATCGCATCGGTCACTCTCGACGTTCCATGCAGCGAGCCGTCCGGACCGCCCGTCGGGAGGCCCGCATCGCGGTCCGCTCGGCCTCCACCGCCCGGCGACTCCCGGGCTGACCTGCATCAATACGCCCTCGCGACACCCCCACCCCCCGCTAAGGCCGCGAATTACCTGAACCACCCGGTAGGCGTTAACGCGGTGGAAATGTCAAAAACATGTGTGGGATCGGACACGGTCCCATAACGCGGGAGGCACTGACGTGAGGCGCCGTTCTAGGCTCCGTGCAGGACCTGGACGGGTAGGACGAATCTGGTATGGGGGTGGCCACGCCATGCCGACGACTGTCGGTAGACGGGCGGACCGCCTCGCCCAAATCGAACGCGTGACGCGTGGAATCGATCGCAGGAAAGTCGTACGGGGTGCCATCGTGGCCGCCGTCGCCTACGCCGCATGGCTAGCGATCGGCGCGTTCGGGCGGCCGTACAACTTCTTCGACATGAAGATCTACCACGGCGCGGTGGTGTGGTGGGCGAGCGGTCACGAGCTCTATGAGTTCATCGCGCCCGGCACCACGCTCGGCTTCACCTACCCACCGTTCGCCGGCCTGGTCATGCTGCCGATGGCGCAGCTGCCGATCGAGTCGGCCGGGATGGTGAACGCCGCCGCCAGCATCGCCGCGCTCGCCCTGGTGCTGGCCGGGCTGCTCCGCCCCATCGTGGACCGGCTGGCCTGGCCGCTGTGGTTCACCGTGGCCGTGGCGGTGCCACTCGCGGTCGCCATCGAGCCCAGCCGGGAGACCCTCGGCTACGGCCAGGTCAATCTCCTGCTGTTCGCGCTGATCATGGCCGATCTGATCGGGCTGCGCTGGCGCTCGCGCCGGGGCACCCACTACGCCGCGACCGACGGCCCCCTGCTGCGCTTCGTCTACGGGGGAGCCTGGGCCGGCGCCGGCATCGGCCTGGCCACCGCGGTCAAGCTCACCCCCGCGCTGTTCATCGCCTACCTGCTGATCACCCGTCAGTGGCGCGTGGCGGGCACCGCCATCGGCACCGCCATCGGCGTGACGGTGGGGACCTTCGCGATCGTGGGCGACGAGTCACGGACCTACTTCGGCAGCGTGCTCTGGCAGACCGAGCGGGTCGGCGCAGCGGACATGACGCCGAACCAGTCGCTCGCCGGCCTGCTGGCCCGGCTGTACGACTCGATCGAGAGCCCCGGCCTGCTCTGGCTCGCCTTCTCGGTGCTCATCCTGGCGCTGGGCCTGTCCCGGGCGGCCAACTCCCGCGCCGACGGTGACGAGCTGACCGCGTTCACGTTGGTCGGTCTGACCGCCAACGTCATCAGCCCGATCTCGTGGACGCACCACCTGGTGTGGGTCATCCCGGCGATCATCGTGCTGGCCGACGCCGCGGTACGCCGACGGGAAGCCAGCCGAGGGCTGCCGCAGCGCACCGGAGCGGGGGCCACGTTCGGGGGACTGCCCGGGCTCAACGGGCTTCGCCCGCCGATCTGGTACCCCACGCTGACCGGGCTCCGGCACGGCGCCGCCGCGATCGGGCTCTACCTGTTGTTCCTGATCTCCCCGATCTGGCCGTACGAGCACCAGCTGCCGGAGATGTCGCACTATCAGGACGGTCTCTTCGGCGCGCTGATGGAAAACTCGCTCGCGCTCGCGCTCATCGTGCTGGTCGCAGCGCTGCCCTGGCGTCCCGGCGCGGAGCCGGCGTTCTACGGCGACCGGCTGGCCCGGGCCGTGGTGGTCAACGGCCGCCGCTGACCCGCTCAGGGGCAGTTGACCCATTCCTCGGTGCCGTCGGCGAACACCTGCCGTTTCCAGATGGGCAGCCGAGCCTTGACCTCGTCCACCAGTCGGGCGCAGGCCGCGAAGGCCGCTCCACGGTGTGCGGTGCTCACCGCGGCGATCAGCGCCACGTCACCGATCGCCAGCGGGCCGATCCGGTGCGAGACCGCGACCGCGAACACCTCGGGCTCGGCGGCGATCTCAGTGGCCACCTCGCGCAGCACCTGCTCGGCGCTCGGGTGCCCCTCGTACTCCAGGCTCACCACCGGACGACCGTGGTCGTGGTCGCGGACCACGCCCTGGAAGGTGACCACCGCGCCGGCCCGCCGGTCGGCGACCGCCGCCTCGTGCGCGGCGAGGTCGAGCCGCCGGGTCGTGATCTCGAAGTAGCTGATCGCCGGCGCGGTCATGACGCCCGCTCCCCGGGCAGCAGCGGCAGCGGAACGATCGGCACCCGGTCGCCCTGCTCGCCGTTGGTGCCCGGTCGGATCACCGCGAACCCGTCCGCACCGGCCAGGCCGCGCAGCATCGCCGAGCCGACGTGTCGGACCGGGAAGGCGGTGCCGGCGGCCCGGTCCAACCGGACCAGTGCCAGGTGCGTGTGGTCGCCGCGACCGGGCACCGCCTCGGCCAACGTGGCCTGCGGCAGCACCGGCATCGGGCGGCCCTGCAGCCCGGCGAGCAGCGGGGCGACCAGCGACACCAGTGCGACGATCGCGGACTGCGGGTTGCCCGGCAGCCCGGCGACGAAGCGGACCCGCCCGTCGGGATCGGCCAGCCGAGCCAGCAGCATCGGGAAACCCGGTCGGACGGCCACCGTGTTGACCACGTAGTCGGCGCCGAGCGCCTCGAGCGTCGGGTGCAGGTGGTCGACGGGGCCGTTCATCGTGCCGCCGGTGGTGCAGACCAGGTCGGCGTTCGCCAACGCCGCGCGCAGGGCCGCCACGTGCGCGGGCAGCGTGTCGGCCACCGGGCCGACCACGTCGGACGGGCGGACCTCGCAGCCGTAGCGGCGTAGCCAGGCGGGCACGGCCGGGCCCAGCGCGTCCCGGATTCGACCGGCCGCGGGCGGCCCCGCGGTGAGCAACTCGTCGCCGAAGACCAGCAGCGCCGCGCGCGGCGCCCGCCGGACCCGCAGCGTGTCGTGCCCGCAGGCGGCGGCCAGGCCGATCACCGCCGGGTCGACCGGCGTGCCGACGGGCAGCAACTCCTCATCCGCGTACGCCTCCTCGCCCGGCTGCCGCCACTCGGGCGTGTCGCGGGGGGTGCCGCTGACCAGGCCGTCGGTGGTCGTCGACTCCTCGATGCGGAGCACGGCGGTGGTGCCCTCGGGCACCATCGCGCCGGTGGCGATCTCGGCGGTCGTGCCGTCCTCGGTGAGCGGCGCCGGGGTGCTGCCGGCCAGCACCCGACCGATGACACGCCACGGCCCGACGCCCCGCACCGCCCAGCCGTCCACGCTGGAGGTGGGGAAGGCCGGCAGATCGGTGCGGGTGGCCAGCGGCTCGGCCAGGGTCAGCCCGTCGGCGTTGACCAGCGGCCGGGCGACGGCGGGAAGCGCGGCGGCCAGGCCGACCGCATAGACCCGGGAGCGCGCCTCCTCCCAGCCGGCTGGCGGGGGCGCGGCGGCCCGCTCGGCGGTGGCTGCGGTTTCCGTGCTCACCGGCCGAGCCTATCCGGGTGGACGGACACACGTCGGGTCTGGGCGCGGACCGTCAGTGGTCTCCGCCGCGAAGTTGATCCACGGTGTGCGCGAGGATCGGCCCGAGCACGGCCAGCCCGTCCCGGGCACCGCCGGTCGAGCCGGGCAGGTTGACCACCAGCATCCGGCCGGCCACCCCGGCCAGACCCCGGGACAGCACCGAGGTGGGCACCCGGTCGCGACTGTGCGCGCGGATCGTCTCGGCGATGCCGGGGATCTCGTAATCCAGCAGTGGGCGGGTCACGTCCGGCGTCCGGTCCGACGGGGTGACCCCGGTGCCACCGCTGGTCAGCACCACGTCGACGCCGTCCGCGAGGGCCATCGTGAGGGCCTCGCCGACCGGCTCACCGTCGGGCACCACCACCGGCTCGTCGACCTGGCAACCCAACTCGCGCAGGCCGGCGACGAGCAGCGGGCCGCTGGTGTCGGCGTAGACGCCGGCCGCAGCCCGGTTGGAGGCGACGATCACCCGAGCCCGGATCATGGCCGGTCCGCCGGTCGGACCCACTCGCCGGTCTTGCCGCCCTCTTTGCGCAGCACCCGGACCGCCTCGACCGAGGCCGCCGGGTCGACCGCCTTGACCATGTCGATCAGGGCGAGACCGGCGACCGCGACCGCGGTGAGCGCCTCCATCTCCACCCCCGTCCGGTCCGCCGTACGGGCGGTGGCGGTGATCTCCACGGTGTCGGCGGTCAGTCGCAGGTCGACGGTGACGCCATGCAGGGCGATCGGGTGGCAGAGCGGGATCAGATCGGGGGTGCGCTTGGCGCCCATGATCCCGGCCAGTCGACCGACCGCCAGCGCGTCACCCTTGGGCAGACCGTCGCGGTGCAGCAGGTCGACGACCTCGGGCGTGGTCCGCATGCGGCCCGCCGCGACGGCGAGCCGGCCACTCACCGGCTTGGCGGAGACATCGACCATGCGGGCCGCGCCAGTGCGGTCGACGTGGCTGAGCTGCGGGGTTTCGGTCACGGCCGTGAGCCTATCGGTGTGGTACGACGGGGGCCGGAAAGGCTCGAAGGTCCGGCGCAGATTGGCGGCCACGCCGCACATTCTTCGACGCCGATCGCGCTGGGCAATCGGGTCGAAACTCATCGACGAGCGTCCACCGCCCCCACTCGACCCGGCGGAAACAACGGGGCATCACGATGACCGCCTGCTTCTTCGGCGTAACGCAGATGCAAAGTGCGCCTGGGCAGTTGCACCGAAAGGCCGCCAAGAACACGTGTCTCCACCGCTCTGCGCGGCAACGGTGCCGATGCATTCGGTCGATCACCGAACGAAGCTTACGAACACCGACCTCGATGGCCCATCACTCCACCTGACCTGGAATGATGGGCCCGGAAGGGACGCACGCCGATCGCCCGATCCGGCCCCGCACTCGGCCGAAGTACGGATGAATCTGCGTGACGCCTTCGTGACACTGAATGCCTCGGCACAGCCGAGGACTCCGGTAGGAGCAATGTGCTCCTACCGCGGGAGATCAGCGCTCCGCTCAGGACTGCGGACAGAAAGTGACAAATCAGTTGTAGCTTGGCTGATGTTGCGCATACCGACATAAATTATTCCTGATCGCCCACGACCTCTCCTACTGTCTGCCTTACCCAAGGAATGGCGCCGGGACGGCGCCCGGGAGCGGAGAGGTGGGGTAGCGATGCGTAGCACCGAGTGGGGCTGAGTCACGCCACGACGGACAGCGGACCATCGATCACTAAGGGGTGTCAGATGCGTAGCACCGAGTGGGGCTGAGTCCTTATCTCCCGAGCGCCACCGAGGTACGCTCCCGGTCAGCGGACACTGACGGTGGGCAACGGGTGAGGTTGAGTGGACCGGACGACGCGTCGTCACAGGCGCACCGACCCACGCCTACTGCCCCTCGTGGGGGCTCTCGTCCTGGCGGCCGCAATCGTCGCCGTCAGCGCCGCAGTCGCCACGGGAAGCGACCTGCCGGACGGGGCGGGGGATGTCTCTACGATCTTCGCACTCGTCCTGATGATCACGCTGGGAGCGGTCGTCAAAGTTCCGCTCCGAATCAGGTCGACCATCTTCTCCTTTGCCTGGGTGGAGACCGCAATCGTCATCGGCCTCGCCCTGGCGCCGGCCCCCTGGGTCATTCTCTGCACGGGCGCGGGTATCGCCTGCGCATCACTGCTGTCCCGACTGACCGCCATCCAGACGGCCTTCGGCATCGCCAAGCACACCCTCGTCGCCGCGGGTGCCACCGGAGTGATCCTGCTCCTCGACAGGCGTTGGCCCCCAGACGGCTTCTGGGATCTCTTCCTCCTACTCGGCGCGGTCTACCTGGTCGCCGCCGTGCTCGACGACCTGCTGGCCATTCCGGTCATCGCCCTCGCCTCCGGCACCCGGATCACCCGACAATTCCGTAACCACCTCGACCTCCGGCTGGCCGGGTTCGCCGTCCGGTTCGTGGTGGCCGTCTTCACCCTGCTCATCCTGCGCGCGGATCCTCGACTGCTGCTCGCCGTCCCGCCCCTGGTCCTGAGCCTGCACCTCGCCTACTCCGCGCGCATCAGGGGCCGCACCGAGCAGCAGGCGTGGCAGCGACTCGCCCGGACCACCGACGCGCTCAACGTGGTGGACCTCGACAACGTCCTCACCACCGCCGTCACCCAGGCCACCGAGTTGTTCTCCGCCGACGAGGTCGAGATCGAGCTCCGCGACGGCGGCCGCACCGTCCGCGGCGGCACCGGCGGCATCACCTTCGACGGCCCGACCGGCACGCCCACCGACGTGGACGGCACCATCGTCCCCACACCGCTCGAAGGGCACGACCGTTCGGTCGACGTCGGCGTGCTGCGGCTGCGCTTCCGCGGCCCGGTGCAGCTGTCCGAGCGCGAGCAGTACACCCTGCGCACCTTCGCCTCCGCCCTCTGCACCGCCGTACGCAACGCCCAGGCGTACGCCGAACTGGCCCGGGTGGCCGACGAGCACGCGTACGCCGCCGCACACGACGCGCTGACCGACCTGGCCAACCGGCGACACCTCCTCGACCAGGGCACCGAGCAGCTCAGCGCCCGACACGCGGACGGCGTCACCGCCCTGGTCCTCATCGACCTCAACCACTTCAAGGAAGTCAACGACACACTCGGCCACGCCGCCGGTGACCAGGTGCTGGTGCAGGTCGCCGGCCGACTGCGCGGCGCCGCACAGGAGGGCGACCTGGTGGCCCGCCTCGGCGGCGACGAGTTCGCCGTACTCCTGCGCGGGCTGCCGGCCCCGGCGGTGGCCGCGCACCGGGCGGAGACGCTGCTCGCCGCACTGCACGAGCCCTTCGAGCTGGACGGCATGCGGATCAGCGTCGAGGCCAGCGGCGGGATCTCCGCCGCACCCGCCACCGGCGGCATGGCCGAGCTGCTGCGCCGCGCCGACGTGGCGATGTACCAGGCCAAGCGGGCCGGTCAACGGATCTCCACGTACGCGCCGTCCCGCGACACCGCGGACCTCGGCCGCCTCACCCTCGGCGGTGAGCTGCCGCGAGCCGTCGCCGACCACGAGTTCATCGTCAACTTCCAACCGATCGTCGACCTGGGCAGCGGTGCCGTGACCAGCGTGGAAGCGCTGGCCCGCTGGCACCACCCCATCCACGGCATGATCGATCCGCTGCGCTTCCTTGAGGCGGTGGAACGCTCGGGGCTGCTACCCGCCTTCGCCGAGGCGATCCTCGACCAGGCGCTGATCGCGGCGGCCGGCTGGCGCGACGCCGGCTTCGACGTCCCGGTCGCGGTCAACGTGTCCCCGCGCAGCCTGCTCGACGCGCGGTTCCCGGGTTCGGTGCTGGCCCGCCTACGCGCTCACGACCTACCCCCGGACCGGCTCGTCCTCGAGCTGACCGAGACGCTGACGCTCAGCCAACTCGACGTGGTCGACCGGGTGCTGAGCCGGCTGCGCGACGAAGGCATCCGGCTCGCACTCGACGACTTCGGCACCGGCTACTCCTCGCTCTCGCTGCTCTCCCGGATCCCGGTCCACGAGCTGAAGATCGATCGCAGCTTCGTGACGACCATGGAGAGTTCCGCGGAAGCCGCCGCCGTCATCCGCTCCACCCTCGACCTGGGCCGCAGCCTCGAGCTGGACGTGGTGGCCGAGGGAGTGGAGAGCGAACCGCAGCGGCGGGCCCTCTGGGAGCTGGGCTGCACCGCCGGCCAGGGGCACCTGTTCGCCCGGCCCATGCCCGCCGGCACCCTCCTCGCCGCGCTGCACCGCGGCGCGGGCGGCCACCCGGGCACCCTCGCACCGCCGCTGCACGACGCCGGCGCGGTGATCCGGCTGACCCAGAGCCGCCGCCAGACCGGCCGGGCCCGCCCCGACCGCCTCCCACACCTCCCCGCCTGACCGGTCGGGCACCACCGGTCTGCCAGACTGGCCCGCGTGATCGCCGACCACCCGACCGCCCGCCGTCGAAGCTGGCGGACGCTCGACACCGCCGCCGGCGGACTCGCCCTCGACCTCGGCCTCTACGCCGTCTCGGCCGCCTTCGCCGCGATCACCGCGCTCACCTCCACACTGCTGCCGCACCGGGCCTGGGGCGCCATCGCCGCCGTCGGCTACCTGATCGCGGCGCTGGCGGTGATCGTCCAACTCCTCCTCCGCCGCCGCACCGCAACCTCCCGGCTGGTCGGCCTACCGGCACGCTGGGCGGTCACCGGCCTCGCCTGGGCGAGCACCACACTGCTGCCCCTGCTCTGGCAGAGCATCGAACGGGCCAACGGCCGCACCGACCGGGCGCAGGAGGAGGTGCTGGTCGTGGAGCGAGCCGGCATCCGCCTGCTGGAGCACGGCACGCCATACCTCGGGCACGACGCGATCGCCGCCCTGCCACCCGGCGAACAACTGCTCGGCTACACCCCGTACCAACCGGGCATGGCGATCTTCGGCCTGCCCAGGGCGCTCGTCGACACCTGGTGGACCGACGCCCGGGTCTGGTTCGCGGTGGGCACCGCGTTGGCGCTCGCCCTCGCCGTGGCCGCACTCCGCACCGCGCCCGCCACCGTCCGCCGAGCACCCGACTCCGCGCTGCTGCGGGGCGTACAGGCCGCCACCGTCCTGCCGATCTGCGCGCTCACCCTCGCCACCGGCGGCGACGACCTGCCCGTACTCGCGCTCTGCCTGCTGGCCCTGGCACTCGCCGCAGCCGACCGACCCGGCCGCGCCGGCCTCGCGGTCGGGCTTGCCGGCGCGTTGAAGCTGTTCGCCTGGCCGGTCGCCCTGGTCCTGATCGTCTGGGGGCTGACCCAGCGGGCCGGCACCCGCGTCGCCGCCGGCGCGATCGGGCTGCCCATCGCGGCGCTGCTCCCGGCCCTGCTGGTCGACCGCGACGCGCTGACCGAGAACGTGCTGCGCTTCCCACTCGGCCACGGCCTCGTCACCAGCCCCGCACAGTCCCCGTTCCCCGGCCACCTGATCGCCACCGCGCTGCCCGCCGGCCGACTGATCGCCGCCGCGCTGCTGATCGCCGCCGGCGTGGCCATCGCCGTCCGACTCGCCCGCCGCCCGCCTCGCACCGCCGTCGCCACCGCGCTGATCAGCGGGTACGGGCTGCTCGTCGCGATCGCCCTGATGCCCTCGACCCGGTTCGGCTACCTGCTCTACCCGGTGGCGCTGCTCGCCTGGGCACCCGCCCTGCATCGCGCCGCCGACACGCCGACCGTCGGAGTGCCCGAGCAGCTGTCCGGTCGGGCCACTTCGGCCTAACTACCGGGCGGAACGACGCGGCAGGGCGTAGACCTGAGGGCATGACCACGTACCGCGACCGTGCCGAGGCGGGCCAGGCGCTCGCCGAGCGACTCACCGCCCTCATCGGCGAACCGGACGTCGTCGTCCTCGGCCTGGTCCGCGGCGGCGTGCCGGTGGCCCGGGTGGTCGCCGACCGTCTCGGCGTACCGCTGGACGTGCTGGTGGTCCGCAAGCTCGGCATGCCCTGGGCCCGGGAGGTCGCCTTCGGCGCGCTCGGCCCGGGTGGCGTGCAGGTCCTCAACGACATGGTGGCCGGCCGACTCAGCAGCGACGACATTGCCGAGGTCAGCCGCCGGGAACAAGCCGAGCTGGAACGCCGCGAGCAGCTCTACCGACGTGACCGGCCGCCACTGGACCTCACCGGACGGACCGCCGTGATCGTCGACGACGGCCTGGCGACCGGTGCGACCGCGCGCGCCGCGGTGGAGGTCGCCCGCAGGCTCGGCGCCCGGCGGGTCGTGGTCGCGGTCCCGGTCGGCGCACAGGAGGCGTACGAGCTGCTGGCCGCCGAGGCCGACCAGGTCATCTGCGCCCAACGACCGCCGGAGTTCGGTGCGGTGAGCGCCTACTACGACGACTTCCACGAGGTGTCCGACGAAGAAGTTACCGAGGTGCTCACAGCAAGTGCGTAGCTTGACCGGGTACCGTCGGGCGATGAGTCTCACCTGTCCCAAGTGTCACGGAGAAATGCGTCAGTACGAGCGCAGCGGCGTCGTCATCGACCAGTGCGGTGAGTGCCGGGGCATCTTCCTCGACCGCGGCGAGTTGGAGAAGCTGTTCGAGGCCGAGGCCAACTGGAGCCGCCAGCAGGCCGGCGGCCCGCCACCGCAGCCCACCCAGCAGCCAGGCGGCTACCCGCCACCGCAGCAGCCCGGTTACGGCGCTGTCCCCCCGCCGCCGCCCCCGCCCGCGCACGGCTACCCGCCGGCTCCGGCCTACGGTCAGCCGCAACACCACGGCTACCACGGCCACTACCGGCAGAAGAAGCGCAAGGGATTCCTCGACGAGATGTTCGGCTGAGCCGAGACCGACATCCCGCCCGGGCCGATCCACGCGTCGGCCCGGGCGCTCCGCGACGCAGCGGCACCCTCGCCAGCGGTTGGTGGCCAGGAAAGTTCATGCGAGGCTGCACCGCATGACCGCGATCCGGCAGGACGAGGCGCTGGCCCAGGCGTACGACGCGATCACCGCGGTGGTCACCGACCGGACCGACGCGGACCTGCAACGACCCACCCGCTGTCTGGGCTGGCTCGTCGCTGACCTGCTCTTCCACCTGATCGGCGACGCCCAGCGGGCCCTGGTCGCGCTGGCGAATCCGGCTGAGGGCCCCGCTGACGTGGACGACGTGAGCTACTGGCGCGGCTTCCCCTCTGGCGACGGTGACGACGCCCGGCACGCCTGGTGGGTCCGCCGATCGGCAGCCGCCTTCGACCGGCCGACCGGGATCGTCCGGCTCTGGGAGGACACGGCCCCGGCGGCGGTCCGGGCCGCAGCCGCAGCCGACCCGGCGGGGTACGTGAGCACGCAGGGCCACGTGCTGCGCGTACCGGATTTCCTCGCGACCCTGACCACCGAAGCCGTCGTGCACCACCTGGACCTGACACCGGAGCTGCCCGACGCCCCGCCACCCGGCCCACTGGCGGTACGGGTCGCGGTGGCCACGATGGACGGCCTGCTGAGCGACGAGGCGGTCCGCCCCGGCGCCTGGGACGACCAGGAGTTCCTGCTGAAGGCCACCGGACGCGTCCCGCTCACCGACCGGGACCGGCTGGAACTGGGCGAGTCGGCAGGTTGGTTTCCGCTGCTCGGCTGAGCGGCGGCCCCGGCGCCGCGACGGTCAGACGATGGCCATGTCGACAAAGCGGGACAGGTGCAGCTGGGCGGCGACCGTCACCGTGTCGGTGGGGCCATTTCGGTGCTTGGCAATGATGAAATCCGCTTCCCCCGCACGCGGCGACTCCTTGTCGTAGTAGTCGTCGCGGTGCAGCAGGATGACAACGTCCGCATCCTGCTCAATTGAGCCAGATTCCCGCAAATCAGACAACTGTGGGCGCTTGTCGGTGCGCTGCTCCGGGCCACGGTTGAGCTGACTGACCGCGATGACCGGGCACTCGACCTCCTTGGCCAGCAACTTCAGACCACGGGAGAGGTCCGCGACCTCCTGCTGCCGACTCTCGGTGCGCTTCGGCGAGGTCATCAGCTGGAGGTAGTCGACCACGATCATCTTGAGATCGTGCCGCTGCTTGAGCCGGCGCGCCTTGGCCCGAATCTCCATGAGGTTCATGCTCGGCGTGTCGTCGACGAAGAGCGGCGCCTCACTGATCTCACCCATGCACCGGGCCAGCTTGGTCCAGTCGTCGTCGGAGAGCTGCCCGCTGCGCAGCACGTGCAACGGCACGCGTGCCTCGGCGGAGAGCAGTCGCATGACGATCTCGACCTTGCTCATTTCCAGCGAGAAGATCGCGGCAGCCTGGTTGGCGCGAATAGCAGCATTTCGGGCAAAATCCATACTTGCGGTCGATTTGCCCAGACCAGGCCTGCCGGCCACGATGATGAGCTGCCCGGCGTGCAGGCCGTTGAGCAGTCGATCCAGGTCGGTGAAGCCGGTCGGGACGCCGGTCATCATCCCGCCCGACGCGCCCACCGCCTCGATCTCGTCGAGCGTCGGCTGCAACATGTCGGCCAGGACTGCGAAGTCCTCGCTGACCCGGCGTTCGGTGACGTCGTAGACCGCCTGCTGGGCGAGGTCCACGACGTCGTCGACGTCGCGGCTGCCGCCGTTCGCGGTGCCGTACCCGAGCTGCACGATCTTGGTGCCGGCCTCGACCAGGCGACGCAGCACCGCTCGCTCGCTGACGATTCGCGCGTAGTAGGCGGCGTTCGCGGCGGTCGGCACACTGGCGATGAGGGTGTGCAGATAGGGCGCGCCACCGACACGGACCAGGTCACCCGAGTCGGCGAGCGCGGCCGCCACGGTGATCGAGTCGGCTGGCTCACCCCGGCCGTAGATGTCCAGGATGATGTCGAAGATCGTGGCGTGGATCGGCCGGTAGAAGTCGTTGGTCTTGAGGATCTCGACGACGTCGGCGATGGCGTCCTTGGAGAGCAGCATGCCGCCGAGGACGCACTGCTCGGCAGCCACATCCTGAGGTGGGGTCTTGTCGAACTGGCCGTCCCGCTGCGCAGGCGGCTGCCCGCCGGAGCGTGGCTCCGCCCGCATGTCGTCGGTGACCGACACGGGTCCCCCCTCCACTGCGCCGGATCCGGTCCCAGCTCTACCGCTGGGGTACGACACTTCCGTCCGACCAGGCCGGTCGATCGGGGGCCATCGCGCCGGCGGTCGGGGGCCAACCTTACGGATCCCGAGGTCAGCGACCAACAAGCCCGGTGGACGAGCCTCGGGACAACCTGTGGATGTCGGTGGACGAGCATGTGCGCAGTGTGTGCACAGGCTGTGGACAACCGTTGGGGAATTCTCGGCTGCACGCCTCTGACCTGCGGATACGTGATCCCCAGCCTGTGGAGGAGAAATTTCCGGTCGGGTCTTTGGCACAATCGTCCCGTACTATCTCCAGCGAACGGCTTCACCTGGACAGCGGATTACGCTTTCGGTTCAGAAGGGTCACACTCCGGCCGTGAGTTACCGGGACTGGGAGCGCGGGGAGGGCAGCCCGCGCAAGCGCCAGCCGACCGTCTCGTGGGCTGCGCCCGCTCCGTCACTTCCGGTCGATCCGTACGACGAGGACGGGCGTTACCGCACCACCAGCCGACGGCGCGCGTTGGATCGTGGGCAGGACGAGCCGGTTGACGCCTACCTGCCCCGGTGGGCCCTGGAGTCGGGGGTTCGGCACGCTGACGGCGGCGGCCGGCACGCTGCGCCCGACGACGACGAGGATGAGCCGGGTCCACCGAGTTCGGGGTCCGGTTGGCGGGCCGTCGAGGCGACGACCACCCGGCGCCGAGCCAGCGGTACGAGCTGGCGGGAGCAGCCGGCGATCAGGGCGGCGCCCGATTCGGATCACACCCAGGAGTGGACGCTCGACCGTCCGCAGGAGCAGGGGTACGTCGGCAGTCGGCGAGCTGACGCCGTCGAGGAGGGGCCGGTCTCCGGCGCGGTTCCGGACCGTCGCCCCCGTCGTGCGCCCGCTGGTCGTCCTCAGGTGATCTGGTCCGGCGGCGACCTGGAGGCCGCCCCGGTTGAGCCGGCGCCTCGGCAGGAGGCGGAGCGGCCCACGCGGCGCAGCCGCCGTGCGGCGGAGGAGTCGTGGTCCCGTCCAGCTGTCGATCCGTGGGAGCGCGGGTCCGAGCGGGCGGCCGAGCCCGACCTGTCGTACGCGCCAGCGGTGGACCCGTGGGACGCGTCGGGCCTGCATGCGTGGCCGCCCGTGTCCGGTGCGGACCGGTCGGACGGCACGGACCTCAGCGGGCAGTGGTCGGCGCCGGAGAGCGTCGGCGGCTGGGAGCGGTCCGACCGCACCGGCCAGTGGGAGCGGTCCGCGGTCGAGGACGACCGGTGGGACCAGACGCTGCCACCGCGCTCCGACCGGTTCACGGCGGAGGAGGGTTGGGGGACCCGGGCCGACGGTTTCTGGTCCGGCACCCGGTTGGCCGATGACGATCCGCGATGGACGGATCCGCCGACGTCGGCACCTCGATCGCCGGTGGTCGGTTACACCGCTCCGCGTCCGCGCAGCGCCCCCGCACCACGTGGTGGGCCCCGGCGGCGGGCGGATGGGCCGCCGGTCGGTACGGCGTCGACGCGTCGGCGGGTCGAGTCGGCGGGCACCGGCGCGTGGGCGCGGCGTATCGAGGACGACCTGCTCGATCCGGATCCTGGTGGGCCGTTCCGGCCGCTGCTGTACACCGCGGCCTGTTACCTGGTGCCGGCGCTGCTGGTCTTCGTGTGGCTGTTGACGCTGGACAGCCAGGCGCCGGCGGGTTGTGTCACCGACATCAGCGGGGGTGGCTGCGACTCGCCCCGGTCGCGCGCATTGGAGTCGCTGATCGCCGGTGCGCCGCGGTTCGGGTTGGCGCTGGTGAGCAGTTTGGTGGTGGCGGCGCTGCTGCGTCGGGTGGGCACGACGTGGCGCTCGGCGACCGTGGCGCTCGCCGCCGCGGTGGTGGGCGGTGGGCTCTCCACGGTGCTGATCAGCGCGGTGACCGGTCAACCGATCGGCTGACCGGGCGCGACGACGAGATGCGCGAGGGCCCGCACCGATCGCTCGGTGCGGGCCCTCGTCGTGGTGTTGCTGGCGTCAGCCCTGAACGACGTTCAGGTTGAACGCGGCGGTCACCTCGGGGTGCAGCTTGATCTTCACCGGGTAGCTGCCGATCGACTTGATGTGACCGGGCACCTCCAGCCGGCGCCGGTCGAGGACCGGGCCGCCGGCGGTCTTGACGGCGTCGACGATCTCGGCCGGGGTGACCGAGCCGAAGAGCCGACCGCCGTCGCCGGCGCGGGCCTTCAGGTTGACCTTGAGACCCTCGAGCTGACCCTTGACCTCGTTGGCGTGGTCGAGGTCGCGGATCTCGCGGGCCGAGCGGGCCCGCTTGATGACCGTGACCTGCTTCTCCGCACCCTTGGTCCAGACGATCGCGAAGCCCTGCGGCAGCAGGTAGTTACGGCCGAAGCCGTCCTTGACCTCGACGATGTCGCCCGGGGCACCGAGGCCGGACACTTCCTGAGTCAGGATGATCTTCATATCGGTGCCTCCTCTCAGCGGGTGGTGGCCGTGTACGGCAGGAGCGCCATCTCACGGGCGTTCTTGACCGCACGGGCGATCTGCCGCTGCTGCTGCGAGGTCACGCCGGTCACCCGCCGAGCGCGGATCTTGCCGCGGTCGGAGATGAACTTGCGCAGCAGCGCGGTGTCCTTGTAGTCGATGTAGGCGATCCCGTCCTTGTCGAGCGGGTTCACCTTCTTCTTGGGCTTGCGCAGTGCCGCAGCCTTGGCCGTTGCACGTGCTCCTGGTTTGCGATCGCGGGCGCTCGGCGCCATTAGAACGGTGGCTCCTCGTCAAAATTGGCGCCCGAACCGGCACGCGCGGGGGAAGGTGCGGCCGAAGCCCAGGGGTCGTCGAAGTTGCCTCCGCCGCCACCCTGGCCACCACCGCCACCGCTGCCGCCACCGAAGCCACCGCCACTGCCGCCGGAGCGGGCCATCTTCTGCACCTTCGCCGTGGCGTAGCGCAGGGACGGGCCGATCTCGTCGACCTCAAGCTCAATGACGGTGCGCTTCTCGCCCTCGCGGGTCTCGTAGGACCGCTGACGCAACCGGCCCGACACGATCACCCGAGCGCCACGCTGCAGCGACTCGGCGACGTGCTCGGCGGCCTGACGCCACACGGTGCAAGCGAGGAACAGCGGCTCGCCGTCCTTCCATTCGTTCGACGCCTTGTCCATGAAACGGGGCGTCGAAGCGACTCGGAACTTGGCGACCGCAGCCCCGGAGGGGGTGAACCGCAACTCGGGGTCATCGGTCAAATTACCGATGACCGTGATGGTGGTGTCTCCTGCCATGACCATCTCCTCGCGCACTCAACGTCTCGTCGTACAGACTCGCAGAGCCGTACGACAGAGCCGTGGAGGCTGATCCGGACGAACCGGGGGGTTTGAATGCTTAGCGCATCTCTGGCCGGATGACCTTGGTGCGCAGCACGGACTCGTTGAGCCGCAGCTGACGGTCCAGCTCGGCCACCGCAGCAGGCGTGGCCTGCAGGTCGATGACGGCGTAGATGCCCTCGGCCTTTTTGTTGATCTCGTACGCGAGGCGCCGGCGGCCCCACACGTCGGTCTTCTCAACAGAGCCACCCGCGGTCCGGATCACGTTCAGGTACGTGTCGAGCGACGGGGCGACGGTGCGCTCCTCGAGGCTGGAATCGAGGATCACCATTACTTCGTAATGACGCAAGACGTGCTCACCTCCTGTGGGCTAAGCGGCCACGGTCCTTCCGTGGCAGGAGGTCTGGCGTCGCTGCCCGCACGTGCCGGGGAGACCCGGCCGGACGCGGACAACCTGACCAGGATACCCGGTCGGGACGATCATGCCCGGGGTGGTCTGGCCAGTTGCCCCGGACGTGCCGACGGGGGCCCGCCGCCCGACCGTCACCGGTCAGTGGTGGACCCCCGTCAACGAGGCCGCGAGGCGTCCCGTCCGCATTCCTTGGGTGGGACCTGGGGAGGAACGACCACACCGATGAGGTTGGACCGAAGACGCCCCGCGGAGCTTTATCGTGTTGTTACCTGACGATACAACGGGTCTTGTACCTTGTCGGGGGAAAAAGCACAAATTTCCGAGATTCTTCATCGGTCGAACGAGGGTCCCGAGGGGTCGCCCCTGCCACGCCGGGCCGCGTGGCAGGGACAACCTCGCTATCGGTCCGTCGACCGCCGGTTGCCGTACGCGGCGATCACGCCGCCAGCGGTACCGGGCACTGGCCATCGGTTCCAATCCATCAACGACCATCGGTCCGTCGGGTGACGCGTCCGTCCGCGACTCTGCACCGGCCCTCACCCCACCCGTCGGGGTCGCGACGTAGGCTCGCTCGCATGCGTATCGGAGCCCACGTCGATTCGACCGACCCGCTGGCGGAGGCGGCCGCCCGGTCCGCCGACACCGTGCAGTTCTTCCTCTCCGATCCGCAGGGGTGGAAGGCCCCCAAGCCGCGGGAGGACGCCGAGCGCCTACGCGCCGCCGAGGTCGACCTCTACGTGCACGCGCCGTACGTCATCAACGTGGCGACCCTCAACAACCGGATCCGGATCCCCAGCCGCAAGCTGCTCCTCGGGCACGCCAACGCGGCCTCCGCGATCGGCGCCAAGGGCCTCATCGTCCATGGGGGGCACGTCAATGCTGGTGACGATCTGGCCGTCGGCTTCGACAACTGGCGTAAGACATTCGCGTACGCGGCCGATTCCGGCGGCTTCGGCGTCCCGGTCCTGATCGAGAACACTGCCGGCGGCGACAACGCGTGCGCCCGGCGGCTGGACGCGCTGGCCCGACTCTGGGACGCCATCGGTGACCACGAGGTCGGCTTCTGCCTCGACACCTGTCACGCGTACGCCGGCGGCGAGGAGCTGCTCGGCCTGGTCGACCGGGTGAAGGCGATCACCGGGCGGATCGACCTGGTGCACGCCAACAATTCCAAGGGCGCGTTCAACTCCGGCCAGGACCGACACGACAACCTCGGCGGCGGGACGATCGATCCGGAGCTGGTGGTGGCGGTGATCCGGGCCGCGGGCGCGCCGGTCGTCGTGGAGACCCCGGGAGGCGTGGTCGGCCAGGCCGCCGACATCGACTTCCTCCGTGAGCAGCTTGGGACGGAGAGCCCGGGAGCATGACGACCGGACAGCCCGGGACCGGGAACGCCCGGCCCACCCCCTCCGGGGCCACCAACATCCGACCGACCACCCCGCCCGCAGCAGGCACGCCCACCCCGACGACGCGCACCGTCACCTCGGCGCCCGACCCCCGGACCGTTGAGGACCGCCCGTTGGAGACCGTCGACACGGCGGCCACGGCCGACCACCCGACGAAGGACGCCGCACAGCGCGACCCGGCCAGGGACGACGCCGCCAAGGACGGACCAGACCGGGCCACCACCCTTGCCGACGATCCGAAGGGCGGAACGGCCAAGGAGTACGCCCCGAAGCCCGTCCCCGCGAAGGACACCAGCGCCGAGGACGGCGCGACCAAGGACGGCGCGGCCAAGGACGGCGCGGCCAAGGACGGCGCGGCCAAGGACGGCGCGGCCAAGGACGGCGCGGCCAAGGACGGCGCGACCAAGGACGGTGCGACCAAGGACGGCGCTGCCAAGGACGGCGCGACCGAGGTGAAGGCGGCCAAGGGAGAGACCGCGGACGACGCCGACGGTGCGGGAAAGCCGGTGGGCACCGAGCGTTGGGAGGCGTTCGCTTCCGCGCCGGAGCCGGCACCAACCCGACGCAGCCGGGCGGCCCGTGCGGTCGGCCGGTTCCTGGTGCACGAGTGGACCCTGGCGACGCTGGGCGCGCTGGCACTGGCCGTGTTGATGACCTGGCCGACCCTGCGCTACCCGCTCTACACGCTCCCGCAGGACTACTGGGACCCGAGCCTGCAGGCCTGGCAGATGGCGTGGTCCGGGCACATCCTGCTGGCCGACCCGGCGCACCTGTGGCAATCCAACACGTTCTTCCCCGAGCTGTGGAGCTTCGCGTTCTCCGACACGCTGCTCGGTTATGCCCCCGCTGGAATGCTCGGCAGCGGCCCCGAGGACGCGGTGCTGCGCTACAACATCATGTTCGTGTTGGCGCACGCGCTCGCCACGCTCGGGGCGTACGCGCTGGCCCGGCAGCTCGGCGCGGGCCGCATCGGCGCGGCGGTGGCCGGAGTCGGCTACACGTACGCGCCGTGGCTGCTGGCCCAGGCCGGGCACCTGCACGTGCTCTCCAACGGCGGCATCCCGCTGGCGCTGGCCATGTTGGCGCGCGGGCACGGCTGGTCGCTGCGGCACGGCTACCGACCCGAGCGCCGGCACGACGGGTGGGTCTACTCCGGTTGGCTGGTGGCCGCCTGGCAGCTCAGCCTCGGCTTCGGCATCGGCCTGCCGTTCGCGTACTTCCTGGCCGGCGCGGTGCTGGTCGCCGCCGTCCTCTTCGTCGTGCGGCGACTCCGGACCGGCCAGGCGCCGCCGTTCGGTCGCCGGCTGCTCGTCGCCGATCTGGTCGGCGGGGCGCTCTTCGCCGGGGTCGGCCTGCTGATGGCGATCCCGTTCTTCAAGGTGACCGAGCTGCACCCGTACGCCGAGCGCACGATCGGCGACATCAGCCTCTTCTCTCCTCCGGCGACCGGCTTCGTGACCGCGCCCGCGGAGTCCCGGATCTGGGGTGGGCTGCACGAAGGTGCGCGCGCGGCGCTGCCATGGCACCCGGAGATGACCCTGTTGCCGGGGTTCGTGCTCTACGCGCTGGCCGCGGGCGGGCTGTTCTTCTCGGTGTGGCGGCTGCGACACCGGCTGCTGCTGCTCGCCGGGGTGCTGGTGACCATGGCCTTCGCGATGGGCACCCGTTTCTTCGACGGCAGCTTCACCTACGTGCCGCTCTTCGAGCACGCGCCGGGTTGGAGCGCGCTGCGTACCCCCGGTCGGTTGATGCTCTGGACCACGCTGCTGCTCGGCCTGCTCGCGGCGGGCGCGGTCACCGCACTCACCGACCGGGTCCGTGAGCTGGCCGCGCAGCGCATCCCCTCGTGGCCGGGTCCGTGGCTGCGGCTGGCAACCCTCCTGCCGCTGCTGCTGGTCACCGTGGAGGGCCTGAACATCACCCCGCACCCGGTGGTGCCGACCCAGCCGGCCGCGCTCCGCACGGTGGAGGGGCCGATGCTGGTGCTGCCCAGCAACCAGAGCCTGGACCAGCACGTGATGCTCTGGTCGACCAGCCGTTTCCAGGACGTGGTCAACGGCGGCAGCGGGTTCACTCCGCATCAGCTCGACGACGTCCGCCGGGTTACCCAGTCGTTCCCCGACCAGACCAGCGTCGACTACCTGCGCACCCTGGGCGTACGCAATGTGGTGCTGCTGCGCGGGCAGGTCGCCGGGACGCCGTGGGAGTTCACCATCGACGCACCGGTCGAATCGCTCGGCATCGCGCGTCAGGAGATCGACGGGGCGGTGGTCTACCGGCTCTGACCCGACGGGGCCGTCCGCGCGGGTCAGGCGGTGGCTGGTTCGGCTGCTGCTTTGTTTGTCGGGTGGCGCCATCGGTCCAGCCAACCCGCGTCGGCAGCGCCGTCGAGCACGCCGCCGTCCGGGTCGTCCGGATAGGTGGCCCGCACCGCATCCCGCTCGGGGTGCAGGATCTCCCGGATGACCAGCACGCAGAGCACCACCACGGTGGTCAGGCGCAACGAGGCCGCCAGCACGAACACCCCCTCCGGGAAGACCGGACGGCTGGTCGCAGCGCCGAGCAGCTCGCCGTAGAAGGCGACGAAGTAGCAGACCTCGGCGAACTGCCAGGCCAGGAAGGCACCCCACTTCGGCCGGGCCAGCACCGCCAGCGGCAGCAGCCAGAGCACGAACTGCTGGGACCAGACCTTGCTGAAGATGAGGAACGCGGCGACGACCAGGAAGGCGAGTTGGGCCAGCCGTGGTCGGCGCGGTGCCCGCAGCGCCAGCACGGCCACGCCGAGGCAGGCCAGCGCGAACAGGGCGTACGAGAGGGTGTTGAGGGTGGGGATGTGGACGTTCAACCACTCGAACGGGCCGAGTCGGCCAGACTCGCTGCCGACCTTGCCGTCCAGGTAGCGCCCGATGTACCAGAGCGTGCCCCAGTCGATGGGCCGGGTGGTGTTGAGCTCGAAGAAGCGGCCCCAGTTCTCCGGGTTCGCCCACACAGCGGGCAGGTTCACCAACACCACGGCGACGATCGCCGCGCCGACCGCGGTGAGCGCGGCGCGTACCCGGGCGGCGCGCAGCGCGAGGATGAGCACCGGCCCGAGCAGGAACAGCGGCCAGAGCTTCGCTGCGCCGGCAAGGCCGAGCAGTACGCCGGCCAGCGCCGGTCGTCGTCGGGCCCAGGCCAGTAGGCCGAAGGCGGCCAGCCCGACGGCGAGCAAATCCCAGTTGACGGTGGCGGTGAGCAGTAACGCCGGGGCGAGTGCGAACAGCGCCGCGTCCCAGGGTCGTCTGCGCCGCAGCGCGAGGATCACCGCCACGGTCGCCACCGCGAGAGCGCCCAGCACCAGCGCGTTGAGGTTGTAGAACCACTGACCCTGGTTGATGCTCGGGTCGCCGTCGCCGATGGCGTGCACCGGCAGACCCAGCGCCCCCATGAAGTAGCCGGTCAGCACCGGATACTCGACCGGGTGGTCGCGGTAGGGCACCTTGCCCTCGTTGAGCCCTTCGGCGTAGTAGAGGGCGAGCACGTCGCTGTAGCAGAACCGGGTGTACTGGACGTTGTTCTGCCAGGCGCCGTCCTGGCACGGCGACTTCTGCACCCAGTGCAGGGCGAGCGTGAGGCAGGCCAGTGCCAGCACGATCCGGACGGCGGTCCAGAATCGGCGCTCCGGCCGACCGGCCGGTCGGTCCAGTGCCGTGGCGTGGTCGCCCAGCGGCCCGCCGATCACGCTGGAGATGCCGCGGACGAACCCGTCGGAGCGGGACGGGTGGTCGGTGGTTCCGGCGTCGTCGATGCCGGGCGTCGACTGGGTGCTCATGAAGAGGCATCCTGCCGTACGACCCGGGTGCGCGCCCCTTCCCGACGCGGCCCCGGGGTACAAAAACGCCGTCGCCGCCCGGACACAGGTGCCCGCCCGGCGACGGCGAGCGGTGCTGCGTCAGTCCCGATTGGGTGGCAGGCCGGGCAGCAGTCCGCCGCCGTTCCCGCCGTTGCCGTTGCCGTTGCCACCGTTCCCGGGGCCGCCGGGCCCGCCCGGAAGGTTCGGGTTGGTCGGGTTGGTGGGGCCGTTGGGATTCGGGCAGAAGGGATCCGTTGCTGGGTCACAGCCCGGCTGGCCACCCGGAGGCGGCGGGGGCGGCGCGGCCGCCTCGCCGTTGCCGGAGTTCACATCACCCTTGTTGGCCGCCGGCGGGAAGTCCATCTTGTCCTCACCCTTCAGCGCCTGGTTCATGAACCGCTCCCAGATGTCACCGGGCAGGTTGCCGCCGCTGACCTTGCGCTTGTCCTTGAGGATGAGGGGCAGCCGGTTCTGCACGTTGCCCACCCAGACCGCGGTCGCCAACTGCGGGGTGTAGCCGATCATCCAGGCGTCACCATTGTCGGAACTGTCGCCCTTGAGCTCCCACGTGCCGGTCTTGGAGGCAGCCTTGCGGCCGTCGTCGAGCGTGTGGTGGACCGCGGCCGGGTAGTCCTCCAGCACCGACGTCACGTCGGCGACGACATCCTTGTCGACTGTCCGCCGTGACTTGAGTTGCTCGTCGAGCACCTTGTCCCACTTGCCGGTGGTCGGGTTCTGCTTCTGGACCGAGTAGAGGAAGTGCGCCTTGTTGTAGACGCCGCCGTTGGCGAAGGTGGCCACCCCGTTGGCGTGGTCCAGCACGGTGATCGGGTACTGGCCGTAGCCGACGACGTTGAAGAATGGCGACGGGGCGAGCTTCTTCGGGTCACCGTTGACCAGGTCGTACGGCTTGGGCGGGGTGGTGTCGGTACGCCACATGGTGGTGACGCCCGCCTGCTTGGCCATGTCGAGCACCTTGTCCGCGCCGATCTCCTCGGTGACGTGGTAGAACGGCACGTTCAGCGACTTGAGCGTGGAAACCCGGAGCGTGCAGGAGTTGTGGCAGGACGGGTCATCGACACCGGCGTTGCTGACCTTGAACTTGGTGCCCGTCGGCGTGAACGCCTTGCCCTTCCAGCGCGACTCCAGCGCCTTGCCCTCCTTGAGCGCGGCGGCCAAGGTGTAGATCTTGAAGCTGGAGCCCGGCGAGTGGCCGCCGCTGACCGCCCCGGTGGAGTCGGTGTTCTTGCCGGCGTAATCGGTGCCGGTGCCGTTGTCACCGCCGTAGTAGGCGACCACCCGGCCGTTCTTCGGGTCGATGGCGACCACCGCCGCCATCAGGTTCTTTGGCTGGCCGTCCAACTCGGAGCCCTTGGACTTGCGCTGGGCGGTCGCGACCGCGGCCTTCTGGGTGTCGACGTCGATCGTGGTGCGGATTCGGTAGCCACCGGCCATCAACGCCTGCGAACAGAGCGGCTTCTTGTCGGTCACCTCCGCCTCCTTGTCGACGCAGACGCCTCTGTCCCGCATCTCCTCGCGGACGTAGTTGATGACGTTGCCGTACGGCGTGTCGACGCCGTAGTCGACGCCGATGCCGCCATTTTTCGGGGCCTTGATGGTCTTCGGGTACTCGGTGGGGCGGGGCTCCTTACCGGGCACGCCCAGCCAGCCCTCCTTGACCATGCCGTCGATCACGTAGGTCCAGCGGTCCTGGGCGGCGGTCGGGTTGATCGCCGGGTCGTACCCCTGGTGGGTCGCGCTCGGCTCGGGTTGCTTGATCAACGCGGCGAGCACCGCGCCCTCGCCCGGCTGGAGCTGGCTCACCGACTTGCCGAAGTAGGTCTGCGCCGCCGCCTCGATGCCGTAGGCACCCCGGCCGAAATAGATCACGTTGAGGTAGTGCTGCATGATCTGCGGCTTGTCGAACTTGTCGTTCAACTTGGAGGCGAAGATCGCCTCCTTGACCTTCCGGGCGTAACTGTCGTCCTTGAGGTTCTCGTAGGCGTTACGCGCGTACTGCTGCGTGATGGTGGAGGCACCCTGCTTGTCGCCGCCGGAGACGTTGTTCCATGCGGCGCGGGCGATGCCCCGGTAGTCCACGCCGGAGTGCCGGTAGAAGTTCCGGTCCTCGGCGGCGGCCACCGCGTCCTGCACGAACTTCGGGATCTGGTCGATGGTGACCAGGGTCCGGTTCTGGTCACCGACCTTGGCGATGATCGTCTTGTTGTTGGAGGCGTAGAGCGTGGTCGCCTGCGGTGGCGTGATCTCTTCCGGCAGCACCACGCTGGTCGAGTAGTAGGTGAAGGTCACCACCCCGATGCCAGCGAGCATGATGAAGACCGCGACCCCGGCGATCATCAGGTTCATCCGCTTGCGCTTCTTGGCCCGGGCCGGGCCGGCCGGACCACCCGCACCGCGACCGCCGCGACCGGGACCGTTGGGCCCGCCGGGGCCACCCGGCCCACCGGAGACCGGAGAGACGCTCGCCCGGGCCACCACGGCCCGACCGCCCACCGATGGGGAGCCGACGCTGGCCCGCCCGGCCGAGGCGGCGCCGACGGACGCGGAGCCGACCGTGGCCCGTCCCGCCGGTGCGCCCGGAGACACGGGGACCGAGGCACGGCCCGCGCCCGCCCGACCGGCCGCCACGCCGGGTGCCGGCGACACCGGCACCGAGGCGCGGCCCGGACTGGCCGAACCCACCGAGGCGGAGCCGCTCGCCGCACCTCCGCGCGGCGGTACCGCGGCCGAACCACCGACCGAGGCACGTCCGCCGGCAGCCCGGGGGGGCACCGCGGCGCGGCCGGGAGACGCCGCGCTGCCACGGGAGTCGCCCTCGGGGCGGCGGTACGCGTCACCCGCGCCCGGTCCGGGGTCGCCGCCCGGGCCCGAATACTGGGCCCGCCCGCGCTCAGAACTGGGATCGCCGTACGAATTCATTCCTCACACCCTGCCGGTCGCGGTGGGGCGCGACTGCGCCGCCACCGGGTTGCCGTGAGTTGCTTCACCTGCGTCGCCGGCACGGGGGTGCCGGTTCGCTGGGGTCATTGCCGGATCATTCGGGCCAATCAGACCAACGAGCGGTCGGCCGTCCCGGGGTATGTCTGCGGCCCCGGGGCCGGTCGGACCAGCGTGGATCACCGTTGCGCCTCTCGCCTCCGTCGACCGGCACCGGCGGTGCCCGTCGCGTCCTGCTGCTCGGCGGCGCCGTCGCCGTCGCCGGTGAGACCGTCCCGGCCGAGCAGGTACTGCTCGACGAGATGGTTCCAGTCACAGCCGAGACACACCTCCACCACGAAGACCTGAAACTCACGCAGCGTCATTGCCAGCACGGGCAACTCGGCCAGTGTCCGGGCCTGGCCGGCCGACTGCTTGAGTTCGTCCCCGTAAATGTAGTGGACGAGGGTCAGGTTCTCACTACGGCAAATGGGGCAACGACGATCGGTTGGCTCACCGTGGAACCGAGCGGCGTTCTTCAGGTAGGGCGATGCGTCGCAGACGTCGTACGTGCCGACGTGGCCGGCCACCAGCTCACGCAGCACTGCTCGCTTCTGAAGCGAGTAGTCGACGACCTGGCGCTGCGTACGCATGCCGAGAAGGGTACGCGGTCCGGCTCGACCAGGCGACCACGGTCACAATCAGTGACGAAGACATGCCGGAACGAGGGTTTGCCCTGATCCTCGCGAGCCGCTAACGTGCGATGTATCGGTCCGATACATCGCGGCGGTTACCGCTCCGCGCGGGGGGTAAGAGAGGGTGGCCAGTGCTCGAGTTCGCCATCCTCGGCCTCCTGCAGGAGTCTCCGATGCACGGCTATGAGCTGCGCAAGGAGCTGACCGCCAAACTCGGCGCCATCCGGGCTGCGATCAGCTACGGCTCGCTCTACCCCACCCTGCGCAGGTTGCAGGCGGCCGGGTGGATCACCGAAGCTGCCGAGGCACCGGTCACCGCCGAGGAGGTCCCCGCACTGACCACCCGACGAGGTCGGGTGGTCTACAAAATCACCGCGGACGGCAAGGAACGCTTCGCCCAACTGATCGCTCAGGCGGGGCCCGAGACGTACGACGACACGGGCTTCGGGGTGCACTTCGCGTTCTTCGCCCGGACCGACCAGGCGACCCGCCTGCGCATTTTGGAGGGTCGCCGCCGCAAGATCGAGGAGCGTCGCGAAGGGCTTCGCGACGTGCTGGGCCGGGCGGCCGAGCGCCTCGACGCTTACACCCTGGAACTGCAGCGCCACGGCCTTGACGCCTGTGAGCGCGAGGTCCGCTGGCTGGAGGAGCTCATCGCCAACGAGCGCTCCGGCCGAGCCCCGACGGTCCCGCACATGGGGACGGCCGGCGGCCGACGAGAAGACAACAGCCCGCCTCCGCCTGGAGAGACCAGGAATGAGCGGCCGTGACAGAAAAGAAGGAGGCAGACGCTATGGGCTCCGTCCGCGTCGCCATCGTCGGTGTGGGTAACTGCGCCTCGTCCCTGGTTCAGGGCGTCGAGTACTACCGGAATGCCGACCCGAACGACCGCGTCCCGGGTCTCATGCACGTCACCTTCGGCGAGTACCACGTCTCCGACGTGGAGTTCGTCGCAGCGTTCGACGTGGACGCCAAGAAGGTGGGCATGGACCTCGCGGAGGCGATCGTCGCCAGCGAGAACAACACCATCAAGCTCTGCGACGTGCCGCCGACCGGCGTGTCCGTGCAGCGTGGCCCGACCTTCGATGGTCTGGGTGAGTACTACCGCGAGATCGTCGAGGAGTCCGACGCGACCCCCGTCGACGTGGCGCAGGCGCTGCGCGACGCGCAGGTCGACGTCGTGGTCTCCTACCTGCCGGTCGGTTCCGAGCAGGCCGACAAGTTCTACGCCCAGGCCGCGATCGACGCCGGTTGCGCGTTCGTCAACGCCCTGCCGGTCTTCATCGCCTCGGACCCCGAGTGGGCCAAGAAGTTCGAGGACGCGGGCCTGCCGATCGTCGGTGACGACATCAAGAGCCAGGTCGGTGCCACCATCGTGCACCGCGCGCTCGCGAAGCTCTTCGAGGACCGCGGGGTCGAGCTGCTGCGCACGTACCAGCTCAACTTCGGCGGCAACATGGACTTCATGAACATGCTGGAGCGCAAGCGGCTGGTCTCGAAGAAGATCTCGAAGACCCAGTCGGTCACCTCGCAGATCCCGCACGAGATGAGCAAGAGCGACGTGCACATCGGCCCGTCGGACCACGTGCCGTGGCTGGACGACCGCAAGTGGGCGTACATCCGCCTGGAGGGTCGCTCCTTCGGTGACACCCCGCTGAACGCCGAGCTCAAGCTCGAGGTGTGGGATTCTCCGAACTCGGCCGGCGTCATCATCGACGCGGTCCGCGCCGCGAAGATCGCGCTGGACCGGAAGATCGCCGGCCCGATCCTGTCGGCGTCGTCGTACTTCATGAAGTCCCCGCCGGTGCAGTACGCCGACCACGACGCCCACCAGGCCGTGGAGGAGTTCATCGCCGGTGAGGTCGAGCGCTGACCCGCTGAACAACAGCACGTACGGCCGAGGGCCGGGTCCGAATGGACCCGGCCCTCGCCGCGTTCAGCCCTGCATCGCCGGGTACGGCGACCGGCTTACTGCCACTTCGGCGACTTCGACTTGGCCGCAGCCGTCCGCTTCGCCGCGCGGGCAGCGACCGACTCGGCGCTACGCGCTCCCGCGCCGGCCGCGAACGGCAGGACCTCCGGGTTGACCGAGCCGATGCCGACCACGAACGCCACCACGTCGATGATGACGTGGGTGGCGCGGGCGACGTAGACGGAGATGAAGTCGGCGTCGTAGCCGATGCCCGACATGAACGAGTTCGAGATCACCTGGTTGGTCAGGTAGTTGATCGTCGAGAATTCCGTCGGACGCGGCACGCCGTAGGGGAAGATCTGCACGAAGCCCGAGGCGACCGCCGTCGTGACGGTGAGGTTGCCGAAGAGCGCGTCACCGTAGAAGACCCAGTCGCGCAGGTCGAGGTGGATGGTCTGACCGTCGCGCACACGACCCGAGCTGTCCAGGGTGGTGGACGAGGGGTTGACGATCAGTCGGCGACCCGCGGCCGAACGAGTGTCGACCAGCCGCTGCGGCAGAATCGGCACGATCCGGTTCGAGTTGCCGGTGGTGTGCACGTAGTCGATGAGGGCCTGGCCCTCGTACTGCGCGGAGACCACCTGGTAGTTGCCGAACTGGTCCACGCCGACCGAGCCGACCGGGGCATCGTTGTTCAGGAAGTCCCCGCTGGGGACCAGCTGCAGCGCCGGGCCGGAGAGCGCGTAGTCGCTCTCGTTGGTGATGCTCGTGTTCGCCAGCCGCAGGGTGGGGCTGGCAGCGGTGCTGGTCAGCGCCGTGGTGGAGTTGCCGGCGGCGTTGGTCGCGCCCTGCACCACCGGGTCACCGGGGGCGGCCTGGGCCGGCGCGGCGACGGCGGCACCCACCACGGTGGTGCCGGCAACGCCAGCGGCGACGGTGCCCGCGCGGCGCAGCAGCCGGCGACGGTCGACAGTCTTGTCCTGCTTCTCGGTCATCGGTCCCCCGTGAAAATCGGTGAAATGACGCCCGATCATGACGGTTGTGGTGCGATCTCCACATCGACCGATCGGCCGATAAGAATGGCCGAGGACCGATCGGGATGGACGGTCAGGACCACTGGCGTTGCAGGGCCACCCGGGCCTCCAGCTCCAGCAGGTGCACCTTGCGCGGCAGACCGCCGCCGAACCCGACCAGCCGGCCACCGGCACCGACGATGCGATGACACGGCACGATGACCGGTATCGGGTTGCGATTGCAGGCCACACCCACCGCCCGCGCCGCTCCGGGGTCGCCCACCCGGCGCGCCACATCGCCGTAGGTCAACATCTCGCCGTACGGGATCCGGGTCATCTCCCGCCACACGGCACGCTCGAACTCCGACCCGAGCGGTATCGACACCGGCACAGTGAATTCGGTCACCTCGCCGGCGAAGTACGCCCGCAGCTCGGCGATGGCCTGCCGGGACAGCGCGTCGTGGGGTTCGTCGGCCGCCGCATCCACCCGGCCGAAGTGTGCGCCGCAGACGCTGTCCTCGTCGGTGGCCACGGAGAACTCGCCGATCGGGGAGTCGAGCACGGTCCAGCGCATTGACCCATTGTCCCCGACCCAGCGGCCGTGGCTGCTGCCAGCAACCTCTCAGAATCCGTTGCGCGCCGCCGATACCGTGCACGTCGTGGCCACGGGGACGCTCATCTTTCTGATCATTGGCGCGGCTGGTGTCGGCGTGCTGGCACTCGCCCTGCTCGGCTCCGAGTTCTTACACTTCGGGCACGCTGACGTGGACGGGCCGATCTCGACCGAGACGGTCGCCGGGTTCGCCGGAGCGTTCGGATTCGGCGCAGCCATCGTCAACGAACTGCTCGGCGCGCGTACACCTGGCTTGGTCGCGGGCGCGGCGGCCGGCGGCCTGCTCGCCGCCGTGCCCACCGCCTGGCTGGCGTCCCGGCTGAGTCGGGCGGCGCGGAACATGCGCACCGACCCGACGCCCACCCGGGACGACCTGGTCGGCGCGCTCGGCCTGGTCGTCACCCCGGTGCCCCTCAACGGCTACGGCGAGGTTCGGGTACGCCTCGCCGGCCACCCGGTCAAACTCAACGCCCGCGCCGACCAGCCGATCCCGGCCGGCGCACAGGTCTTCGTCGTGCAGGCGCTCAGCGAGACCAGCGTGCACGTCGAGACCTACTGACTCCTCTTCGCAGACAGGACTCCTCCATGCCCCTGTTAATCGCCATCGGCGGCGCGGTCCTCCTCGTGCTCGTCCTGGTGTTCTTCGTGCTCTCCCGGATCAAGGTGGCCGGGCCCAACGAGGCGTTCATCGTCACCGGCCGCAAGGGCCGCACCACCCAGAACGCCGACGGTGGTCGGTCGACCGACATGTCCGGGCAGAAGGTCGTGCTGGGCGCCTCGGTCTTCGTGCTGCCGGTGGTGCAGAAGCTCCAGTCACTGGACCTGTCCAGCCGTCGGATCGACGTCGGCATCCGGGGTGCGGTGAGCAAGCAGGGCATCCGCGCCGACCTGCACGGCGTGGCGATCGTCAAGGTCGGCGGCACCGAGGACGCGATCCGGGCGGCCGCCCAACGGTTCCTGCACCAGCAGGACGAGATCGACAACTTCACCCGCGAGGTGCTGGCCGGCGCACTGCGCTCGATCGTCGGCCGGCTCACCGTCGAGGAGGTCATCCGGGACCGGGCGGCGTTCGCCAGCGCGGTGGCGGAGGAGGCCGAGCACTCGATGACCAACCAGGGTCTGGTGCTGGACACCTTCCAGCTCCAGGACATCCTCGCGGAGGGTTCGTACCTCCAGGACCTGGGCCGGCCGGAAGCCGCCCGGGTGCTCAAGGACGCGGCGATCGCCGAGGCGCGGGCCCGGCAGCAGGCCGAGCAGGAGCGACTGCTCGCCGAGGAGGCCATCGCCGAGGCGAACCGGAACCTCTCCCTCAAGCAGGCCGGCATCCAGGCCGAGATCGACGCGGCGAAGGCGAAGTCCGCAGCGGCCGGGCCGCTCGCCCAGGCGGAGCGGGACCAGCTGATCCTCTCCGAGCAGCAGAAGGTGGCCGAGCGCAACGCCGAGCTCAAGCAGCGCCAACTGGACACCGAGGTGCGCAAGCCCGCCGACGCCGCCCGATACAAGGTGGAGCAGGAGGCCGAGGCGGCCCGCAACGCGGCGGTGCTGAACGCGGACGCGCAGCGGCAGTCGGTCATCGCGGCCGCGCAGGCCTCCGCCGAGCAGGCCCGGCTCACCGGTGAGGGCGAGCGCGCCCGCCGTGCCGCGCTCGCCGAGGCGAATGCGATCGAGGGCGCCAAGGAAGGTGAGGCCGAGCAGCGCCGGCGCTCCGCGATCGCCGAGGCGGTGGAGCGCGAGGGTCAGGCCGAGGCCACGGCCATCCTGGCGAAGGGTCAGGCCGAGGCGGACGCGATGGCGCGCAAGGCCGAGGCGTTCGCCGCGTACGGGGAGGCTGCGGTGCTGGACCTGCTGGTCAAGGTGCTGCCGCAGGTGGTCGAGGCGGCCAGCGCCCCGATCGGTGCGATCGACAAGATGACCGTCATCTCCACCGACGGCGCGTCCTCGCTCACCAAGTCGGTGGCCGGCAACGTCGCCCAGGGGCTCCAGTTGGGCAGCGACCTGACCGGGATCGACCTGGCCGGCCTGCTGGCCCGGCTCGGCTCGGCGACCACCTCCGGTGGCAAGGGCAACGGCTCGGTGGACGGAACGGCCGTCGAGACGCGCTGACGTCGTACGCCGAAGGGCGCCGTTCCCGAGGTCGGGGGCGGCGCCCTTCTGGCTCGGAGATCCATCCGGCCCGTCACCGACCGGTTCGACGGGGCAGGCGAGCTGTGCAGGGAGTCTCGTGGTCGGCGCGGAGCACGCAGCGACGGCCACCGTCCAGCCGCCGGTCACAGAAGACCCAATGCCGTACGCACTGGTCGTCCTCGGCGGAGACGGTGATCCCGCCGAGATCGATTCGAGCGAGGAAGGCCAGCGACCGGCCGGCGGTCCGACCCAGCATCTTGGCGCGAGCCAGATCGGGCGCGGATATCGGTAGATGGATGACGTAGCGCCCGGTCATCGCCGAGATACCAAGACGAACATGAGCAGCGATCCTTCCTCCACTGGTGCGGTGCAAGGAACAGAGCCGGGACGAACCACGGGGATGTTCGCCCCGGCCCAGCGAGCGCCCCAGTGCCATCCGGAAGCGTTCCTCTCGGACCTACAATCGGTGGCGGTTGCAGGTCAACGACCTAGCTGCGATTGCTTGAGGTTGGAGGTGGTTGCGTGATCGAATGGGCGTGCCATCCGGGGAGTGTGTATGCCCAAGCAGCAGTACCAGGTGCTCGCAGACGAGCTGCGAGGAAAGATCGAATCAGGCGAGTGGTCGGCCGGCACGAAATTGCCGAGCCGTTCGCAGCTCTGCAAGGAGTACGGCGTCTCGGACACCGTGGTCGGCAAGGCCATGATGATTCTCCGCGCGACCGGGCTGACTGAGACCCTGGAAGGCGTCGGGGTGTTCGTCGCGGAGAAGCCGAAGTGAATCTTGGAGGGATCACGCCCCCGGAGGGGCGCCTCTTCTCCAAGATCTCCCGTAGCTAGCAGCTACTCGATGAGGCCCTCGGCGCGGGCCCAGCGCAGCAGCTCCGCCTCGGCGGCGTCGCGGTCCAGCGGGCCGTGCTCGAGGCGCTGCTCCTTGAGGTGCTTCCAGGCCCGCCCGACCACGGGCCCCGGCGGAACGCCGAGCAACTCCATGATCGCGTTCCCGTCCAGGTCGGGGCGGACCCGGGCCAGGTCCTCCTCGGCCTCGATCCGGGCGATCCGGTCCTCCAGCGCGTCGTAGTCGGCGGCGAGCTGGGCGGCCTTGCGCCGGTTACGGGTGGTGCAGTCCGAGCGGGTCAGTTTGTGCAGTCGGGGCAGCAGGTCACCGGCGTCGGCGACGTAGCGGCGCACCGCTGAGTCGGTCCACTCGCCGCGGCCGTACCCGTAGAAGCGCAGGTGCAGCGCGACCAGCGCGGTCACCTTCGCGGTGATCTCCTTGGGGTAGCGCAGCGCCTTCATCCGCGCCTTGGTCAGCCGGGCGCCCACCACCTCGTGGTGGTGGAAGCTGACCCGGCTGTCCGAGCCGACCGCCTTCGTCGCGGGCTTGCCGACGTCGTGCATGAGGGCGGCCATCCGCAGGATGAAGTCGCAGCCCTCCTCCTCGAAGGAGACCGCGTTCTCGACGACCGTCAGCGTGTGTTCGTAGACGTCCTTGTGCTGGGCGTGCTCGTCGATCTCCAGCTTGAGCCCGGTCAGCTCCGGCAGGAACCGCTCGGCCAGCCCGGTGTCGACCAGCAGCCGCAGCCCGGTGATCGGGTCGGCGCCGCAGAGCAGCTTGGTGAACTCGTCGCGGATCCGCTCGACGGTGATCCGGTCCAGGTCGGCGGACATCCGGCTCATGGCCGCGTGCACGTCCGGGTGGACGGCGAAGCGCAGCTGGGCGGCGAACCGCGCGGCCCGCAACATCCGCAGGGGGTCGTCACCGAACGACTCGCCGGGGGTGCTCGGGGTACGGATGACCTTGGCCGAGAGATCGTCGAGCCCGCCGTGCGGATCGGTGAACCGGTGCTCCGGCAGGCTGACCGCCATCGCGTTGATGGTGAAGTCGCGCCGCTTCAGGTCCTCGGTGAGGTTGGTGCCGTACACCACCACCGGGTTGCGGCTGACCTGGTCGTACGACTCGGCGCGGAAGGTGGTGATCTCCAGCCGGAGGCCGTCGCGCTGGGCACCGATGGTGCCGAACTCCCGGCCGGTCTCCCAGATCGACTCGGCCCAGCCCTTGATGATCCGCAGCGTCTCGTCGGGGTGCGCGTCGGTGCAGAAGTCGAGGTCGTCCCCGAGTCGGCCGAGCAGCGCGTCTCGCACCGAACCGCCCACCAGGTGCAACTCGTGGCCGGCGCGGACGAACCGGCGGCCCAACTCGTCGGCGACCGGGGAGACCCGGAGCAGTTCGGCGACGGCGTTGCGCTGCGCGGCGGTGAGTTCGCGGCGGTCGGCGGCGTGAGGAGCGGAGGCTTCGGACATGGGATCGCCAGCCTATCGGGCCGGAGTGTGATCCGATCCGCCGGGCGTGGGTATCGGGTGGGGGTTGACTATGGTCTGTGGCGTGCGGGCCGGCGCCGGCTCGACGTACCCCCTGGGAGGCTGGAGATGAGCGGCGGGCTCTACCGCAGCGCGAATGCCGCGCACGACGGCGGTGCGGGAGCCGGCGTGCGGCCAGGGGACGGCGCCACGTTCATCTCCGCCGAGCCGCTGAACCAGCCCGGAGTGGAGGCCACGGCACCCCCGCCCGAGGTCGTTGCCGAGACCAGCGCCGCCGCGAACAGCGCGGTCATGGCGGTCGGCAGTCTGGTGAGCCGGGGCACCGGCTTCATCCGGAACCTGATGATCGGGGCCGCACTCGGCAACCTGATCGGCAACGCCTACACGACAGCCATCTTCCTCCCCAACCAGGTGTACGAGTTCCTGCTCGGCGGAGTGCTGACCAGCGTGCTGATCCCGGTGCTGGTCCGTCGGCGCAAGAGCGACGCGGACCGGGGTGAGGCGTACTCCCAACGGCTTCTCAGCCTCGCGGTGCTGGCGCTGGCGGTGGCGGCCCTGATCGCCGTGGCCTCGGCGTCCTGGCTGACCGCCATCTACGCCAGCGGCAAGGACGAGGCCTACACCACCCTGATCACCCGCCTGTCGTGGCTGATCCTGCCGATGCTGTTCTTCACCGGCGTCAGCGCGTTGATCGCCGCGGTGCTGAACACCCGGGGCCACTTCGCCGCGCCGATGTGGGCGCCCATCCTCAACAACCTCGTGGTGATCGGCGTCTTCGGTCTCTACATCCTGGTCTACGGGGCGAAGGGGCTACAGCCGTCGGAGGTGGGCGCCGGCCGGATCCTGCTGGTCGGTGGTGGCACCCTGCTCGGTGTGGCGGTGCAGACCGCCGGCCTACTGCCGGCGCTGCGCAAGGTCGGCTTCCGCTGGCGGTGGCGGTTCGACTTCCGCGAGCTGGGGCTGCGCGAGCTGGCGAAGCTCGGCGCCTGGATGTTCTGCTACGTGGCCGTCAACCAGCTCGGCCTCTTCGTGGTGGTCAACCTCCTCACCCGGGCCGCGGGCGAGGACCAGGCCGGCATCCTCATTTACAACAATGTCTTCCTCCTGCTGATGATGGCGCACGGCATCATCGCCGTCTCGATCATCACCGCGCTGATGCCCCGAATGGCGGCCGCCGCAGCTGACGGCCGTTTCCACGACGTCACCGCAGACCTCTCCCGGGGTGTCCGGATGGTGACGGCGGTGCTCGCGCCGATCGCGGTCTGCTACGCCGTGCTGTCCACCCCCATCTCGGTGGTGGTGTTCAGGTACGGCGCGTTCAGCGCCGAGAACGCGACGGCCACGTCCACCGTGCTGCTGGCCGCCGCACTCGCCCTGGTGCCGTTCGCGATCAGTCAGCTCTTCACCTTCGCCTTCTACGCCCTGCCGGACACCCGTACCCCTGCCCTGATCAACATTCCGGTGGTGGCGCTGCGGGTCGGTGTGCAGATCGTGCTCTTCGCCGCGTTCGCCGCGCACTTCGCCGCAGCCGGGATGATGATCGGGAACGCGGTCTCCTATCTGGCTGCGGCCTTCGCCTCCGCCTGGCTGCTGCGGCCCCGGGTTGGCCGGATCGGAATGGGCGCCATCCTGCGTACCCTCGGCCGGGTGGTGATTGCCGCGTTGGGTGCCGCGCTGGTCGGTCTGCTCGTGGTACACCTGCTGCCCGGCGGCGACACGCCGAACTGGGCACCGGCCGTGGTGCAGCTCGTGGTTGGAGGCGCGGTGATCGGCGGGACCTATCTGGGTCTGGCCATGCTGCTGCGGATCGGCGAGATCACCGAGGTTGTCGGCATGGTCCGCCGTCGGCTCGGTCGCTGACCGTAAGCACTCGCACACGGGTTGTCCGCAGCTCGCACTGTCCGTGACCACGGATCACCAGGCTGGGGACACCTCTGTGGATAACTCCGCGATTCGCCGGTCAACCACCGGATCGGGCTGGATAACCAACCGTAAGGCTGAGCGTGGCGGTCCGATCGGCGGGGACTCTCTGGTTGACGGGAGGGCCTTGCCGGACCGGCCCCGGCGTCGATCACTTGCAGTGAAGCCGTAGATTGGCTAGTACATGTGCCAGCAACGTGGCTGACAACGGTCGTAACCGGACGCTTTCCCCTACTCCCGGCACCCCGCCGGGTACGGCGGGAAGATGACATGTCGGGGAGACGGGCAACCCAGGTAAGGTCGCTCTCGACGGGTACGGCAGGCGCCGACGCTGCGCGTCGACACCGGTTGGCGGTTCCTTCGACGGCAGAGCGGGAAGCCACATGCCCAGCAGTGCGGGTCCATCGATCGACACGATCACCGAGGGAGGACGGGTGACCCAGGTCGGCGAGGGTCAGGAGGCGGACGAGAGCGCTCCGCCGGTCATGACCTTCGGTGCTCCCACAGCCGGCGAAATTCTCGCCGAGCGGTACGAGCTGGTCGAGCACATCAACAACGACAGCGCGGGTCGGCTGGTCTGGCGCGGGGTCGACGTCATCCTGCGCCGCCCGGTGGCCGTGGTGCTGCGTTACCCCGGCGGCGACTCCGCCACCGAGATGCTTCAGGCGGCCGTCGCGGCCAGCCGGGTCATCCACCCCAACCTGGTCGGCGTGTACGACGCGATCGACGAGGCCGAGCGGGCGTACGTGGTGCGCGAGTGGGTCGACGGGCAGTCCCTGCGTGACCTGGCGGCCGAGGGCCCACTGGACCCCGCCCGGGCCACCGCGATCGGCAACGCCGTCGCCAGCGCGCTCGCCGCCGTGCACGCGACCGGGATGGTGCACGGCAACGTCCACCCGGGCACCGTCATGATCAGCGACGAGGGCCGGGTGGTGCTCGCCGACGCGCGTACCGACGGCGCCGACAGCCAGGAGAACGACATCCGGGCGGTCGGTGGAGTCCTCTACTTCGCCCTGACCGGTCACTGGCCACACGCCGAGGCGCCGCTGCGCGGCGCCACCGCCGGCCACGGCCGGGCCGCCATTCCGGACGCCGTCCGGGACGCCGGTGGTGCCATCATCGCGCCCCGCCAGGTTCGGGCCGGAGTGCCCGCGTACCTGGACGACCTGACCATGGACCTGCTCGATGCCGAGATCGCGCCGCCCTCCTCGGACGTGCTCGCCGCCGAGCTGGCCCGCCTGGACGTGCCGGCCGACGAGCACTACCTGGACAACAGCGGGCCACTGCGTTTCGCTGCCGACGTCGAGGACGAGCCCTCGCCGCTGGCGGCTGCCGGCGGCCGAAAGGTGGCCATCGGCATCGCCGGTCTGCTGGCGGTCGCCCTGGTCGGTCTGTTGATCGGAATCAGCGCGCTCGGCGGTGGCGACAAGGACCCCAAGAACAGCGCGGCGGCCACGCCGAGTTCCAGCGCCCCGGCCGGCGGAGCCACCCAGGCTGCCGCCACGGTTCGCAACCTCCCCGTGCAGGGCATTCGGATCATCGACCCGGACAGCACCAAGCGGGACGAGCTCGGCGACTCCAAGAAGATCATCGACAACGACAACGACACCGCTTGGAAGACCGACCGCTACCCCAACGCCACCTACGGAAATCTGAAGGACGGCATGGGGGTCTGGATCGATCTGGGCTCTCCGCATACCGTGAAGTCGGTGATGGCCGTGCTCTCCGGTCGCGGCGCCTCCGCCCGGCTCGTCTCCGGCGACGGCAACTTCCCGTCCAGCTCCGCCGGGGACAAGCAGTTGGTGCAGGCCTACAAGAACGAGATCGGCGTGTTGAACGAGCACGACGGCACCACGATGACCTTCAACAACTTCAACGTCGACACGAAGTACCGCTACCTGCTGCTCTGGTTCACGGAGTTGCCGCCGAACGACGACGACGGCGGCTTCAAGCTCGGGATCCAGGAGATCACGGTCCAGGGGTCGTGATCCGGGCCGCCGGGTGTGGTGATGGACGGGCGCGCCGCCGCAACTGATCTGGAGCTGCTGCGCGCCCACGCTTCCGGCGATCGGGACGCCTTCGCGGTGCTGTTCCATCGGCACCGCGACCGGCTCTGGGCGGTGGCTCTACGGACGCTCGGCGATCGGGAGGAAGCCGCCGACGCCCTGCAGGACGCGCTGCTGTCGGCACATCGGGCCGCCGGCCGGTTCCGGGGCGACTCCGCTGTCACCACCTGGCTGCACCGCATCGTCGTGAACGCCTGCCTGGACCGGATCCGTCGCCGGCAGTCACACCCCACCGTTCCCCTGCCCGACGGCACCTGGGCCGAGGACGGCTCGGGCACCGGCGGCGTGGAGCCGGCCGCACCGACACGGGACCACGACACCGCGCTGGTGGTCCGGGACGCGCTCGCCGCGCTGCCGTTCGAGCAACGTGCCGCCCTGGTGCTGGTGGACCTCCAGGGATACCCGGTGGCCGAGGTCGCCCGGATCCTCGATGTTGCCGAGGGGACGGTGAAGAGCCGGTGCGCCCGAGGTCGGGCCCGGCTGGCCGTACTCCTCGGGCATCTCCGCCCGTACGCGGACGTGCCCGGCGTCACGCAGGGGAACCCCCGCCCAGCGGAGGGCGTCGGATCGGGGTCGGGCCGGTACCGGCAGGACGCCAATCAGGAGGACACGTGACGACCGAGGAGTTCCGGGAGGTCGACGACGACCTGCTCGCTGACTACCTCGGCGGGGCGTTGGACGGCACACCGCAGCACGCGGAGATCGCCCGGCTGGTGGACGTGGACCCAGCCTGGGCCCAGGCGTACGCGCTGCTGGCTCCCGCATTGACGAAGGTCCACGCCGACCTGGCCCGCTGGGCTGATCCGTCCCCCGAGCTGCCTCCCGAGTTCGCCGATCGACTCGCCGCGGCGTTGGCCGGGGTGCCGGCCGACCGGAACGCCACATCCGCCGACGTCGCCTCACCCGTGGTGGTTCCGTCCCAGGGCGGCGGCAGCCGTCGGCCGACCGAACCGGGGCCCGCCACACCGACCGGCCCGGGTCGACGTCGACGCCGTTGGGCCCGGCGCGGCGCACCGGTGGTGGCGGTCGCCGCGGTCGCCGTCGTCGCGGTCGGGCTGGGCCTCAACCGGTCGATGACGAATTCGGACACTGCCGGCACCAGCGCCCTGACCCAGGCGGAAGGCGCCGCGGCGCGCACCACCGGCCCGACGCTGCGCAGCGGCACGAATTACTCACCGGAGACCCTCGGCGAGGCCGCGAAGGCTGGTTCCCCGGACGAGCAACGGGCCAGCGGTTCCCCCGGCGAGCAGCCGAGGGTGGACGCCGAGGGTGGCTCGCGGCCAACGCCGACCGGGCTGGACTCGCTGGCCCGGCTGACCGCTGAGGCCGCGCTGACTGTCTGCCTGACCGACATCGCGGCGGAGCACCGGGTCGGCCCCCTGGTGTTCGAGGTGATCGACTACGCGGCGTTCCAGAGCATGCCGGCGCTGGTCGTCCGGTTCACCGACGCGGCCGGGGCCCGGTGGGCCTGGGTGAGCGGTCCCGAGTGTGGCCTCCCTGGGTCCGGCTCGGACAGCCGGTATTCGGCGCGGGTAGGGTGAATCCGCGGTCACCAGTGCGATGACCATCCACGTGACCTGACCCACCGGATGCCCGGTTCGGGAATCCCCGGTTCGTACGATGACGTTTCGGAAGTAGCTGCCGGCACCCACCAGGCGTCGGCACTTGGATCGGCATCGGTGCGCGCCGACGCCGAATACACACAACTCGGGAGACGGCAGTGGACGAGGTCCGCAACCTGATCATCATTGGCTCCGGGCCGGCCGGCTACACAGCGGCGGTCTATGCCGCGCGCGCCAACCTGAAGCCGCTGATCATCGAGGGCGTGCAGTCGGGCGGCGCGCTGATGACCACGACCGAGGTGGAAAACTTCCCCGGCTTCGCCGACGGCATCCTCGGCCCAGAGCTGATGGACAACATGCGCAAGCAGGCCGAGCGGTTCGGCGCCGAGTTCCTCACCGACGACGTGACCCGGGTCCAGCTTGCCGACACCGGCGATGCCGGCTCCGGTGCGCTGAGCACCGTCTGGGTCGGCGAGACCGCCTACAAGGCCCGCGCCGTCATCCTCTCCACCGGTTCGGCGTGGCGTCCGCTGGGCGTCCCGGGCGAGCAGGAATACCTCGGCCACGGTGTCTCCTCCTGCGCCACCTGTGACGGATTCTTCTTCCGCAACCAGCACATTGTGGTCGTGGGCGGCGGCGACTCAGCCATGGAGGAGGCCAGCTTCCTCACCCGCTTCGCGGAGTCGGTCACCATCATCCACCGGCGCGACTCGTTCCGGGCCAGCAAGATCATGGCCGACCGGGCGATGAACAACGAGAAGATCAAGGTCGAGTGGAACAGCACGGTCGAGGAGGTCCTCGGCGCCGACGGCAAGGTCACCGGCGTACGGGTCCGTGACGTGCACACCGGCGAGACCAAGGTAATGGACGTGACCGGTGTCTTCGTGGCCATCGGCCACGACCCCCGCAGCGAGCTCTTCCGCGACCAGGTCGAGCTGGATGGCGAGGGGTACGTGAAGGTTGAGGCCCCCAGCACCCGGACCAGCCTGCCCGGCGTCTTCGCCGCGGGCGACGTGGTCGACCACACCTACCGCCAGGCGATCACCGCGGCCGGCACCGGCTGTGCCGCCGCGCTCGACGCCGAGCGGTTCATCGCGACGCTCAGCTGACAAACCGAACACTTCCCGGAGGAGGGCATAGTGGGTACAACCAAGGCGGTCACCGACAAGAGCTTCGTCACTGACGTGCTGCAGGCCGACAAGCCGGTGCTGGTGGACTTCTGGGCCGAATGGTGCGGGCCGTGCCGCAAGGTGTCGCCTCTGCTCGAGGAGATCGCCGGCGAGATGGGCGACCAGGTCACCATCGTCAAGCTCAACATCGACGAGAACCCGGAGACCGCCCGGGCCTACCGGGTGATGTCGGTGCCGACGCTCACCGTCTTCAAGAACGGCCAGCCGGTGCAGTCGGTGGCCGGAGCCAGGCCGAAGGGCGAGCTGGTTCGGCTCATCGAATCGGCGCTCTGACCAGCAGTAACCTCACCGAACCCCGTACCCGGTCCGCCGGGTACGGGGTTCGGCGTTTCGCACGGCTCACCGACTCGGAGCGCATAGCCTCAAGCTGGGGCCACCCGGCCAGCCAGCGTCGTGCAGAGGGGGTCGCGCATGCGTCCGATCCGATCTGGTGACCGGGGGCCCGCGGTCACCGAGATCCGTACCGTCCTCGCCGGCCTCGACCTGCTCGCCTCCGCCGCCGGCCCGCACGTCGACGAGTTCGACCTCGACACCGAACGGGCGGTCCGCGCCTTCCAGCAGTCGCGGGGGCTCAGCGTCGACGGCCGGGTCGGTTCGGAGACCTGGCAGGCCCTGGAGTCCGCCCGCTGGCGGCTTGGCGCACGCACCCTCTACCACGCCGTGCCCGAACCGCTCACCGGCGAGGACGTCCGGTCGCTCCAGGAGCGACTGCTGGAGATGGGTTACGACGTGGGCCGGGCGGACGCCATCTACGGCATCCGGACCTCGCGCGCCGTGGCCCAGTTCCAACGCGAGGTCGGCCTCACCCCCGACGGTGCCTGTGGCCCGCACACCATGAACGCGCTGCGCCGGATCGGTCGGAAGGTCGTCGGCGGCCGACCCCAGTGGCTGCGCGAGTCCGACGCGATCCGACAGTCCGGGCCGGCGCTGGTCGGTAAGACCGTGGTCATCGATCCCGGCCACGGGGGCACCGACCCGGGGATGGTGGTGCCCGACGGCTCGCTGCGCTGGACCGAGGCGGACCTGATGCACGACCTGGCCAGCCGGCTGGAGGGCAGACTGGCCGCGTCCGGGGTCCGGGTGCAGCTCACCCGGGGCCCGGCGCCCGACAGCTGCCTGCCGGACACCGACCGCGCGCTGCTGGCCAACTCGCTCGGCGCCGACGTGTTCATCTCGCTGCACCTGGACGGGCATGGCAACCCCGCCGCCGAGGGGGTGGCGACCTACCACTACGGCACCGACAACGGAGTCACCTCGGCGACCGGTGAGCGGCTGGCCGGGCTGGTGCAGCGGGAGATCGTGGCGCGGACCGGACTGCGGGACTGCCGTACCCATGCCAAGACGTGGGACCTGCTGCGGCTCACCCGGATGCCGGCGGTCCGGGTGGAGGTCGGTTACCTCACCTCGCCGACGGACCGCGCCCAGCTGGTCGACCCACGCTTCCGGGACCGGGTGGTGGAGGCCATCGTGGCCGCGGTACAACGGATGTACTACCCGATCGAGCGCGATGTGCCCACCGGCTCGATCGACGTCAGCGCTTTGCGGGCAGTGGTGGCTGCCGGCACCGTGGTCGACTGAGACCGTCAGCCGTTGGTGGAGCGGGTGGCCGGTGCCGGACGGACCGGGCGGAGCAGGGTCTCCGGGCTCATCGAGCCGAGCAGCTTCTCCAGCGCGTACTCGACGTCGGACTTCCAGCTCAGCGCGGTACGCAGCTCAAGCCGTAGTCGCGGGAACCGTGGATGCGGACGTACGGTCTTGAAGCCGACGGAGAGGAAGAAGTCGGCCGGTGCCACGCAACCGCCCGCCGGGTCGTCCGCGTCGCCGAACTTGGCGTCACCGAACGCCTCGATCGCCTTGATCCCTCGCTTGGTGAGGTCTCGGGCGACGCCCTGCACCAGCATCCGCCCCAACCCGCCGCCGGCGAACGAGGCGACCACGTTGGCGGTCATCAACAGCGCCGCGTCGGCGGAGACCGGCGAGGTGGGGAAGGCCATCGAGCGGGGCACGTAGGCGGGCGGGGCGTACATCACGAAGCCGGCCGGCATGCCGTCGACGTACGCGAGCTTGCCGCAGGAACCCCACTCCAGCAGCGTCTGGGAGACCCACGCCTCCTTCTCCAGGCCCGGATCCCCGGCGGCGCAGGCCCGGTCGGCGGAGACCGGATCAAGCTCCCAGTAGACGCACTGCCGGCACGGGCGAGGGAGGTCTTCCAGCGTGTCGAGGGTCAGGCTGACCAGACGTCGCGACATATGGCGCATCCCCACAATAGGCTCGGTGGTGAGGCCGGCACGGAACGACAGCGCCGCCTTCCTGCCCCCGACGAGCGATCGTACGCCGCCGATCGACGGTACGGGAGGGGACGCGCAGATACCTCCCCCCACCGGAGGACATCGAGGATGGTCCGGGATGTGGACGACCTGCTGCGGCAGGCCGAAACCCGGACTCCTGCGGACTAGGATCGACAACCGGTGTCCCCGCCGCCATGGTCGCTGGTGTCCGGGGTACCCGGGGCGGTAACCACCCGAGCAGCGATCGAGGTGAGGTCATGACCGGTACGACGCTCGACGACTACACCGACCGGTACGCCCGGCGGGTACGCGGGATGACCGCCTCCGAGATCCGAGCTTTGTTCGCGGTGGCCAGTCGTCCGGAGGTCGTCTCGCTCGCCGGCGGAGCACCGTACATCGCCGCCCTGCCACTCGACGCGGTCGGCGAGATGCTCGGCCGACTCGGTTCCGAGCACGGCGTCACGACCCTGCAGTACGGCATCGGTCAGGGCACCCTCGAGCTGCGTGAGCGCATCTGCGAGGTGATGGCGCTCTCCGGCATCGACGCCGCCTGCGGCGCGTCCCCGGAGGACGTCGTGGTCACCGTCGGCGGGCAGCAGGCGCTCGACCTGGTCGCCCGCCTCTTCCTCGACCCGGGTGACGTGGTGCTCGCCGAGGGTCCGACGTACGTCGGCGCACTCGGTGTTTTCCAGGCCGCCCAGGCGCAGGTGGTGCACGTCCCGATGGACGCCGACGGGCTGATCCCGGAGGCTCTGGAGACAGCCATCGCCGACCTGGCCAGGGCCGGCCGACGGGTGAAGTTCCTCTACACCATCCCCACGTACCAGAACCCGACCGGCGTGACCCTCAGCGAGGAGCGCCGCGAGCGGGTGCTCGACATCTGCGAGCGCGCCGGCCTGCTCGTGGTCGAGGACGACCCGTACGGCCAGTTGGGTTTCGAGGGCGAGGCGCCGGCGCCGTTACGGGCCCGCCGCCGGGACGGCGTCTTCTACCTCAGCACCTTCTCCAAGACCTTCGCCCCCGGCCTGCGGGTCGGCTGGATCCTGGCGCCGCACGCGGTCCGCGACAAGCTGGTCATCGCCAGCGAGGCGCAGATCCTCTGCCCCAGTGGTTACGCACAGGCCGCCGTGGCCACCTACCTGAGCACGATGCCGTGGCGCCAGCAGCTCAAGGTCTACCGCGAGGTCTACCGGGAACGCCGGGACGCGATGCTCGACGCCCTGGCCGACCTGATGCCTGAGGGCACCACCTGGACCACGCCGGCCGGCGGGCTCTTCGTCTGGGCCACCCTGCCGGCCGGGCTCGACTCGAAGGCCATGATGCCGCGCGCGGTCGCCGCCCGGGTCGCCTACGTGCCCGGCACGGGCTTCTACGCCGACGGCACCGGCACCGGCACCATGCGGCTGAACTTCAGCTTCCCGCCGCCGGAACGGATCCGGGAGGGCGTCCGCCGGCTGGCCGGCGTCATGGAGCAGGAGATCGCGATGCGCCGGGTCTTCGGCGCGGTGGGGGGCGCCGCCGGGCGACGTGGCCAGGCCGGTTCCGACGTGCCGGGTCCCGACTTGGCATGATGCCGGCATGGGTACGACCGCCACCGAGCAATTTCTCGTGACCGATTCCGCCGTCGCGGCCGACCTGCGCGTCGTGGTGCTCGCTGGCGGGCTCTCCTACGAGCGGGACGTGTCGCTGCGCTCGGGCCGGCGGGTCCTCGACGCGCTCCGTGCCGTCGGAGTGGATGCCGAGCTGCGGGACGCCGACGCGGCGCTGCTGCCCGCACTGACCGCCGACCCGCCGGACGCGGTGGTGATCGCACTGCACGGCGCAACCGGCGAGGACGGCTCGCTGCGCGGCGTACTGAACCTCTGCGGCATCCCGTACGTCGGTTGCGACGCCCGCGCCTCCCGGCTCGCCTGGGACAAGCCCTCGGCCAAGGCCGTACTCCGTGAAGCCGGCATCCCCACTCCCGACTGGGTGGCCTTGCCGCATGATCGGTTCTCGGAGCTGGGTGCGGTTGCCGTACTGGACCGCATCGCGGACCGGCTCGGCCTGCCCCTGATGGTCAAGCCCGCGCAGGGCGGGTCGGGGCTGGGCGCCGCGGTGGTCCGGGACGCCGCGTCCCTGCCAGCGGCGATGGTGGGTTGTTTCGCGTACGACTCGACGGCGCTGGTGGAGCGGTACGTGCCCGGCATGGACGTGGCGGTCTCCGTGGTCGACCTCGGTGACGGCCCGCAGGCGCTGCCGGCGGTGGAGATCGTGCCGCGCAACGGGGTCTACGACTACGCCGCCCGCTACACCGCCGGGCGGACCACCTGGCACGCCCCGGCACGGCTGGAGCCGGAGGTGGCCGCCACGGTGGCCGATGTGGCACTCGCCGCGCACACCGCGCTCGGCCTGCGCGACCTCTCGCGGGTCGACGTGATCGTGGACGCCACCGGTCAGCCGCACGTGCTGGAGGTCAACGTCTCGCCCGGCATGACGGAGACCTCGCTGCTACCGCTCGCCGTCCAGGCTGCCGGCTTGGACTTCGGCCGACTCCTCGGCACGCTGGTCACCCGGGCCGCGGCCCGCCGCACGCCTGCCTGATCTCACGCTGCTCTGTCAGCTCTCGGCCACGAGTTGGCGGCAGCGGCGCAGCGCGTGACACCGCCAACTCGTGTCCACATCTGCCTCAGCGGGTGGTGCGGACGTCGTTGGTCGTAGTGCCGCCACCCGGCCCGTCGTCACCGGGCCTGCCCGGGCCATCGGGCCGGCTTTCGTCACCGGGCCTGGTGTCCGCGCCATCAGGTCTGTCCGCGCCAGCGGGCCTGTCGCCACCAGCGGGCCTGTCATCGGAGCCGGGCCTGTCGTCGCCAGCGAGCCGCTTGGCAAAGCCTGGCCTGCCGTCGCCGCCGGGCCTGTCGCCACCAACGGGCCTGTCGCCACCAGCGGGCCTGTCATCGGAGCCGGGACTGGTTTCGGCACTGGGCCTGGTCTCGGCGCCGGGCCCGTTGTCGGCGCCAGTGGGTGGGGCGTCGGCCGTGGCAGCCGTGGAGGCACTGTGGCCCACGGCGGTGAGGTCTGGCTCCGGGCTGGAGCCGGAGGCTGATCGGGCACGGGGCTCGACCGCCGGCTCGATGGCGGTGGACGTATTTGCCGGATCCGCGGCGACGGCGTCGTCGTCCGCGGGGTCTGCTGCGGCACCCGGAGCGGTGTCGCTGTGCGCACGCAGATCGGAGTCGGTCGTCGGCTCCGGGATCTCCTCGGCGGCCTCGATGACCGAGACGGCCTCCTCCTCGGCGGCGGCGGCCGCGTGCGCCGCAGCCGACTGAGCCAGGAGGCTGGACGGCGCCTGCCACTGGATACGAGGCGGCTCGGCGAGCGGCCGGCCACCGAACTCGGCGAGCCAGGCGGCGACGAGCGCCAGATTCTCCCGCCACTGTGCCTCGGAGATCGGCGGCAGGATCGAGTCCCACAGCGACAGGAAGGTGCCCCGCAGTTGCAGTCGGCCGTACGGCCGGGCGAGGAACCACATGTGCAGGTGGGCGGAGCCGTCACCCCACCGGTTGACGTGCACTCGGGCGACGCCGTCCAGTGAGCGGATGGCCCGTTCCAGACGTACGGTCATCACGCCCAGCTCGGCGGCGAGCAGGTTCGGCAGGTCGCCCAGGTCGAGGTGGCTGCGGGATTCCAGGATGAGCACCATGGGCAGACCGGTGGGCCGGTCCATGGCGCGTACCCGCCACCGCTCTCCCACCCAGATGTAGGCGTCGTCGGGTGCGTTGCAGGCGGTGCATTCCCGGAGACCCTCGCCCTTCCGTGGCGGTTCGACCGGGACCGGATCTTCGAGTTGCTTCACGCGGAGGTCACCCTCGAAGGGAAACGAGGGCCACTGGGTGAAGTCCGGGACTGAGGGAGGGGTGTCGTGCACGACGCTGACCCTAACCGAGTCTGGCACCGCTGTCCCTACCTGGTTTACCTCCGTCCACGCCCGCTGGATCAACGTTGACCGTCGATCGATACGCCGATCAGTGATGCGCGATCGAGCGATATCCACAGGCTGCCGAGATCCTGAACACACCCCGTCATCCACAGGCTGGCACCCGCTCTCACGCGGCGTTTCACGTGAAACAGGGGGTGCCTGTGGACAACCGGTGTGGATAACTTTTCGAGCCCTGAGTCGTTCAGCGCAGCCTCGCTCGGACGCGTCGGGCGGTGGTCAGGCCGGCCTTGAGTCTCGGCGGTTGCCCTGGGCTCGAAAACGCGATCAACCATCTAGCCGGACTGCTCCACCGACGCGGTGGAACCCGCCGGATCAGCTCGGCTCGGCGGGACGGTGCAACTTCCACGGCGCTGTTTCCCCGTTGGGGCCGTAGGCAACAACAACCAGGATGGTGCGAGGAGATTTGGCCTGCACCCGGCGAGAAAGTCGGATGGCCGGAGCCCAGTCGGATCGATCGCAAGGAGATCGCGGGCACGGGCGGCCGAGGCGACGGAAAGAGCGTGGGTCACCGAGGCTGCGCGGGCGCGGGTCGCCGGCCGCACGTACTACATCAGGGCCGTACCAGCTTCGTCCGAGTGGCCCGTCAGGCAGAGCGTCGGCTCACACGCTACGGCGACGATCTAGTTCGCAGAATGCTCCTGCCCCACCCGTCAGTACCAGACTCACGTCGCGGGGCGGCAGCGAGCCTCTGAGCGGCGCGCGTGCGCCTGCTCCTCGACCCGGTGGAATGACCCCGCTTCTTGACCACTCGGCCGAGAGGGGGTGCGCTCGTTTCACGTGAAACAGATCCGGCTCGACCTGACCGCCAACCGCAGCTTGCCGGCTGTCGAGCCCGGGGGGCACGGACCCTCTGTTTCACGTGAAACCGGGGCCAGAGAACGCGGCCAGATACAGCTCGGCCGCGCACCCCGAGAGGTGCGCGGCCGCAGAGCGGAGTCGAGGCGGGTCAGCCTTCGGTCCCCTCCTGCTGCACTCCGATGATGCCGACGATCCGCTCCAGGTCGTCCACCGTCGCGAACTCGATCGTGATCTTGCCCTTGCTCCGGCCGATGTCGACCTTCACCCGGGTATCGAACCGGTCCGACAGTCGATCGGCGAGGTCGGTCAGGGCGGGTGCGTGCGGCTTCGGCCGCCGCTTCGCTGCCTGGCCCTTGGCCGGTCCGTCGTTCAGTGCCAGGGCCACGATCTCCTCGGTGGCGCGCACCGACAGACCCTCGGCCACGATCCGCAGTGCCAACTGCTCCTGGGCCTCGGCCTCGTCGAGGCTCAGGAGAGCGCGCGCGTGGCCCGCCGAGAGGATGCCCGCGGCGACTCGCCGCTGCACCTGCGCCGGGAGGTTGAGGAGCCGAATGGTGTTGGAGATCTGTGGCCGGCTACGACCGATCCGGCGAGCCAGCTCCTCATGAGTGGCACCAAACTCCTCCAGCAGCTGCTGGTACGCGGCTGCCTCCTCCAGCGGGTTCAGGTTGGCCCGGTGGATGTTCTCGAGGAGCGCATCACGGAGCATGGCGTCGTCGCGGGTGTCTCGGACGATCGCCGGAATGTTCTCCCGTCCCACCGCCTGAGCGGCCCGCCAGCGCCGCTCGCCCATCACGAGCTCGTACTTCTCGTCGTCGAGCTGTCGCACGACGATCGGCTGGAGGAAGCCGACCTCCTGGATGGAGGTCTTCAGCTCCTCCAGGGCCTCCTCGTCGAAGACCTGGCGGGGCTGCTTCGGATTCGGGATGATCGCGTCGACCGGGATCTCGGCGAACCGGGCCCCCGGCACCGGGCTGAGCGTCGACTCCGGCTCGACCGGTGCGTTGGCGGGCGCTGCCGCCGCCGTCTCGGCCACCTCGTTCGCGATGGGCCCGTTCGCGGACTCGGCCGGCACGGGGTCGGTGCTCGGCGCCGGCCCGGTCGGGATGAGGGCACCCAGGCCTCGCCCCAGACCGCCCCGAGGACGGTTCTTCATGCCAGGCCTCCCAGCCGCCAACTCGTCCGCACTACGCATTCCGGCCCACCGGCTCCTTGACGCCTCGCTCGGCAATTTCCTGGGCGGCCTCGAAATAACTCGTGGCACCCCGCGAACCGGGATCGTAGGTCATCACCGACTGGCCGTAGCTAGGCGCTTCGGAGACCCGGACGTTGCGGGGGATGACCGCCTGGAGAACCTTGTCGCCGAAGTGGTTCCGGACGTCCTGCTCGACGGCGTCCGCCAGCCGGGTACGGCGGTCGTACATCGTCAGCAGGATGGTGGAGACGTCGAGCCTGGGGTTGAGGTGCTGTCGTACCAGGTTGATGTTGTTGATCAGCTGGTTGAGCCCTTCCAGCGCGTAGTACTCGCACTGAATCGGGATCAGCACCTCCTGCGCGGCGACCAGCGCGTTGACCGTGAGCAGGCCGAGCGAGGGCGGGCAGTCGATGAAGACGTAGTCGAACTCTCCCGGGTAGGCGGCGATGGCCCGGTCGAGGCGCGACTCCCGCGCCACCACCGACACCAACTCGATCTCCGCGCCGGCGAGGTCGATCGTGGCGGGAACGCACCACAGGTTGGGGATGCCTTCGACCGCCTGTGCCACCTCGGCCAGCGGCACGCTGTTGATCAGGCAGTCGTAGACGTCTGGGATGCCGGTGTGGTGTGGGACGTTGAGCCCGGTCGAGGCGTTGCCCTGTGGGTCGAGGTCGACCACGAGCACCCGGTTGCCGTGCAGGGCCAGCGCCACTGCCAGGTTGACCGTGGTCGTGGTCTTACCCACGCCGCCCTTCTGGTTCGCGACGCACATGACCCGGGTCCGGTCCGGCCGAGGCATGCTCACCTCGCCACTGGGATTCAGGATCTGCACGGCGCGCATCGCCTCCATAGCCAACGGTGGGTCATCCTCTTCGCGCGTCGGGGTTTCACGTGAAACGTACGTGGGATCTGCCGCCACGGCGGCCAGCGACTCGGCCGACGCGACTGGCGCGGCGGCAACCATCGGAGCGGCGTCTCGAGCCATCGCCGCCGTGGGTTGGCTCGGGACTGCCGACTCGAACCGGACCGCCGCGGACGTGTTCCGCCGACCCGAGGCCACTCGCGTCTCGGCGGCGTTGACCGGTCGGGTCAGGCCGTCGGCCCCTCGCCGGGCGGCAGTCGACTCGACGGCCTCCGGCCCGGACGGTTCGTCACGTGCAACCGCCGGATCGTCGCCCGGCGGTCTGGTCGAGGGCCCGGGAACGCCGGGCGACCAACTGGGGTAGTCGGTTTCACGTGAAACCGGGTCGTTGGGTGAACCGGTCACGCGTGGATCGTCGTACCTGCTGTCGTCATGCACCTGTCATCCCTGCCCGCTTCGGATGGTCGGTCCGCGCCCCGGTCACCTTGGCCGCACCCGCGCTCGCAACCCGGAGCGTACGGCCCCTCGGGAGCGGTCGAAGACCCGCGACGTCCGCCGGCCGCTCCACACTATCGACGCGCGGATCAGCCTACGGCGGACGGGCGCAACCGGTCCACGTCGGGTTCTCATCCGCTCGTTCCATCCGCACCGGTACAACGAGGCAACCCACCAGCCGGACGCCCGATAGCGGGAAGCGTCAGCGGCGGCGTGAACGCCCGGCCCGGGATCGCTTGCTCGCCGCCGGTCGGGCCGGACCGACCATCCGCTCGCGGACGATCTCCACGACGGTGGTGGGCGGATCGATCACCCCGACGCCGCAGAGGTGCACTGCCGGCTGGCCGCCACCGAGTCGGGCCACGACCTCGGCGTGCTCGTCGACCTCCTCGGCCGCGGAGGCGCCCTTGAGGGCCAGGAGCCGACCGCCGCGCACCGTGAGAGGCAGACTCCAGGCCACCAGTCGGTCCAGCGGTGCGACCGCGCGGGAGGTGACCACGTCGCCGCTGATCGGGTCCCGGCCGGACGACCCGCTGGCCGCCTCGTCGGCCCGCCCGCGGAACACTCGCACCGACCTGGTCAGGCCGAGTCGTTCGACGACCTCGATCAGGAACGACGTCCGCCGGGCGAGCGGTTCGATCAGGGTGACGGTCAGGTCCGGGCGCGCGATGGCCAGGACGAGACCGGGCAGGCCGGCACCGGAGCCGACGTCGAGCACGGTGGCGTCCGCCGGGATTCGCTCGGCCACCGCGGCGCAGTTGAGCAGGTGCCGGTCCCAGATCCGGGGCGCCTCCCGTGGGCCGATCAGACCGCGGACGACCCCGTCGGTGGCGAGCAGCTCGGCGTACGCGGCGGCCACGTCGAGTCGGTCGCCGAAGAGGCTCGCGGCGGCCGGTGCCAGCTCGGCCGGGAGAGCCGCGTCGGCCGGGGACGGGGTACGGCGTTCCGCGTCGTCTCGCGTCGCCTCGGTGTCTGCATGTTCGGCCCGGGCAACGGACGGCCCGGGCGGCGTGCCGCCCGGGCCGGTCACGGCGTCAGCCGTGGTGTCGTCGTCGGTCACCCGGTCAGTCCGCCGGCCGGACGATGATGCGCCGATTGGGCTCGACGCCCTCGGACTCGCTCTCCACGCCGGACATGGCGTTGACCACGTCGTGCACGCACTTGCGCTCGAAGGCGGACATCGGCTCCAGCCGGACCGCCTCGCCGTGCTCCTTGACCTTCTCGACGGCGTTCTTGGCGACCGCGGCGAGCTCCTTGCGGCGGTTGGCCCGGTAGCCGCCGACGTCGAGCAGCAGGCGGCTCGGCGACCCGGTCTGCCGGAAGATGGCGAGCCGCGTCAGCTCCTGGAGCGCCTCCAGGGTGGCCCCGCGCTGCCCGACCAGGTTCTGCAGTCGGGCACCAACCACCTCGACCATCGGCCGGCCGCCCGTGACCAACTCGTCGATGTCGCCGTCGTAGTCGAGGATGTCGAGCAGCCCCTCCACGTAGTCGGCCGCGATCTCACTCTGCCGGAACAGGTCGCCCTCGCCGGGGGTCTTCTTCTCCCGGGTGCCGGCGGTGGGCTCGGTGTCGTCGTCGTCGGCCTCGGTGTCGGTGTCGCCGTCCACCGCGAGCGGCGCGGTCTCCTCCTCGTCCAGGGACTGCTCGGCGCGGGGGATGCTGGTCTCGGTCACGGTCTCATCTCCGTACTCGCTCGGCCGGACCGTCGGGTCCGTTGATTTCCCGGGGCCGGCGGGAGGTCGCCGGTGCCCACGGGCACGTCTGTACGGGCAGTGTCGCCCGTGGCCGCGTCAGGCGCGGTCGGTTCCGTCCGGCGCCGGCCGTACGGCGGCTGCTCGGTGCGGAACGGGCCGCCGCCGGTTGCCCGGCGACGGCCCGGATAGGTCAGCCCTGCCGCTTGGCCGGACGGCTCTTCTTCGGGTTCATCGGCTTCGCGCCCGGCTTTGGCGCGGCCACCTTCGGCTCAGCGGCCTTGACCGGCACCTGCGGTGCGGACTTGCCGCGCCCGAACAGACCGCCGGACTTGGCGGGCTGGACCGGGTTGCGGGTGGCCGCGGTGGTGGTCTTGGTGGCGTTCACCGGCGGGGGGAACTTCCGCAGCACCCACTGCTGCTGGCCGAGGGTGAAGAGGTTGTTGGTGACCCAGTAGATGATCACGCCGATGGGGAAGATCGAGCCGGAGATCAACAGCGACAGCGGGATGCCGTAGAGCATCAGGCGCTGGATCATCCGCTGCTGCGGGTCCTCGGCCCAGCCGGTCTTGAGGATCATCTGCCGGCTGGTCAGGTAGGTGGTGGCCATCATCAGCAGAACCAGGACACCAGCGATGATTTTGACCGTGGTGCCGTTGGCGCCGAGGCGGGACAGCTCGTCGGCCGTCGAGCCGAACTTGCCGGCGATCGGGGCCGTGAAGAGCTTCGCCTGCGAGGCGCTCTCGAACTGGCTGACCAGCCAGCCGTACTTCGCTTTGCCCTGGTTGGCAGGGTCCAGCCGCTTCAGCACGTGGAACAGACCGAGGAAGACCGGGATCTGAAGGAACATCGGAAGGCAGCCCATGAGCGGGTTGGCCTTTTCCTTCCGGTAGAGCTCCATCATTTCTTTCTGGAGCGTCTCCCGGTCACCCTTGTGCTTCTCCTGAAGCTCCTTGACCTTGGGCTGGAGCGCCTGCATCGCCCGCTGCGACTTGATCTGCTTGACGAAGACGGGGAACAGGATCACCCGGACGGTGACCACCAGGAAGACGATGGACAGGATCCAGGCGAAGTTCGTGCCGATCACCGCGCCGACGGGCACTCCGATGGCGTCCCAGGCAGAGTGCCAGGTCAGCAGGATCCACGAAATCGCGAAGTAGATCCAGTCGAGACTCAGACTCAATTCGGGGCTCCAGTCACATCAGCACGGCGGCGGCCGCCCGGCTCCGGTACCGGGTCATGTCCACCAGGGTGAAAGGGGTGGCAGCGCAACAGCCGCCGGACCGCCAGCATGGCTCCCCGGAGCGCGCCGTGCCGGGCTACCGCCTCCTGGGCGTACGCACTGCACGACGGGTAGAACCGACAGCGGGCCGGCAGTGCCGGACTTATCCACCGACGGTACGCGATGATGGGCGCGATCAGCACCTTGGCACCGGTTGTCGTCGGGCGCGGGGCGCTGCTCATCGGGACCGCCTCCCTCGCGGCGACTGAGCCACGGCGATCGCCGCGTCCAGGTCGGCGGCGAGACGGGGGTACGAGGCCTCAGCCGTCGCGGGCAGCGCCCGGACGACCAAGGTGCTGCCGTCGGGCAGGGCGGCCAGCCGCTCCCGGACCAGCGCCCGCAGTCGACGCCGGACCTTGTTGCGGACCACCGCGTTGCCGACAGCCTTGGAGACGACGAAACCGGCGCGGGTCGGTGCGGAGGAGTCCTCCGCACCGGTGGCCCGCGCCGGTTCCGGCGAGGTCGGCGTGCTGGTGTCGGGAGTCGCTGGCACGGTCAGGTGGACCACGACGGCGCCTCGGCCGGCCCGTCGGCCACCGCGGACCGCTGCGGCGAAGTCAGTGCTGCGCCGCAGTCGCTGTGCGGCCGTCAGCACGATTGCCCACGCCCCCCGGACCGGCCCGGTCGGCTCAGGCCGACAGGGTGGTGCGACCCTTGGCGCGGCGGCTCGAAAGGATGGCACGGCCGGCACGGGTGCGCATGCGCAGCCGGAAGCCGTGGGTCTTCGCGCGCCGGCGGTTGTTCGGCTGGTAGGTGCGCTTGCTCACGTCAGGCTCTCCGTTTTCGTACGCGCCCCGCGCGACGGGATCGCCGGGGTCGTGGGGTGGTCCAGGCCACCTCGGCGGTGGCCCCCGATCAGTGCTGCCCGGCGGAGCGGGACCTCGTTGAGGCGGGGATGCGACCGCAGGCAGCAAGCACCCATCACCCTAGCAGAGGACGAGAGAGCAGCCGCTCCAGCCTACGCAGGGGGGCAATGACCGTCAAACACCCCGCGATGGCGGACATCGGGACGCGCCCGGGACCGAAGGGGCGCTTTTCGCTGATGCCGACAACGAGCCCGCCGCGTCGCCGGTTGATGGCGCAGGGACAACGCTGTTACCGTGCCCGATTGCGGTGAGCATCTCCAAGCTCCGGTCGTCGCACGAGGGGCAAGACCGGACAAGGCAGTGAATCGTTCGGCACGGTGAACCCGCTTCAGCGCCCGATCAGGCAGGGGGCAGGTCCCACCCGAGTCCGGCGGACGGCCACAATCGGTCGGTACACAGGCTGTGGATAACTTGTGGACGACCACTGGCCAGCCGGCTGAGTGGGTGATGTTCCACCCGCGAACGCGGCGGGCCCGGGACGGCCGGCTGGCACACAGCGGCGGCCGGGAGCAGAGGCGAGGGGGTGGCACGACGGTGGCCGGTACGACCGACCTTGCCGCGGTGTGGTTGGCGGCGACCGACGAGCTCGCCGACGAGATCATTTCCGCACAGCAGCGCGCCTATCTCCGACTGACCCGGCTACGCGCGATCGTCGAGGACACCGCCCTGCTCTCCGTCCCGGACGCGTTCACCCGGGACGTGATCGAGTCCCGGCTGCGCCCGGCGATCACCGAGGCGCTCACCCGACGACTCGGCCGGCCGATCCAGGTGGCGGTCACGGTGCGGGTGGCCGAGGACGCGTCGGGCCGACCGGCCGGCACCGTCTACCGGAGCGCCCCGGAGCCCGGGCCTGCCGAGGACGTGCCCGCCAGGCTCCTCGACGACGACCTGACCGGGCGACCGTCGTCCGAAGCGATGATCCCCGAGCAGACGCACGCGACGCGGGCACCGGAGCAGGGCCCGCCGCCGGCACCCACCGGCCCGCCCCTCGCGCCGCCCCTCGACGGCCACCGGTCCGGGCTCATCCCCGCCAGCCGGGACGGGCAGGAGGCGCTCTTCAGCACCGCGTTCGCGGAGCCGCTGCGTCCGGGGCCGGACCGGCGCGGCTTCGACGAGCAGGCCGCCCGCCTGAACGAGCCGGGCCCGGACACCCGGCCCTACGAGCCCCGCTACCGGGAAGACGTGGCGTCGCCGCGCGACCAGCACGTGATCCGTGCGCTACCTCGGGACAACGGGACCGACAGCGGCCCGGGTCGCAGTGGCGTGGATCACCGAGCGGGCGGACGCGACGACCGCCGGCTGCCCGGTGCCGACACCGGCGGCAACCGACTCAACCCCAAGTACATGTTCGAGACATTCGTCATCGGCTCGTCGAACCGGTTCGCGCACGCGGCGAGCGTGGCGGTGGCGGAGTCGCCGGCGAAGGCGTACAACCCGCTGTTCATCTACGGCCACTCCGGGCTGGGCAAGACCCACCTGCTGCACGCCATCGGGCACTACGCCACGACGCTCGGCAACGCCCGGTCGGTGCGGTACGTCTCGACCGAGGAATTCACCAACGACTTCATCAACTCGCTCCGGGACGACAAGACCAGCGCGTTCCAGCGGCGCTACCGCGACGTCGACATCCTGCTGATCGACGACATCCAGTTCCTGGAGAACCGCGAGCGCACCCAGGAGGAGTTCTTCCACACCTTCAACACCCTGCACAACGCCAACAAGCAGATCGTGATCACCTCCGACCGGTCGCCGCGCCAGCTCGCCACCCTGGAGGACCGGATGCGCACCCGGTTCGAGTGGGGGCTGCTGGCCGACATCCAGCCGCCGGACCTGGAGACGCGGATCGCGATCCTGCAGAAGAAGGCGGCGCAGGAGCGGATGTACGCCCCGCCGGACGTGTTGGAGTTCATCGCCTCCCGGGTGTCGAACTCGATCCGGGAACTGGAGGGCGCGCTGATCCGGGTGACGGCGTTCGCGAGCCTTACCCGGTCGACCGTCGAGCTGTCGCTGGCGGAGGAGGTGCTCCGGGACTTCATGCCCGACGGCGCCGGGCCGGAGATCAACGCGGACCAGATCATGGCGTCGACCGCTGACTACTTCGGGGTGAGCCTGGAGGACCTTCGCGGCCAGTCGCGCTCGCGGGTGCTGGTGAACGCCCGTCAGGTGGCCATGTATCTCTGCCGGGAGCTGACCGAGTTGTCGCTGCCCCGGATCGGCCAGGCATTCGGGGGCCGGGACCACACCACGGTGATGCACGCCGACCGTAAGATCCGCCAGCAGATGGCCGAGCGGCGCTCGCTCTACAACCAGATCGCCGAGCTGACCAACCGGATCAAGCAGAACACCTGAGGCGTACGCGGACCGCCGCGAACGGCACGCGTACCCGGGACACGCCCGGCCGGATCCCCGGTCGGGCGTTGTTTTTTGTCTCCTGCGGGCTCGCTGGCTTGACCCTCGACATGGTTTAGGCCACAGCATCGACGCCGTGTCCGCTTCGCTGCCCACTCGTTGTCCACACCTCGTTGTCCACCGGCGGTGGATAACTACGGTCCGCTCCTCGATGGTTACCCACAGGTTGTGGACAAACCCTGTGTACGACGCTGTGGACGCCTGGGGACAACGACACGGTTATCCCCAGACGTCGATCGACCTGTGCACGACCTGTTGAAGGTTCTGGGGATGACGGCAATGGTGATCTTCCCCGTCATCCACAGGCATGGGGAGAAAGTCGGTGGATTACCGGTGGACAACCGGTGGACAACGGTGGACAACCGGCGGTCTCGGCCGGGCTGTGGACGAACAAGGCACTTGTACCCCCGGTTCTCCACAGCCAAATCACCGGTGGATAACCTGTCTGAGCTGCGCGAACTCGAGTTCTCCACAGTTTGCACAGGTGCGATGAAGACGATGAGTTATCTCTTCTAAGAGAACAAAAACCAATCATCACCGTTGGGCTTTCTGTGGATCGGGCCGAACGCTGCCGAACCAACCCGTCAGCACCGACACGTTCCATGGGGTCGGGCGCACAGCCGATGCCCCCGCGCCCTAAGGTGCGATGGGTACCCGCACGGTCGGGCGGGACGGTAGGCAGCGGTCGGCATGAGAGAGTTGTCGCTGACGTCGACGCGGAGGCATTGATGAAGTTCCGAGTGGAGCGCGACGCGCTCGCCGAGGCCGTGGCGTGGACCGCGAAGAGCCTGCCCAGCCGGCCATCCGTCCCGGTGCTCGCTGGCGTGATGCTCCGCGTCACCGACGGCAACCTGCGGGTGTCCGGGTTCGACTACGAGGTCTCCAGCCAGGTCACCGTCGAGGTGCAGGGTGACGCCGACGGCGCCGCGCTGGTCTCCGGCCGCCTGCTCGCCGAGATCACCAAGGCGCTGCCGGCCAAGCCGGTGGACATCGCCGCGGTCGGCGCCCACCTCGAGCTGGTCTGTGGCAGCGCCCGGTTCACCCTGCCCACCATGCCGGTGGAGGATTACCCCGCGCTGCCCGAGATGCCGCAGAGCGCCGGCACTGTCGACGCCGCGGCGTTCGCCACCGCCGTCGCCCAGGTGGCCATCGCCGCCGGCCGCGACGAGACGCTGCCGATGATGACCGGCGTCCGTGTCGAGCTCGCCGGCAGCACCCTGTCCATGCTGGCCACCGACCGCTACCGGCTGGCGCTGCGCGAGATCCAGTGGCGGCCGGACGACCCCGAGGTGAGCTTCAACGCCCTGGTGCCGGCCCGCACCCTGAACGACACCGCCAAGGCGCTCGGCCCGCTGGGCGGCGAGGTCACCCTCGCCCTCGCGCAGGGTGCCGCGGGTGAGGGCATGGTCGGCCTTGCCGGCGGCACCCGGCGCACCACCAGCCGACTGCTCGACGGGGCCAACTACCCGCCGGTGCGGTCGCTCTTCCCGGCCAGCCACAACGCCGAGGCCCGGGTGCCGGTCAGCACCCTGATCGAGGTGGTCAAGCGGGTCGCGCTGGTCGCCGAGCGCACCACGCCGGTGCTACTCAGCTTCAGCGCCGACGGGCTGGTGGTCGAGGCCGGTGGCTCCGAGGAGGCCCGGGCCAGCGAGGCGATGGAGGCCACGTTCACCGGCGACGCGCTGACCATCGGCTTCAACCCGCAGTACCTCATCGATGGCCTGGCCAACCTGGGCGCGCAGACCGCTGTGCTCTCGTTCGTCGACGCCTTCAAGCCCGCGGTGATTTCGCCCGCCGGCCCGGATGGCGAGGTCGTCCCGGGGTACCGGTACCTCATCATGCCGATCCGCGTGTCTCGCTGATCGCGCCCAGCAACACCAGATCCACGGAGGTAGGAACACATGCAGCTCGGCCTTGTAGGACTCGGCCGGATGGGCGGCAACATGCGGGAGCGGTTGCGCGCCGCCGGCCACGAGGTGGTCGGTTTCGACCACAACGCGCAGCTGAGTGACGTCGCAACCCTCGCTGGGCTCGCCGAGAAGCTCGAGTCACCGCGGGCGGTCTGGGTCATGGTGCCCGCCGGCGTCACCGACGCCACCATCGACGAGCTCGCCGCGGTGCTCGGCGAGGGCGACATCATCATCGACGGCGGCAACTCGCGGTTCAGCGACGACGCCCCGCGGGCCGAGCGGCTGCACGAGCGCGGCATCGGCTACCTGGACGTCGGCGTCTCCGGTGGTGTCTGGGGCCGGCAGAACGGCTACGCGCTGATGGTCGGCGGGGCCCAGGAGCACGTCGACCGGCTCATGCCGATCTTCGACGCGCTCAAGCCGGAGGGCGAGTTCGGCTTCGTGCACGCCGGGCCGGTCGGCGCCGGGCACTACTCCAAGATGGTGCACAACGGCATCGAGTACGGCCTGATGCACGCCTACGCCGAGGGCTACGAGCTGCTGGCCGCGTCCGAGCTGGTGACCAACGTGCCGGGCGTGTTCAAGTCCTGGCGGGAGGGCACCGTGGTCCGCTCCTGGCTGCTCGACCTGCTGGACCGGGCGCTCGACGAGGACCCGGAGCTGGCCGAGCTGAGCGGTTACACCGAGGACACCGGCGAGGGCCGGTGGACGGTCGACGAGGCGGTCCGGCTGGCCGTGCCGTTGAACGTCATCACCGCCTCGCTGTTCGCCCGGTTCAACTCCCGGCAGGACGACTCGCCCGCCATGAAGGCCGTCGCCGCGCTGCGCCAGCAGTTCGGTGGCCACGCCGTCCACAAGCGCTGAGCGGTATCCACAACCTGTGTACGTCCACCGGCTGGAACTGATCGACTTTCGCTCGTACGAGCGGGTCGCCGTCGATCTCCAGCCGGGGGCGAACGTCCTGATCGGCGCCAACGGCGTCGGCAAGACCAACCTCGTCGAGGCGCTGGGCTACGTGGCGACCCTGGATTCGCACCGGGTCGCCACGGACGCCCCCCTGGTCCGGATGGGCGCCGGCTCGGCGGTGATCCGTTGTGCGGTGACCCACGACGGTCGGGAGCTCCTGGTCGAGCTGGAGATCGTGCCCGGCAAGGCCAACCGGGCCCGGCTGGGCCGTTCACCGGCGCGACGGGCCCGGGACGTGCTCGGCGCCCTGCGGCTGGTGCTCTTTGCGCCGGAGGACCTGGAGCTGGTCCGGGGTGACCCGTCCGAGCGCCGCCGCTACCTGGACGACCTGCTGGTCAACCGGCAGCCCCGGTACGCCGGTGTGCGGGCCGACTACGAGCGGGTGGTCAAGCAGCGCAACGCCCTTCTACGGACCGCGTACCTGGCCCGCAAGACCGGCGGATCCCGGGGCGGCGACCTCGGCACCCTCGCCGTCTGGGACACCCACCTGGCCCGGCACGGCGCGGAGCTGCTCGCCGGTCGGCTGGAGCTGGTGGCCGCGTTGACTCCGCACGTGGCGAAGGCGTACGACGCGGTGGCGGCCGGCCGGGGCGCGGCGGGGATCGTCTACCGGCCCTCGATCGAATTGGCCGAGCCGACCACGGACCGGGCCGCGTTGGCCGACGCGCTGACCACCGCTCTCGCCGAGTCGCGCTCCGCCGAGATCGACCGTGGCACCACCCTGGTCGGCCCGCACCGCGACGAGCTGGCGCTGTCCCTCGGCCCGCTGCCCGCGAAGGGGTACGCGAGCCACGGCGAGTCGTGGTCGTTCGCGCTCGCGCTGCGACTGGCCGGGTACGACCTGCTGCGCGCCGACGGGATCGAGCCGGTGCTGGTGCTCGACGACGTGTTCGCCGAGCTGGACACGGGCCGCCGGGAACGGCTGGCGGAGTTGGTCGGTGGGGCGAGCCAGCTGCTGGTCACCTGCGCGGTGGACGACGACGTGCCGGCGGCTCTGCGCGGCGCGCGCTACCAGGTGGGCGAGGGGACGGTACGCCGTGTCGAATGAGCAACGAAGCGATCGGCCAGACCCGGCCGCGCGTACCCCGGGAACGGCCACCCCGGCGAGCGGCGACGGGAAGGCGGAGGCCGCCACCGGCCCGGAGCTGGCTCGGGCGGTGCTCGACGCGGCGCTGTCCCGGCGCCAGGCGGCGGCCCGCACCCGGCGTACCCCCGGGGGTGGCGGGAATGGCGACGGTGCCGGCGGCTCGGGGCGGCGGCTGCGTGGCTACTCGGGCCCGGGACCGGACCCGCGCGACCCGCAGCCGCTCGGCGCGGTGCTGAACCGGCTCATGAAGGCACGGGGGTGGCAGCAGCCGGCGGCTGAGGCGACGGTGTTCGGCGCCTGGGAGCGGGTGGTCGGTGCGGAGGTCGCCCAGCACAGCCGGCCGGTCAAGCTGGAGAACGGCGAGCTGACCGTTGAGGCCCGCTCGACCGCCTGGGCGACGCAGCTGCGGCTGCTCGCCGGGTCGCTGCTCCAGCAGATCGGCCGCGAGGTCGGTCACAACGTGGTGCGTAAGCTGCACATCCACGGCCCGGCCGCGCCGTCGTGGTCGAAGGGGCCACGTCGGGTGCGCGGCCGTGGCCCACGGGACACCTACGGCTGAGCGGCGGGCTCAACTCGGCCGGCCGGTCCCCCGGGTGGCCCGCTTCCGTTCGCGCTGTTCCTGGCTGTAGCGCTTGCGCTCGGCCAGGTCGCGCTTCCACAGCTCGCGGGCCATGGTCGAGCCGCCCTGCACCGCTCCCTGGACGTCGGCCGGGCCGGCCAGGTGCCGGTAGGCCCAACGCATGAATCGGCCGCCCTCGCCCGGGGCCCTGGTGGCCGCGTCGTCGTCGCTCATCTCTGCCGCCCTTCCCTGCACGCCGTCGCTCTACCCGCTGCTCAGGGCAGACAATTGGTGTACCAATGATTTGTGCACCAACGATCGGTACCATAGCCATCGTGCTTGGGGAGGGCAACCGATGAGCGAACGACCGACCGGCGTCGACCCGCTGGCGCTGGAGCAACAGGTCTGCTTCGCCCTGTCCGTGGCGGCGCGCAGCGTCGTGGCCGTCTACCGGCCGCTGCTGGAGCCGATGGGGCTGACCCATCCGCAGTACCTGGTCATGCTGGCTCTCTGGCAGCACGCACCGCTGTCTGGCCGCGACCTCAGCCGTCTGCTGCAGCTCGACCCGGGCACGCTGTCACCTCTCCTCAAGCGGCTCGAGGCGGCCGGCTATCTGCGCCGCGAGCGCGACTCCACCGACGAGCGCAGCCTCGCCGTCACGCTCACCGCGAGCGGGGCGGCGCTGCGCAGCCAGGCCGAGCGGATCCCGGCCGCGATCGTGCAACGGCTCGGGCTGCCGATCGAGGACCTGCAACATCTGCACATGGTGCTGACCCAGGTGATCGCTGCGGCAAATCGCCCCGGGGACGGTGGCCGAGCCGCCCCGGACCCCGGGGCGGCGGCCGATCAGGCGTCGGCGTAGACGGCGAAGCCGCGTTCGGCGCAGCGCCGGTAGAACGCGGCCAGCACGCCCAACTCGGCGCAGGTGAAGTTCCACTGCGGGGGATCGCCGCTCTCGTCGCGCAGCGCGTCCAGACGGCTCTCCAGCCAGCGCAGCTGCTGCTCGGCCAACCGCCCGTCGCCGAGCAGCGAACGCAGCACCTCGCTCACCGACTCGAACGTGACCGCCTCGCCGTGCGGGCGGTGACCCGCCACGAACCGCTCGATGCCGCCGGCGACCCAGGCGCAGCCGTCCGGGTCGATCACCGGGTCCTCGTCCTCGGCTGCGGCGTCTGTGGCGTACAACACACCTTCGAGGCCCAGCAGCAGATCCACCAGTTCGGTGTACGCGGTCGCCCGGACCGTGCCGGTCTTCGCGATCAGTTCGGCCAGCGCGGCGGTCGGTGCCGAGATTCGCGGCAGATCGACGATGTCGCCGAAGTCGACGAACTCGGCCGGCGCGACCGGATCGTAGAAGCGGCCGGTCCGCGGCCAGTGCACCGCGACGTTGTCCAGCCCCATCTGTCACCTCTTAGAGAGCACGTGTCGGTTCGATCGGGTCGATCGTCCGGTTTTGGCCGACAAAGATCAAGGCCGCTTCCGGGGCGCCGCAAACGTACGGCACGGGCGGTCTGGCCGCGACCCCCGACCCGCCCGACTGCGGGTTCACCCGTTGGGCGGCGGCGCGTGCGATCGGAGCCTGGCGTGTGGGGGGAGTCGTGGGCAGCATGGTTCTGCCGGCTATGGACTTCTCAGCCGCCTCGTTGAGGGTGCCGAGTGGTGGTTCTGTCTCCCGCGCACAGTAGGATTGACAGCGAGACGAAGACCCGGTGCGGAGCGAGGAGACGGGGCCCGGTGGCCCAGGCTCACTCTCCACGTCGGGTCTAGCCGATCGCGATCCGCGGGCAACCGCGGCGACCGGCGCGTTCGACCCATGGCCCGGAGGTCTCCGGAGCCGGTCCGTGCGCGCCGACGTCGCGTCCTGTCCGCCGAACCCGCGCCCGACGCGCCCTCCAGGCGCAGGTGGCGCGAGAAAGTGGCCGAGGGTGGCAGCGCAGGACAAGCAGGAGTACGGCGCAGAGTCGATTACCGTTCTTGAGGGGCTGGAGGCGGTCCGCAAGCGGCCCGGTATGTACATCGGGTCCACCGGCGAGCGTGGTCTGCACCACCTCGTCTGGGAGGTCGTCGACAACGCGGTGGACGAGGCGCTGGCCGGTTACTGCGACACCATCGACGTGGTGCTGCTCGCCGACGGCGGCGTCCGGGTCACCGACAACGGCCGAGGTTTCCCGGTCGACCTCCACCCGAAGCTCAAGAAGCCGGGTGTCGAGGTCGCGCTGACCATCCTGCACGCGGGTGGCAAGTTCGACGGCAAGGCGTACGCGGTCTCCGGCGGTCTGCACGGCGTCGGCGTCTCCGTGGTGAACGCGCTCTCCACCAAGATGTTCGTCGAGATCCACAAGTCCGGCTCCGTGTGGCGGCAGCACTACACCAACTCCAAGCCGAGCCCGCTGGAGAAGGGCGAGACCACCGACCGCACCGGCTCGGCCGTCTCCTTCTGGCCCGACCCCGACGTCTTCGAGACCGTCGACTTCGACTTCCAGACCATCTACCGGCGCCTCCAGGAGATGGCCTTCCTCAACCGGGCCCTCCGCATCCACCTGCTCGACGAGCGGGTGGATGAGACTGAGGACGGCCGGCAGCGCGAGGTGACCTTCTTCTACGAGGGCGGCATCGCCGACTTCGTCCGACACCTCAACGCCTCGAAGAGCCCGATCCACAAGACCGTGGTCGAGTTCGGCGCCGAGGAGGAGGGCATGTCGCTCGAGATCGCCATGCAGTGGAACGAGTCGTACGGCGAGTCGGTCTACACCTTCGCCAACACGATCAACACGCACGAGGGTGGCACGCACGAGGAGGGCTTCCGGTCCGCGCTCACGAGCGTGGTCAACCGGTACGGCACGGACAAGAAGCTGCTCAAGGGCGACGAGAAGCTCTCCGGCGAGGACATCCGCGAAGGGCTCGCGGCGATCATCTCGGTCAAGCTGGCCAACCCTCAGTTCGAGGGCCAGACCAAGACCAAGCTCGGCAACACTCCGGTGAAGAGCTTCGTGCAGCGGGTCTGCAACGACCGGCTGGTCGACTGGTTCGACCGCAACCCGGCCGAGGCCAAGATGATCATCACCAAGGCGTCCCAGGCGGCCCGGGCCCGAATCGCCGCGCAGCAGGCGCGCAAGCTGGCCCGCCGCAAGTCGCTGCTGGAGTCCGGCTCGATGCCGGGCAAGCTGGCCGACTGCCAGTCCACCGACCCGCGTGAGTCCGAGGTGTTCATCGTCGAGGGCGACTCGGCCGGCGGCTCGGCCAAGCAGGGTCGCGACCCGCGGACCCAGGCGATCCTGCCGATCCGCGGCAAGATCCTCAACGTGGAGAAGGCCCGGATCGACCGGGTGCTGAAGAACAACGAGGTCCAGGCGCTGATCACCGCGCTGGGCACCGGCATCCACGACGACTTCGACATGGAGAAGCTGCGGTACCACAAGGTGGTGCTGATGGCCGACGCGGACGTCGACGGCCAGCACATCCAGACGCTCCTGCTGACCCTGCTCTTCCGCTTCATGCGTCCGCTGGTCGAGATGGGCCACGTCTACCTGGCCGCTCCGCCGCTCTACAAGATCAAGTGGAACAAGAAGGGCGACGACGCGCAGTACGCGTACTCGGACCGCGAGCGGGACGGGCTGATCGCGCTGCGCCAGCAGAAGAAGCCGAACGCCAAGCCGGACGACATCCAGCGGTTCAAGGGCCTCGGCGAGATGAACTATCCCGAGTTGTGGGAAACCACGATGAACCCGGCGACGCGTACCCTGCGTCAGGTCACGCTCGACGACGCCGCGACCGCGGACGAGTTGTTCAGCGTGCTGATGGGTGAGGACGTCGAGGCGCGCCGGTCGTTCATCCAGCGCAACGCCAAGGACGTGCGGTTCCTGGACATCTGACGGACCGTGGTGGATCGGTCGGGCAGCGCCCGGCCGATCCATCGATCCACAGAGTTATCCACAGCTTGGCCGGTATCCACAGCCGTTATCCACAGCACGAAAACGACTCTGAGTCTGATAAGGGTATACAGTGACCGATTCTCCCGAGTCCACACCGAACGAGCCTGAGGTCCCCGAGGCCATCAGCGCCGTGGTCGCGCACGACCGGATCGAACCGGTCGGGCTCGAGGTGGAGATGCAGCGCTCCTACCTCGACTACGCGATGAGCGTCATCGTCGGTCGAGCGCTGCCGGACGTCCGGGACGGGCTCAAGCCGGTCCACCGCAAGATCCTCTACGCGATGTTCGACTCCGGCTACCGCCCCGACCGGGGCTACGTGAAGTGCTCCCGGGTGGTCGGCGACGTGATGGGTCAGTTCCACCCGCACGGCGACTCGGCGATCTACGACGCGCTCGTCCGGATGGCGCAGCCCTGGTCGCTGCGCTACCCGCTGGTCGACGGCAACGGCAACTTCGGCTCGCCGGGTAACGACCCGGCCGCCGCCATGCGATACACCGAGTGCAAGCTCGACCCGCTGGCCATGGAGATGCTGCGGGACATCGACGAGGACACCGTCGACCTCCAGGACAACTACGACGGCCGGGCCAAGGAGCCCACCATCCTGCCGTCGCGGATCCCGAACCTGCTGGTGAACGGCTCCGAGGGCATCGCGGTCGGCATGGCCACCAAGATCCCCCCGCACAACCTGCGGGAGATCGGCGCGGCGGTGCAGTGGTGCCTGGAGCACCCGGAGGAGGACGAGGAGACGACCCTCGAGGCCCTGCTCGGCATCGTCAAGGGCCCCGACTTCCCGACCCACGGCTTGATCGTCGGCACCACGGCGATCCAGGACGCTTACCGCACCGGCCGTGGCTCGATCCGGATGCGCGCCGTCGTGGAGGTCGAAGAGGACAAGCGCGGCCGGCCCTGCCTGGTGGTCAGCGAGCTGCCCTACCAGGTCAACCCGGACAACCTGGCCGAGCGGATCGCCGAGCTGATCAAGGAGGGCAAGCTCGCCGGCATCGCCGACATCCGCGACGAGTCCTCCGGGCGTACCGGTATGCGGATCGTGCTCGTGCTCAAGCGCGACGCGGTCGCCAAGGTGGTGCTGAACAACCTCTACAAGCACACCCAGCTCCAGGAGACGTTCGGCGCCAACATGCTGGCGCTGGTCGACGGGGTGCCGCGCACGCTCAACCTGGCCCAGTTCATCCGTTACTACGTCGAGCACCAGATCGACGTGATCCGTCGGCGGACGGCGTTCCGGCTGCGCAAGGCCGAGGAGCGCGCGCACATCCTGCGCGGTCTGGGCAAGGCCCTGGACGCGCTGGACGAGGTGATCGCCCTGATCCGGCGGTCGCCGACGGTGGACGACGCGCGGCAGGGCCTGATCCGGCTGCTGGAGATCGACGAGATCCAGGCGACCGCCATCCTGGACATGCAGCTGCGCCGGCTCGCCGCCCTGGAGCGGCAGCGGATCGTGGACGACCTCGCCAAGCTCGAGATCGAGATCGCCGACCTCAAGGACATCCTCGCCAAGCCGGAGCGGCAGCGGAAGATCGTCTCGGAGGAGCTCGGCGAGATCGTCGCCAAGTGGGGCGACGACCGGCGTACGCAGATCATCCCGTTCGACGGCGAGGTCTCCATGGAGGACCTCATCGCGCGGGAGGACGTGGTCGTTACGATCACCCGGACCGGGTACGCCAAGCGGACCAAGGTCGACCTCTACCGCTCGCAGCGGCGCGGTGGCAAGGGCGTCAGCGGTGCCACGCTGCGGCAGGACGACATCGTCAGCCACTTCTTCGTCTGCTCGACCCACGACTGGATCCTGTTCTTCACGAACAAGGGCCGCGTGTACCGGGCCAAGGCGTACGAGTTGCCGGAGGCCAGTAGGGTAGCCAAGGGCCAGCACGTGGCCAATCTGCTCGCCTTCCAACCTGACGAGCAGATCGCGCAGATCATCGAAATTCCGAACTACCAGGTAGCCCCCTATCTGGTACTGGCCACGAAGAACGGCCTGGTGAAGAAGACGCGGCTTGAGGAGTTCGACTCCAACCGATCCGGCGGAATCATCGCGATCAACCTGCGCGATGAGGACGAGCTGGTCGGTGCTGCGTTGGCTGCTCCCGACGACGACCTGCTGTTGGTCTCCAAGAAGGCGCAGGCGATCCGGTTCAGCGCCTCGGACGAGGCGTTGCGGCCGATGGGCCGGGCCACCTCGGGTGTGATCGGCATGCGGTTCACGGACGATGATGTCCTGCTCGCCATGGAGGTCGTCCGGGAAGGTCTGGACGTCCTGGTGGCCACGAACGGGGGCTACGCGAAACGCACCCCGATCGAGGAATACCCGGTGCAGGGCCGGGGAGGTAAGGGCGTGCTGACTGCGAAGATCACCGAACGGCGCGGTGGTCTGGTCGGTGCCGTGGTGATCGACCCAGACGACGAACTGTTCGCGATCACCAGCAACGGTGGTGTCATCCGGACTCCGGTGAAGCCTGTACGCCGTACGCGTGACCGGAACACAATGGGGGTCAAGCTGATGGACCTCCCGGACGGCGTGACTATCGTGGCGATTGCTCGCAATGCCGACGAGCCTGACGAACAGGACTAGTTGAATGACGGAGACACAGGCGAAGTCGGGGAACACGGGGACCTCGGCTAACCCGGTCGACGAGGAGGCCGCCAAGGGCGGCACACCAGCGACCGGCCGCGCGGCCGTGGGCCGGGCAACGGTCCCTGCTGACGCGCCTGCCCCGAAATTCACCCGGGCTCCCGGCATGACACCCCCGCCGGAGAACTCCGGCGAGGATGGCGGCCCGGGCGACAAGACCGAGACGTCCGGTGCCGAGGCGCCGACATCCGTCGGCACACCCCCGGTGCCGGCGACTCCGGCCCGCCCGACAACCACCCAGCCGATCAGTGCCCGGCCGGGTCAGCCGGCGTCCTCCGGGACCACCGGCACCCAGCCCCGGACCACACCCGGTGCGGCCCAGCCGCAGCCGGACGCGGCGCGTACCGCTGCTGCCGGTCGTCCCGCCAGCGGCGGCGGTCTGCCGCCGGGGATCGGTAACCCGTCCGCCGTGGGGGCGGCGCGGGTTGGTGAGGCGGTCCGGGCCGCGCGTTCCTCGGTCAGCTCGGCGGCGTCCCGCGGACCTCGTCGGGCCCGGCTGAACCTGAAGCGGATCGACCCCTGGTCGGTGATGAAGTTCGCGTTCGCCGTCTCGGTGGTGCTCTTCATCGTCGTGGTGGTGGCCACCTCGGTGCTCTACCTGGCGCTGGACGCGATGGGCGTGTTCCAGAGCGTCAACGACAGCCTGACCGATCTGGTCAACGCCGGCGGTGGGCAGAGCTCGAGCGGCTTCCAGATCACCGCCAAGGGCGTGATCCTCAGCTCGGCGCTGATCGGCCTGGTCAACGTGGTGCTGTTCACCGCGTTGGCCACCCTGGGAGCCTTCGTCTACAACGTCTGCGCCGACCTGGTCGGCGGAATCGAGTTGACGCTCGCCGAGCGGGACTGAGCTATCGGAGCGCCGGGGCGCCGCGGAAAGCGGTCGCCCCGGTGCTTCGCACTCGGGTAGGTTCTGGGGGCGTCGACGGCCCGGTTCGAAGGCCCGGACCCCGATTTGGGGCCGGCCGAGTGGATGGGTTAATCTTGCTCGTCGCAACGCGGGGCTATAGCTCAGTCGGTTAGAGCGCAGAGCTGATAACTCTGAGGTCGATGGTTCGATTCCATCTAGCCCCACCGCATGTCGTCCGACGGTAGTCGAGCTTGAGGGGTTGCCCCATGTTCAAGAAGCTGCTGATCCTGGCTGGCGTCGTCGGCGTGGCCGCCGTTGTTTTCAACAAGGTCAAGGCCGCCAACGACGAGCGCGCCCTGTGGCACGAGGCAACCACGGCGCCCGACCTGCGCTGAGGTCCGGCCCGGCGGCCGACAGTCGGTGCCGACGTCCCGCACGGGGCCCTAGCTCAACTGGCAGAGCACTGCCTTTGCAAGGCAGGGGTTAGGGGTTCGAGTCCCCTGGGCTCCACCAGCACTTTCTCCGGATGATCTCGGTCCGAGTACAGCCATCCGTACAGCCAAGCCGGTCACGCCGTCCCCTCCTGGCTGAGAATTCGGTCAATGGCCGAGGCAGCCTGACGAGCCCGCGCCGGCAGAACGTGGCCGTAGGTGTCGGCCGTCATCCGGATCGTGGAGTGCCCGAGCAGCTCCATCACCGTCCGCAGCTCCTCGCCCTGGTCGAGCAGGAACGTGGCGAAGGCGTGCCGCAGGTCGTGCAGGTGCAGCCAGTCCAGCCCGGCCGCCGCGCGGAGCTGCTCGAAGCGCCGGTTGACGTTCCGCGGCTCCATCGCAGTGCCGATCGTGCTGGCGAAGACCAGGCCCAGATCCGACCACACCTCCCCGGCCGCGAGCCGTTCCTTGGCCTGGCGCACCCGCTGTGCCTCCAACGCCCGAACGGCCAGAGCCGACAGCGGCAGCGGACGGGCCGATCGGTGCGTCTTCGGTGGCACGAACACCAACCCTTGATCCGTTCGCTGGAGCGTCTGCCGAACGAACAGCGCCTTCCCCGGCAGGTCGACATCCGACCACCGCAGGCCCAACAGCTCAGCCCGCCGCAGCCCGGTCGCCAGCGCCAGGACGAACAGCGACTCCAACCGGTCCCCGGTCAACACCGACAGCAGCGTCTTGGCTTCCTCGGGCGTCAAAGCGCGCCGCTCGGTTCTGCCGAGGGCTGGTGGCTTGGCTGCCTTGGCGACGTTGCGCGGGACCAAGTCCATCCGCTCAGCGTCGGCCAGGGCGACGCGCAGCACTGCGTGCACCTTGATGATGCTGGCCGGTGCGAGCTTGCCGCGCAGCCCGGTGAGGAACCGCTGCACGTCCCGAGGCGTCAGCCGGTCGAGCTTGACCCGACCGAGGCCCGGCACCAGGTGCTTGCTCACGGCCAGGCGGTAGCGCACCAGCGTTGACGGTCGGGTGCCGTCGTGCGCCTTCACGTCCCGCAGCCACTCGGTCAACCAGGCTTCCAACGTCCGAGGCTGCGCGGTGAGGTCGACCCCGAGCTGAAGTTGGCGCCGCAGCTCGTCCCGCTTCCGGACCGCTTCAGCCTCGCTCTTGGCGTAGACGTACTTCCGCTTCCGCTTCCCGTCGATCCAACCGAGGTCGACCACCGCAGCCCACACGCCCGGCCGCTGCTCGTACACCGAGCCCTCACCATGAGAACGCCGACGCCGGCCCGTCATGCCGCGAACTCCTCATCCGCCGCCAAGAACTCATCCAGCGCAGACAGCGGAATCAGCCGAGCACGACCCGCCTTGATCGAACGCAACCGGCCCGATCGCATCAGGACGTACACGGTGTCCCGACAGACGCCGAGCAGGGCCGCAGCCTCAGCCGGGCGGACGCTCTTCTTCTCGCTCATGCTCCGGTCCCTTCCTGCTCTGCGGACTGATGTGAGGTGGTTGCCGAAACGTCGGGTGGGTCGACCGCACGTCTTGCGGCGTCGAGCTGGACGCGCCATTGGATGCGTTCGGAGATGGCGCGCAGGACCCGATGCCCTAGCGGCGCAACGTCAGGGTCGGTCGGTCGAGCGAGCTCCCAGGCGTGGCGTTGCTCGCCGCCGACTGGGGCGGTGTCGGCGTCGGTGGTGACACCCAGAAGCGCCTTGACCCACTCGCGCCGGTCGGCCCGGTGGTCGGTCAGGGTCTTGCCAGACCATTGCCGAGAGATGAGGACGCGGCGCCCGCCGATGCCGAGGGTTTCCCGCTTGTGGACCTTGTTCTTGCAGTTGCCGGGTCGCAGGCCCTGCTTTGCCTTCTTGGGTTGGACGCCGTAGAGCAGCCAGTTGGCGCACCGCTCCGAGCACGGCGTGTGCCGCAGCTCTTGCCAGAGCCGTTCCAGGTGCGTCCGTTGCCGGCCGGTGGTCACGTCGTGGCAGTCGGCGGCCTGCTTGGTGAGGTACTTGGTGATGTAGCCGACGCACCGGTCGGCGTCCTTGGTGCCCGCGAGCACGCCCTTGGCGTCGACCTGGGCACCGAAGCGGGCGACGTGGACGGGTTGAGCGTCGGGGTCGGCGTCGACCAGGTCCATGGCGGCATCCCACGACGGCAGGACCCGGCCAGTGGTCGGGTCGGTGTAGCCGGCAGCGTCGGTGTCCCACTGCGGCGCCCGCCCGGGTTTGTAGACCCGCACGTCGACCGAGGGCCACCACACCTGGTGATACGTCGCGGCGGCGACCTGACGCACCAGGGCCCGAGGGATGGTGCCCCGGATGGCGAAGTGCGCGTGCGGGGCAAGCCGACGCTGCGGCTCGACGGCACCGGCGTACTGGACGTTCCAGCCGACCGCCCGGCGCAGGTTCTGCCAGAACCGATCGAGCAGCCGCGGAAAGTGCACAGCATCCCAGGCGGCCCGCCGGTAGTCGTAGCTGTCCGGGTCGACGGGGGTGCCGTCGGAGTGGACGCGGCCGTAGGAGCCGAGGGTGAGGGTCAGGAACATCGACGGCCGGAACACCTGCCCACCGCGTCCGTCGAAGGTCCGCCCGATGGTCCGGTTCTCGACCGGGAGGCGGGGCAGGTCCGGGGCGTCCTGCCGGCGCTTGGTCGACCGGACCCGCCGCTTGCCGTCGCCGTCCTCCTGGTCGTCACCGCCGTGGGGTGGGGCGGGGCGGGCCGCGCATGCCTTCGGTGGTGATCTGGCTTTCCAGTTCCTCGATCGCGTCGTCCAGGTCGGCTACCTGATCCCACTGCGAGACGCGGGCCGCTTCGTCGCGGGCGAACTCGAGGTGAGCGCGGGCGACGATCAGGCCGCGTTGGGCGTCGGTGGCGGGTTCGGGTCCGGGGTTGGGTTCGTCGTCGCGGTGCCATCCTTCGCGGATCTGCTGCTGCCGTAGCCGGCGCGCCTTGGTGGCGCAGGCGGGGCACTTGGCTTCTTGGGTGGCGCCGCAGGGCATGTCGATGACTTCGGTCTGTCCGGAGTCGAGGTCGGTGCGGCGCAGGCTCACGGGGCGGGTGCAGACGCCGTAGTCGGCGGCGAGGTCCTTGACCACGTCGACGGAGCGGGGCATCAGCATGCGGGCGGCCCGGGAGCCCGGCCTCGGCTCCACCACGGGGGCGGGTTCGAGGCCGGGCAGCGTCGGTATGAGCGTCATCGGCCCACCCCCAGTGTCGGGGTGAGGTCGCGGACCCGCACGACAGGACGGGGGTCGGCGGTGGCGTGGTCGTCCCGCAGCGGGTCGAAGGCCACCACACCGGCCCGGGTGCTCTTGGCCCGGTACATGGCAGCGTCAGCGTCAGCGAGGGCGGCGGCGAGCCCAGCCGGACTGGCGGGGGCCAGGCCGATGCTCGCGGTCACCGACACCGAAACCCCCGAGGGCAGCCGGACCGGCGAGGCGATCGCGGCGGCCATCTGCCGGGCAGCCACAGCCGGGTTCGCGTCCAGGAGCAGCGCGGCGAACTCGTCCCCACCGAGCCGGGCGGGCACCCCGTGGACGGTGCGCAGGCGGGAGGCGACGGCGGTGAGGACCAGGTCCCCTGCGGCGTGGCCGTGGGTGTCGTTGACCGGCTTGAAGCCGTCCAGGTCGACCACCACCACCCACGGGCGCAGCGGCGCGAGCTGTTCCCAGCCGGCAGCAAGGCCAGCGCGGTTCGCCAGCCCGGTCAGCGGGTCGCGCAGGGTGACCCGGTGCAGCGCAGCCAGTTCATAGCGGGCGACATAGAGCCGGTACTGATCCCAGACGAGCAGGACAACGACGCCGACGAGGAACAGGCCGGACACGAGTGCGTTGGTCATCGGGTCACCTCTCCGATCAACGGGGTGCCATTGCGGCGGGTGAACGCAGCCGGCGACACCGGGGCGACCGGGACCGGGCGGGTCGGCTCGACGGGAGCCAGGGCGACGGGCTCAGCCACGGCCGGCGCAGGAGCCGTCGCGGTGGGCTGCTCGACCGGGCGGGCCGGTGCGGGCTGCTCGACGGGGCGGGCCGACGCAGGGTCGGCGGGGGCCGGGGCGGTGGACAGGACGAGCTTGGACAGGCCGATGAACGCCAGGGCGGGCACGGCGGACAGCAACCATCCGGACAGGCCCGGCTTGGCCACGGCGAGCTGTGCGGCCAGGGAGAGGGCGACGGCGGCGACGAGGAGGAACATCGGGTAGCCGATCGGCCCGCCGCTGCGGCGTCGGCGGCGGATGGTGAGCAGCGCGGCGGCGGGGATGAGTTCGGAGATGACGGCGTTGGCCCAGCCGAACCACTCGCCGGTGCCGGCCGGGGAGTTGTCGAGGGTCCAGTCTTTGACGTGGGTGAACGATGCGGCCCCGGCGAAGCCGGCGACGATGAGCAGGATGACGATGAGGACCAGGGCGTCGATGCGGTCGGCGCGGGTGTTGGTGGGGTGGGGTTTCATGCGGCACCGTCCAGGATCTCGCCGTCGATCACGCGCAGTCGGCCGTAGGTCTGGGCCATGTCGCGGATCTCGTCATCGGTCAGGTAGGAGAAGCGGACCCGCATTGGGGTCGGGTCACCGTCGATGACCACGAACCCGACACCGGGCAGGGACTGCGGAATGCGGTCGCACAACGCTCCGCGATCGCGCATCCCCTCGCCGAGCACGAGGTCGACCTGTGCGGCTTCCGCGAGGCGCAGGCCGATGCGGGTCGGGAACAGGTCGCGGAACGGCAGGACTTCCTTGCGGGGGTCCTGGATCGCGGCGACGACATGCACGCCGACCGCCCGGCCTTGGCTGAGCAGGATCGAGAGCGCGGCTTTGATGCGGTCCTTGAGTTGCCGGTCGGTGAGGTAGGCGGTCAGGTTCGCCAGTTCATCGATGACCAGGACGATCAGCGGCTCATCTGGGGTGGGGGTGTGCTGGCGGGTGCGGCCGTAGAGCTTCCCGGCCCGGTCCTTCGCCACCGTGGCGGCTTCCTCGATCAGCTCACACATCGCGGCGTAGTCCTTGCGGGCGAACCGGCTGAACATCGGCGCACCCATCCCGAGTTCCATGCCGCCTTTCGGGTCCAGGCCCCAGATCTGCACGAGCCCGGAGGTGACCCCGGCGGCGAGGGAGCGGATCACGGACCAGATCACCGAGCCCTTGCCCGACCCGGTCGCGCCGACCACGAGGACCTGCGTGCCGAACAGGCGCAGCTCGTAGCCGTCGCCGTCTTCCTGCCGGCCCACGGGCAGGGCGGTGAACTCGGGCACCGCCGGCACCGGCAGCGGGCGGACGAGCTTGGCGAGGGGGTCACCGCGGAACAGGTGCAGCAGCACCACATCCGGACGCGGACCGGGCGCGGCCTTGACCTGCCGGACACCGAACGTGTGCGCCAACCTCTCGGCGACGCGGGCGAAGTCGTCGGGGATCTGCCCGGTCACCATCCGCACGACCACCACGTCGACACCGCCGCCGCAGCGCACCCGACGCAGCACCGGCAGGACGGTGTGCCCGTCGAAGGACACGGCGAGCTTGGCGGTCACCATCGCCGCCATCCACTTGCGGCGGTAGAGCATCCGCCGGTAGCAGGACAGGACCGGCCACCACCCGAAGCGCAGGAACGACGGCCGGTGCCCGAACGCCCACCCGGCGGCGACGACGGCGACCAGGGCGACGAACCCGACCGGACCAGCCCAGCCGAACCGTGCGTAGAGCCAGGCGAAGAACACCGCCGGGACGGTGACGTACCAGAACCGCACCGCCACGAAGACCAGCCGGGCCAGCGCCTTGAGGGTCCACCAGGTCAGGGCCACCCACATCGGGATGCGGATGAACGGGGTTCGTACGTTGATCGGAGCGGAGTCGATCCGCTCACCCCGGATCACGTTGACCAGCGGCACGGCTCAGCCCTCCCCACCCGCAGCGGCGAACAGGGCGGCCTGCCCCGGCGTACCGGGGTGACGGCGCACTACCCGACGACGCACGGGCGTCCGGGCGGGCAGCAACGCGGCCAGGTTCACGGGTCCGGACTCCGGGGCGGGGACGTGTCGGGTCATGGTCGGCAGCCACCGGCCCCGACCGAGGACCGCGCGCAGGTCGACGCGGTCGGAGACGTGCGGGGCGATCAGGTCCGGGTCGAGGTGGCGCAGCTTGACCACCGTGCGGGCCAGAGCGGCAGCGGCGGCGGCGATCTCCACCAGTGCGGCCACGCGGACGGCGTCGGCGGGGACGGTGGTGTAGACCTCGCGGGCGGCCCGGATACCAGGGCCAGCGAGACGCATCACCGTGCGGCGGTGAGTGCGGCGGGCGGGGGCGGGGCGCGGGTTCCCGACGATGCGGGCAGCGTCAGCTAGCGTGGGCATCAGCCCAGCTCCTTCCAAGGTGATCGGGTGAGACGCGGGGCGGGAGTCGACTTGGCGGAAGAGGCCCGCCCCGCGCATCGAGGTCTGGTCAGGCCGCCTGCTTCGTCGCGGCGACGGTGGGCTCGGTCATGGCGCCCGCGCGGATCGACCACGCCTGACGCGCCCGGCACTTGCCCGAGCCCTTGCACCGCTGGCTGTCGACGTACGGCGTCAGCGTCACGTCGGTGAAGGTGACCGCCGGCGGATAGCCCGGGATCTTCGACGCCGGCGGCACCGGCTGCACCGGGGCGGCGATCTTCACCTTGACTTCCTTGGTCCCGCCAAACTTCCCGGCCTCCGGGTCCAGGTCCAGGACCTTGACCACCCACAGCCGCTCGCCCGTGTCCTTGTCGCGCGCCTGGTCGTCACCCTGGCCGCGCTTGTCGAAGTCCGTCACCGGCTCCACACCCAGGCACAGCGCACCCTGCGGAAAGACGTAATCGAACGGAACCGGAACCTTGATCGAGTTGGGGACTGCCATTTGCCCTACCTCCAGCTCTGCCCGCCGGCACTCCACCGGCCTCGGGGTGCGACTTGGCTAGCCAAATCGCGTGAGCTCAAGGTAGGCCGGCCTGGCTAGCCAAGTCAAGAGTTGGACGTCGATTGGTCTAGCTTGGCTAGCCAGCAGGTACCCTGACCTGCATGACCAGCGAGCTGGAAAACCTGGCCGGGCTGGACCCGGACGACCCCAGGCCCCCGTCGCAGCAGATCGCTAACGTTCTGCGAGCTGCGATCCGTACCCGCAAGTTCGAGCCAGGGGAGCGACTGCCGTCGCAGAACGACCTGGCCGAGCGCTACAACGTGGCCCGAGAGACGGTCAAGACCGCGCTGCGTATCCTGCGCGACGAGCGCCTGATCGTCACCCGCCAGGGCAGTGGCGCATTCGTTCGTGCGCAAACCGAGCGTCCGGTAGGACTGCGGCCCCACGTCGAGGCGGCCTTCGAGCGCGCCCACGTCACGATCGAATTCGCCGGCTTCTCCGGTGAGACCCTCCACGGAGTGCTGACCGAGCCGCTCGACAAGATCCGTGCTGGGCTACTGACGCCCGAGTCCGTTACCGTCCGCATCCTGCTCCCCGACACGGGAGAGCCCATGGCCCTGCCGTGCCTGGCCGAGACGCAGGCCGACGATCCCGGCGTACGCGAGCGCGCCGAGCGAATCACCCGCCGGCACACAGACGCCATTGTCGAGGCGGTGCGCGAGCTCGGAGAGCTTGGGTTGGTCAAAGACGCCGTAGCAGAGGTGCGCGTGCATCGCGCAGCGCCGTTGTTCAAGCTCTACATCCTCAACGGCGACGAAGCCTTCTTCGGCTTCTACCCCGTGGTAGAGCACACCGTCATGATTAATGGTCAGCCCACGGCCATTTACGACCCGATGGGCAAGGACGCGATCCTCTTTCACCGGGCCGTCAGCGACGACGAGGCTTCCGACGCATCCCAGTACGTCGACCAGGCCCGGACCTGGTTCGACTCCATGTGGTCGACCGTCTCGCACGACTACACGTCATGAACCCGCGATACAGCGTTGCCCAGGTCCTCAGCGACACGGGTCCGATCCTGCTCGACTTCGATGGACCGGTCTGCGCCGTCTTCGCCACCCTCGCGGACTCCACCGTTGCGGCCGAGCTCCGCCGCGTCATCGACGAGCACAGAGTCGAGATGCCGGCGCACATCCGAGGCACCGACGACCCGCTCGAAGTGCTTCGCTTCACCGCGACCGCCGGCACGCACTCGCTGGTCGTACGAGTTGAGAACGCGTTGTGCAGAGCCGAGCTGACTGCGGTCGACGGCGCCATGCCGACGCCTTACGCGAGGGAAGTCATCGTTGCCGCCCATGAGGCCGGTCGGCGAATCGCCATCGTCAGCAACAACTCAGCCCCCGCCATCGAGCGTTACCTGGCTTCCCACCGACTCGCCCGGTACATGACGGCCACGATTGGTCGAGCACACGCTGACCCAAGCCTCATGAAGCCGAACCCAGCACCAATCCGGCTCGCCGCGCTGGCGGTCGATGCCGACCCGAGCAGGTGCGTCCTTGTAGGCGACTCCACCTCTGACATCGAAGGCGGACGGGCTGCCGACGTTCGCACGATCGGGTTCGCCAACAAGCCCGGCAAGCGCCCTCGCCTACTCAGGGCGGGAGCAGACGCCATCACCGAAGGCACAAACGGAATGGCCGAGCTGGCCAAGGCTCTACACCACGAACTGCCGAATTCCGCTCTATGAGATCAAGGCGGCCCGCAAGCGGGCCGCGCCGGCCCGGCCCCGGCCTGCTGGCGACCTCCGGCCGGCATCGGCCGGGCCGACCGGCCACGCTTGGGAGTCACAGGATCAGAAGACCTCAGGGCTCCGCCCCGAACCCCGGCCCTCCTCAGAGATGCCGCCACGGATCACCTCGCCGGGCACCACAAGGGCTACCAGCCTCCCCGGACGGGGCCAAGGTCGTTCGTCCGGTAGGGCGCTCCACCTTGACCCCGTCCGGGGAGGCTGGACGGTCTACGACTGCCCGACGAGGAGATCCTTAGAGACCAGCATCAGCCGCGGGGCTTGGCGCTCCACCGGCAGCAGCCACCCGCATTAGCGCTCGCACAAGAATTCCACCGTCTTCCTCGCCCTTCCACGTCACTACCTCGACATGTCGGTTCGCCTCGTCGGCGTTGTAGGCCTCGACCTCGGGGGAAAGGCGAACGTTAGTGACGATGAGAAGGCCACGCGATCCTTCGCTGTACCTCTCCAGTTGCCGGACGTCCTGCATTCTCAGCGGACCTCGCTCGCGATACTTGACCTCAACGTTTGCCGCGCCCATGCCCGTGCGAACCGTTAGGTCAGGGCCGTAGTCGAACGAGTGCCGTTCAACCGTGGCGTCTGCAACCGCAATCTGGAAAGCCAGGGCCACCTTCGAGGTGTAGAGCTCGCTTCGGTAGCGCGCCGACTGAAAGATTCGAGGCTCGATGATTGAAGCCGCTTCAACAATCCCAGCCGCTACCTCCGGGCTCTCCTCTTGCCGAGCCTGCTCCATTGCCCTCTCGACTCGGCGACGACGACGCTCAAGCTCTACGCCACTATCTGCGCTCCCGACCCGAATCAGAGGTGTGCCTTGCAGGCCCATCAGCAGGAAGGCCGCGCCGATGATGAGGAGAACCGCGGATCCGGCTTGGTTGTCAGTAGTGAAGACGGCCCAGCCCCCGCCCGCGGCGGCAACCATGCCGAGCGCGGACGCCGCAAACCGCTCCCAACGACCCAGAGGTACTGCCTCGAACTGGTCCTCAGGGGAACTTGGCAAGCCATCAGCCGGAGTCTGCTCGGTCACGCGATCAGGCTAGTTCCAGACCGCAAGGGCAGCGCGTGCGCCAATCCAGCCGCGCGCCCCTGGGTGGCCGAGGTTGGGGTAGACCGGGCATCCCGTCCGCTGCCCAGATGCCCCTCGAAACACGCTGCCGGCGGGACACATGTCACGGCCAATGATCGCTAGCCTGTCTCGATGACGCCAAGACCGCGCCGACCTAGTCTGCGAGATACCAGGTTCCCCATCGTGGAGGCGTACGGCTTCCCCTCCGATAGCCTTTCTCCTCAGGCGCAGGAGACCTGGGACCGCCAGCTCTGCCCATTCTCGGGCGTAAGGTGCGAGAAGAAGCGTCAGTACGATTACGGCTATTGCTCCGTAACGTATGCCGCACAGTGGGATAAGGGAATTCCTCACAATTATGCAGTCTGCGACCATCGACTAGACGGTGAACCCATCGCATGGGCGGTGCGAGATCACTTCGGGTCCGAGGAGGCGACGTTGGTGCCAGAGGTGATGGCGCTTTCGAGCCCAAGACTGAACGTTGACTACGTTGCGTATCGCGAAGATCCGACAGCGTTGGAAGGTGTCGATCTTATTGCCATCGAGGCCCAGGCCATTGATTTACGCGGGGGTAGCGTGGCTCCCGCATGGCGGGCCTGGGAAGATGGGTTGCCTGACCAATGGCGCCGGTACTTCACCGATGAAGCCGAGCGCAACAAGCGTGACGACAAGATATCCTATGGCATCAATACTGGCAATGTGCATAAGCGCCTCGGAACCCAGGTGGTGGCGAAGGGCGAGTTTCTCAAGCAGGTACAGGTTCCTCTTTACGTCGTAACCCAGCATCGGATTTTGGAGCAACTGAGGGCGAGGGTTGATTTCGATGTGGTACGAGATGGGGAGCCTTGGGATATCACCTTCGTAAGTTTCGATTACGATGGCACGACCCAGCCCAACGGGCAGTTGGTATTTAGCTTTCGTGAAGCGGTACGGACGACCTACTTGCAATACCTGCACGCGTTGACCACTAGCCGGAACGCGTTGGAGTTCGTTCGTTCGGATTTTATTGCAAGGGTTCGGGAAAAGGCAGCGAAGTGAGCGTGAGGGGCGCGGCTCATGCTGTGCCCCTCACGCCGCGGTCACCCTAGGTCTAAGGCGCCCTGTACACCTGCGATATTGTTTCGCGCTGCCGCGACAAACGCCGGCGACATCTCAAAGCCTATAGCGCGCCTTCCAGATTCGACGGCTACCGTTAAGGCCCGGCCAGTTCCACAGAACGGATCCAGCACGAGACCACCCGAAGGGCACGAGCTAAGGACCCGCGGCCTAACCAGTTGAGTTGGGAAGGTAGCTGAATGGCCGTCGGATCCGGACCGCACGTTAACTCCCACGACATCACGCGCGCCTTCTTCGACCGCGGACATGTCGTAGTAGTACTTCGGGCGCCCCTCCTTCGCCCTCTTGACGAAGTGGAAGAAGTGCTCATGCGCGAGGCGTAGGCGATCCTTTTCCGGGCGAGGTGGCACGTTCTTCTTCTCCCAGATGAGATCATTCCGAAGGATCCACCGCTTTGCCTGCATAGCGATCGCAAAACGGGCGGGGATGAGCAACAGTTGCTTTTCCTGCCGAAAACCGCCCATCGGTGTCTTGCGACGCATTCTCGGGTTGTCTCCGAGGCCCTGCCTCCCATCCATGCGGATGCTGGACCAGCGAGCAAAGTAGGTGTCCCCGATGTTCACCCAAATGCTTCCGCCGGCCTTTAAGGCCGAAGCGCCGCGTTGGAGGATTTCCACGAGGTGGTCAACGAACCACTCGGGCAGTGGCTCCATGCCCAGACAGCCACCATGCAAGCGGTACCAGTCATAGGGCGGCGTGGTTTCCTTGTCCCCGCCCTCTGCTAGCCACTCAGCCAGGACGTCCTCGTTGTGGTCCTGGCCGTAGGTACGGAGGCCCCAATAGGGAGGCGAGGTGATGATGAGATCGACCGAATCGTCGGGCAGCTTAGCCATGAGGTCGTACGCATCGCCCTCACGAACCTCCGCGACCACCGGTTCCGCGGGTCGCTCGTCGCTGTGGCCGGTCATGGGCAGATCCTAGGGCTAGAGGGCGAAAAGTTGGCGAGCTGAACCCAGCTCAGGGAGAGTGTCGTTGCACGGTACAGGCGGTCCAGGTCAGTGCCCTGGCCGCGGCCTGGATGAGCGGTCTCAGTTACACGAAGGACGGCCACGCCGAGGCAACGTGCCAGCCGCGTTGCCGGGCCATACACGGGCCATAGAACGGCGTCATCAGAGGCCATGCCAGCCCACCTGAAAGCGGCTCGAAGTGGCCCACCGCCGTACCGGACGCCGATCATGTTTGATGCCCAGGCTGACAGTCCTCGGCTTGGCTGTACAGCCACACGTACAGCCAAGCCGGCCGACGGGTGCGTGTGAGGATCGGCCGCGACCGACAAGCCGAGCAGATCAGCGGCCGTCATCGACGCCAGCCGACAGCACGCGCGATCTTTGCAAGGCAGGGGTTAGGGGTTCGAGTCCCCTGGGCTCCACCAGCACTTCCCTTGGTTGATCTCGGTTCCGAGTACAGCCGAGCGGTCACGCCGTTCCCTCCTCGCCCTACACACGATCGATGGCCGAGGCAGCCTGACGAGCCCGAGCCGGCAGGACGTGGCCGCAGGTGTCGGCCGTCATCCGGATCGTGGAGTGCCCGAGCAGCTCCATCACCGTCCGCAGCTTCTCGCCCTGATCAAGGCGGCCGATAAGGGCTTTGCCTCCGGCAAAAGCTAGACGGCTCCGAGGTGAAGTTGCCGAACGGTTCCGGTTCGTGGGTGGTGGGATGCCGTCCCCGCCAGCCATCGACGATCTCAGTAGCATGCTGAGATGTCTCGACCAGTGATCTTCGACCTCTTCCATACCTTGATCCACGGGGCCGACGAGGCGCGTGACCGGGTAGTCGGTGAGATGGCGGTCATGGTCGGCGTAGCTCCGGCCGAGCTGGTCGCCGCGTACCACGCCACCTGGCGGGACCGGCTGGTCCGCTGGGACGTGGAGGAAACCATCCGCATCCTCGCCGGACGCCTCGGCGGCACGCCAACGAACGAACAGGTGACACGGGCCGGTGAGCATCGGCGAGCCCTCGGACGCCGAGTGCTGGACAGCGTCTCGACCGCCACCCTGGACGTGCTCGACGCGCTACGCGGCGAGGGGCATCCGCTGGCCCTCGTCAGCAACGCCACCTCCGACACCGCCGAGCCATGGCCGCAGAGTCCGCTCGCCCGACGGTTCGATGTCGCGATCTTCTCCTGCGATGTCGGGCTGGCCAAGCCCGACCCGGCGATCTATCACCTTGCTGCCGAGCGCCTGGGTGTTCGGCCGGCAGAGTGCGTCTTTGTTGGCGACGGCGCAGACGGTGAGCTGGCCGGAGCGGCAGCGGTGGGTATGACCGTCTTCCGGACCACGGAGCACAACGACACCGATCCGGGCTGGGGCGGGCCGGCTTTCGCTACCCTGGGCGACCTGCCCGCCATACTCCGAGAGCCGTCCGGCACTCAGCGCGTCGCACGTGTGCGTCGCGCGGCGACGTAGCGGCGGATCTTCTCGGCGGTTCCGCAGTCGTCCATGCTGCACCAGCGGCGACTGCGGTTCTTGCTCTCGTCGATGAAGATGAAGCGGCAGCCTCCGCATCCCTTGATCCGGTCCAGCGGCCCGTCGGTGAGTAGTTGGACCGCTGCGTGCGCCACTGGCCGTAGCGGCCGGACCAGCGTCTGGTCATCCCGCCAGGCCCACCCGAACGCGCTTCCACGCTCAAGTTGTGCGTGGGCGAGCGCGTCGGCTTCGTCGTCTCGTAGCTGGGCCAGTGCACGCGCGCTCGGACTCTCTCCGGCGGCCAGCGGTCGGAATATCTCGTCGAGGTTGTCGCGGGTGCGTTGCGCCTGCGCGAAGGCAGCGTGAGCGCCGTCTGGATCGGTGCGAGACAGCCGGCGCATCGCTGTCGCCTCGGTGTCGGTGAGGGCGCCCGCGTACACGCCCCAGGCAACCAGCCCTGGATAGCCCGTGAGGACGTCGTCGTCTGAGGGCCCGATGGGTGGACCGGTGCGGGTGTTGATGAAGTCCAGGGCGAGGTTGCCGCCCACCAGGTGCATCCGCCTGACGCCCTCGTCTGTTTCCATCAAAGCCGACTTTACCAGTTGACCCTACGCCGAGGCATCACTAGCTTGTTGCTGGCATACATCTTTTAGCCGGTAACAATGGGAGCGTCGGATGGGCCGCGGACGGGCAGTGGGCGCGCTGATCGGCCTGTCCGGGGGGACGTTCCTCTACACCACCGCCGAGGCGCTGCCGATCGGCCTGCTGCTCCCGATGGCCACGGACCTGGCCGTCTCACCGTCGCAAGTGGGCATGCTCGTCACCGCGTACGGCGCGGTGGTCGTCGTCGCCTCGATCCCGTTGACAGTGCTGGCCAGGAAGGTCCCCCGGCGGCGACTCCTGTCGGTGCTCCTGGCCGGCTTCGTCGTCAGCACCGCGACGACGGTGTTCGCGAACTCGTTCCCGCTGCTGCTGGCGACGCGGATGGCAACCGCGGCGACCCATGCGTTGTTCTGGGCGGTAGTGGTCCCGGCCGCGGCCGAGCTGTTCCGACCCGCACTACGCGGGCGGGTGGTCGCGATCGTGTTCGCTGGCGGCAACGTCGCTCTGCTCCTGGGTGTGCCCGTGGGCACCTGGCTGGGCGAACGGGCCGGCTGGCGCATGTCGTTCCTGGCGGTGGCCGGGCTCGGCGCGGTCGTGCTCGTCGCGGTCGCCTCGCTGCTGCCCTCGGCGCCCCCCAACCAGGGACATGCCGCTCGGGGCGCGACGCCCGACGTCTACCGCTTCTGGCTGCTGGTCGTGGTGGCCGTCCTGACGACCGCCGGCGCCATCGCCGCCTACACCTACGTCGCACTCTTCGTCACAGAGGTCAGCGGATTCGCTGCCTCGTCGGTCGGGGCCATCCTGCTGGCGCGTGGTTTCGCCAGCGTGCTCGGGATCCTCGCCGTCGGAGCGGTGGTGGACCGCAGCCCGTGGCTCGCTCTGGTGACTACCGTCGCGCTCCAGTCGGGAGCGCTGCTCGGGCTGTACGCGTTCGGCCACCGACCGTCGGTGGCCGTCGGCCTGCTCCCTCTGGCCGGACTGGCGTTCGCGGCGTTCACCGCGGCGCTCGGTGGCGTCGTGTTGCAGGTGGCGCCCGGGCGCTCCGATCTCGCCGCCGCTACCGTCTCCGCCGCCGTCAACGTCGGCATCACCGGTGGTGCCCTGGTCGCCGGACTCGCACTACCCGGCTATGGCGTGCAGAGCACGGTGTTGATCGGAGCCCTGCTCGGCGTTGTCGCTCTGATGACGGTCGCCGCCGGTTTCGCCGGCAGGCGGCGATTCGCGTAGTCCGGCGACCTGTGCCGGGAGGTCGGGGTGGGTTGAGCTGCCAGGGTTGCGGCTGGACGGCACTATGACCGCATGCGCTTCCTGATCATGATGCGACGCTCTCCGGCCGTGGTGACCCTCGGCTGCGTGTTGCTCATGGTGGCCGGCGGGCTGCTGCTCTGGCTGCCGATCCACACCCAGTTGGCGCTCGACGACTGGGAGACGGAGTTGCGGGCCGGTGGTCTACCGGCGCGGGCGGTCGTCTACGACCAGGTGACAGATGCCCGTAGCAAGTCGACCATGTATTTCCGGTACGAGGTGTCCGGCCGGACGTACGAGCAGGAGGTCCCCTGCGTCGAGGTGTGCCGGCCGGCCGGCGATGACGTGTCGATCTGGGTGAACCGCGCCGATCCGAAGGACTTCGTCACCGACTTCGGCGAGCTCAGCGGCCACCGGGGCCGATTCCAAGGGCTGCTGGGTGCCGGGGGTTTCGTGGTTCTGGTGGCGGCGATTCTTCTGCTGCTGTCCCGCATCCCGTTCGGCCGCTGGTTTCCACCTCGTACGACACCGCGCCGTCGGCCTGCCGCCCAGGTCTCGGACGGCACCGACTTCACGAGCCGTTCCAAGCGCAAGCGGAGCGGTCGACGCTGATCCAGCCCGGCACCAGGCGCCGATCATCTGTTCCACGCCGATGGCGAGCCGTGCGGCAGGTCGGCCGGTCAGCCGGCGGACGCACCCGCCCCACCGGCGTCCGGACCCGGCTGCGCGTCGTCCGTCGACGGCCCGGTGTCGGTCGGCTGCTCGGCGGGGCGCGTCTGCGGAAAGTGCTCGACCAGCCTGGTGAGCGCTCCGTTGGCGAAAGTCGCGCCGAGTGCCGACCCGGCTCCGATGGTCCAGCCGATCGGTCCGAGTGGGGTGCAGCCGAAGAACTGGCTCAGGCCCGGCGTCTGGACGACCACGACAAGCACCCCCAGAGACGCTGCCGTGGACGCCAGCACCGCCGGGCTGGTGCCGCCGGCCAGGATGGTCTGGCCGAGCTGTGTCCCGACCAGGGAGACCAGGGCGACGGTCCCGGCTCGCTGACGACGCCCGGTGTACCGGGCCAACGTCCAGCCCGTGGTGGCGCCCAGCGTGGTCGCCGCCGCCCGCAGGCCGATCTCTCTGGTCAGGGTCTCTCCGAGCGACGCGTCCGGGCCCTCGCTGAGCAGACCGTCGGTGCGGTCCGACGCGGGTGGGCGGACCGCGATGGCCAGCGCTGGCGCCAGGTCGGTCAGCAGGTTGACCAGCAGCAGTTGCCGTCCGGTGAGCGCGGAGCGGCCGGTCGCCGCGGCGGTGAGGACGCTGAAGGCGATCTCGCCGAGGTTGCCGCCGACCAGGATGCTGAGCGCGTGCCGGACCGACGACCACATCGCCCGCCCCTCGACCAGGGTGGCGATGATGGTCTCCAGCCGGTCGTCGGTGACCACCAGGTCGGCGGCGGCCCGCGCGGCCGGGGTGCCCCGTTGGCCGAGAGCGATGCCCACGTCGGCCAGCCGGATCGCCGGAGCGTCGTTGGCGCCGTCGCCGGTCATCGCGACGGTCCGCCCGCACTTCTGCAACGCCTGGATGATCCGCACCTTGTGCGCGGGGGTGCAGCGGGCCACCACGTCGGTGGCGGCCAGCCGCTCGGCGAGCGCCTCGTCGTCCAGTTGGTCGAGTTCCCCGGCGACGACCACCCGCTGCTCGTCGTGCTCACTGATGGTGGCGGCGATCGCCTCGGCGGTGGCCGGGTGGTCCCCGGTGATCATGATGGTGTGCACGCCGGCCTGCCGGATCCTGCGTACCGCTGGCGCGGCACTCTCCCGGACCCCGTCCGCGAGGGCCAGGAAGCCCACGAAGGTCAGTTCCCGGACGTCCCCGTCGGTCACCTTCGCCGAGTCCACCTGACATTCGGCGACCGCCAGGATCCGGTGACCCGCCCCGGCCCGGTCGGCCAGCATCCGGTGCAGTTCGTCGCGGCCCGCGTCGTCCAGTGGCTGGGTGCTGCCGTCCATCCGGCGGGCCGAGCACCGGGGCAGCACCGTCTCCGGCGCGCCCTTGACGCTGAGCAGCAGGTGGCCCTCGGTCTCGCCGACGGTCGCGTGGTAGCCCCGGGACGGTTCGAACGGAAGGCCACCGGCCGCCCGCCAGCCCGCGGCACCGGTCTGCTCGGTCACCCCGGCGGTGCCCGCGCCCCGGCGGACCGCCCGGTCGGTCTGCAACGCCAACTCCTCCGGGTTGGCCGCGCCCGGTGTCGCTCGCAGCGCACCGGCGAGCGTCAACCGGAGCCGCTCATCCAGCTTGTCCACCGGGGCGTACCTATCGCCGACACCATCACCGACCCCGGCGAGCAGCAACTGGCCCTCGGTCAGGGTGCCGGTCTTGTCGAAGCAGAGCACGTCCACCCGACCCAGCGCCTCGATGGTGCGAGGGTTGCGGACCAGCGCGCCGTGCTCGGCCAGCCGCCGGGCGGCGGCCAGCTGCGCCGCGCTGACCAGAAACGGCAGCCCTTCCGGCACCGACGCCACGGCAAGGTTCGCGGCGGTCGCCGCCGTCTCGACCAGGGGTACGCCTCGAAGCAGTCCGGCGCCGGCCACCGCCACCGCCGAAGCAGCCGCCAACGGGATGGCGGCACTGGTCAACTTGCCCAGCCGAGCCTCCACCCCACTGGTCGGCGGTGCCTGCCGGACCAGCGCCAGGCTGCGCCCGGCCTCGGTGTCGGCACCGATGGCCACCACCACGGCGATTCCGTGGCCGGCGGCGATGGTGGTGCCGTCGTACAGCATGGAATGCCGGTCGGCGACGGCGGCGGCGACCACCGCCCGGTCGGTCTTGGCGACCGGCAGCGACTCACCGGTCAGCGACGACTCGTCCGCCTCCAGTCCCACGGATTCGAGCACCCGGCAGTCGGCGGGCACGGAATCGCCCGGCTCGAGCGAGATGACGTCACCCAGGACCAGGTCCTCGGCGGCGACCACCTGCTCGCTGCCGTCGCGACGGACCCGCGCGGTCACCGCCGAACGGGACAACAACTCCGCCAGCGACCGTTCGGTGTTGCGCTCGTGCACCGCGCCGATAAGGGCGGACCCGCCGACCACACCACCCACCAGCGCGGCGTCGACCAGCGAGCCGAACGATGCGGAGAGCACCGCCCCGGCGGCCAGTACGGGGGTGAGCGGGTTGGCCAGCTCGTCGATGAAGGCACGCAGCAGGCCGCCGCTGCCCGGAGTTCCGCCACCGTCCGCACCGTGTCCGTCGTTCCGGCGCTGCGCCTCGGCGCTGTCCAGCCCGTCCAGGCGGCTACCGAGTTGGTCGAGCACCGTACTGGTCGGCATCAGGTGCCAGGCGGTCGCCACCGGGGCCGGAGTGTCCGACACCTCGGGCAGCCGGCGGGCCCGCCAGACACCGTGCGCGAAGGCCAGACCGGCTGCGCCGTTCACCGCGTGGAACGTCCGGTGGGGCAGTTGGGTCGGTGCGGCGGTGAAGGTGCCCAGCGCGCCGAGGCCGGTGCCGGCCATGGCCAACTTGATGTTCTGTTCGGTCATTCGCCGGGCCACCCCGGCTGCCTCGATCAGCAGGGCCACCACCCGCAGGTCCGCACCGACCAGGAGGTGTGCGCCCCACGGCGGCAACTCCTCCGGGCTGGACATTCCGAGGCCGCAGTCGGACGCGCCGAGCGCGGCTCGGTCGGCGGAGACCAGCATCACGATCGCCCCGTCGCGCTGCAACGCGCGTACCGAGTCGGCGACCTGGTCACCGCCGGGCAGTACGGCGTCGGCGAAGCCGTACCGCTGATCGTCGCCGCCCGCCACGACCAGCCGCAGTCCGGCGTGCCGGGCGGCGGCCGGCAGGCCGTCGACCCCCGGCGCGGGCTCGGGCTCGACCCGCAGCAGCGCGGCGAGCCGGCCACCGTGGGCCAGTCCGAGCAGTTGCCCGCCGGCGTTCCGCAGCCGGTCACTGTCCGGGATGTCACCGGCGCCGTCGTGGGGTGCCAGCGGTGCGAGCCGCCAGCCGTCCGCCGCGCGTGCGGCGGCCGGATCCGCCGGGTCGAACAGTGCGAACGCCCGTTCCGCCACCTGGTCGATGTCCACGCCTGAGGCCGGGGCGAGGTCGGCCAGCACGCCCCGGTCCGAGCCGAGGACCGCGGCGTCCAGCACGAGCGTGTCGATCCGGTCCAACTCCCGCAGTACGCCGCGGTCCATCGCGATCACCCCGCGCCGGGCCAGGATCCGGCCGAGCTGGGCCGCGTAGCCTTCGCGTCCGCTGCCGGGAGCCTTGGGTAGGGCGGACAGGCCCAGCGCGGCAGCCCGCTTCCGACCGGCGAACGGCGCTACCGCTGCCGCGGCGGCCGCGCCGGCAGCCAATGCGCGGTTGATGTACCGCTCGACCGGGCCGTCCGGTTTCGGTCGGGGTCGGTCGCTCACCGGCCAACGGGCGCTCGCGCGCTCCGGGTCACCGGTCAACCGTGGCTCGGCCTGCTCCCACGCGGAGAGCTGGGCTCTCGCCTCGCCCCACTGCACGATGCGCTGGGCCCCGTCCAGGACGATCCCGGCCCAGCCGCCGGTCAGGCCCTGCACCACCGCCTCGGCGAGCGGGAAGATCACGTCGGCGCGCGGGTCTGCACGCAGGCCCCGACCGGCCAGCGCGTGCAGTTTCGGCGACAGGTCCAGTGCGGTGAACAGCCCGGCCACCTCGCCGGGGACCGGCGCGATCGGCAGGATCCGGGTGGCCGCCGAGATGGTCAGACCCAGCGCGTCCGAGGCCAGCGCACCGAGGGTCCGCGGGGTCCGGGGGCCCTCCTCCGGTGGGTGCGGCGGCGGGATCTCCGGGTCGGGCTCGTGGTCGCAGGTCTGCTCGATCCGGGTGATCGTCGCGATGAGGTCGCGCAGTTCCGGCTCGGGGGCCAGGACGGCGACCACCACCCGACCGGTCGGTGCGTTAACCCGCGCCCAGGCCACCCCGGGCAGCCGTTCGAGTGCGCGCTCGACCTGCCGGGCCAGCCGGTCGCCACCGTCCTGGCAGACGCCGTGCACCTCGATGTGGTGCCGACCGGGCCGGGACCAGACCCGACGACGGCTCAGCCCGGCGATCCGCGCCAGCCGGGTCGCGGCCGACCCGACGGTTCGGGAGGCCTCGCCGACCAGGTGCGGCACGCCGATGGACGGTAGGAGGCGGCCGACGGCGCGACCCGCCGCCGTCATCGAGGCGTACGGCTGAGTGGACGCCGGTCCGACTCCCCGCTGCTGGTCCTGCCGTCGGCCATCTCGCCCTCCCAGAACATCGCGTCCGGCGGCCTGGCTTCCCGGCGTGGCGTCCGTTATGCCCCCGGGGTAGGGGAACTTTGCCCCGCTGACGACGCATGGACGGGGTGGGCGGTGGAATTCGGCGAAGGTCACCGGAGACGGGGAGGCTCGAGAATGAGCACGTTGACGCGACACCTCAACGGTGCGCAGGAGACCGTCCGGACCTACAGCCGACGGGTGGAGGTGCCGATGCTGGGTGAGGTGGCGGTGCCACCGCCCGACCGGCTCGCCTACTACGCCGGGCTCGGGGTGCTCGCCGCGCTCCACGTCATCGAGTGGCCGCTGGCCGTGGTGATCACCGCTGGTCACCTGCTGTCCGACCAGCACTTCTCGGGACTGGTGCGGGGTGTCGGGCAGGCGTTGAAGGACGCCTGACGAGAAGCGGGTCACCGACGATTGACTTCAATCCCGGTTGAGGTCGCATGATCGGTCAGTGCCGACCACACCACTGACCACCGCCGTACCGGCCCCGGCGGGGCTGTTCGCGCCCCGGCTGCGGGCGATGACCGTGGGCAGCGTCGCGCTCATCTCGCTGCTCGCGTTCGAGGCGTTGGCCGTCGGTACGGCGATGCCGACCGTCGCCCGGAGTCTGGACGGGCTGGCGCTGTACGGCATCGCGTTCGGTGGCCCGTTCGCCGCCGGCGTGCTGGCCATGGTCGTCTCCGGGATCTGGTGTGACGCACGGGGGCCGCGGGGGCCAATGTGGCACGGGGTCGCCTGGTTCGTGGTCGGGCTGTTGGTCGCCGGCACCGCCCCGGTGATGAGCCTGCTGGTCGTCGGCCGGGTGGTGCAGGGGTTCGGCTCCGGGCTGCTCTCGGTGGCGCTGTACGTGATCGTCGGGCACGCGTACCCGGAGGAGTTGCACCGGCGGATCTTCGCCGCGTTCGCGGCGGCGTGGGTCGTACCGTCGCTGGTCGGGCCGGCGCTGGCCGGCCTGATCGTGGAGTACCTGGGCTGGCGGTGGGTGTTCCTCGTGGTGCCGGCGGTGGCCGTGCCGGCGGTGCTGCTGATCCATCCGGGCCTGCGGTCTCTGGGCGTGAGCGCGACGGCTCGGGTGCCGGCCGGTGCCGCGGCCCGGATCGGCTGGGCGTGCGGGGCGGGGGCGAGCGCCGCACTGCTGCACATCGGGGGGCAGCAGCGTGGCGCGGCCGCCCTGGCGCTGATCGCGCTCGCCGTCGCCGGCCTGCTGGTCTGCGCCCCGCGCCTGCTGCCGGCCGGGTTCCTCCGGGCGGCCCGGGGGCTGCCCACCGTGGTCGGGCTGCGCGGTCTCGCCTCGGCGGCGTTCGTCGGCGCCGAGGTGGTCATCCCGCTGATGCTCTCCCGGGAGCGGGGGCTGTCACCGACCACGGCCGGGCTGGTTCTCACGGTGGGTGCGCTGGCCTGGTCCGCGGGCTCGTGGGTGCAGGGCCGGATCCCGGTACCGGCGTCCCGGGCCAGCCTGCCCCGGGCCGGGCTGACCTGCATCACGGTCGGCACCGCCACGGTGGCGCTGGCCGTCCGGCCCGAGCTGCCGGTGGCCGTCGCCGTGGTGGGCTGGGCGATCGCCGGCTTCGGCATGGGGTTGCTCTATCCGTCGTTGTCGGTGCTCACCCTGGAGCTCTCCGCCCCCGGCGAGCAGGGCCGCAACAGTTCCTCGCTGCAACTGGGCGACTCGCTCTTCGCGGCGACCGTGCTGGCCCTCACCGGGGCGGTGCTGGCCGCCGGGAGCGCGCCGGGCCCGGCCAGCTACACGGCGACGCTGTTGGTGGCCGCCGGTCTGGCGCTGTTCGGAGCGCTGTTGGCCGGGCGGGTGGTGGTGGGCGGGAGCGTGCGGCCGGGCGGGTGATCGTTCGGGGTGAGCCGGCGCACACCCGGTCACGAGTCGCAGGCTGGTGTCGTCGAGCGAGGTGAGCCCATGGCGCCGTGGTAGGCGGCGGAACAGGAGGACGGGATGAAGGTTCTGGTCACCGGAGCGGGCGGTCACCTCGGCCGCGCGGTGCTGACCCGGCTGCGTGCTGACGGCGTCAGCGTCCGGGCCACCAGCCGTCGGCCGCGTACGGGTTCCGATGTCGAGTGGGTGGTGACCGACCTGGCCACCGGCGAGGGGATCACCGAGGCGGTGGACGGGGTGGACGGGGTGCTGCACCTGGCGTCCGCACCCTTGGGACGACAGACCCATGAGGTGGACGTGCTCGGCACCCGACGGCTGGTGGACGCGGCCGCTACGGCTGGCGTCGGGCATTTGGTCTACATCTCGATCGTCGGGGTGGACCGGGTGCCGATCCCCTACTACCGACACAAGCTCGCCGCCGAGCAGGTCATCGCGGCCGGTCCGGTGCCCTGGTCGGTGCTGCGGGCCACCCAGTTCCCGCAGTTCCTGGACGACCTGATCGCCAACAGCGGCAAGCTGGGGCCGGTGATCGGGGACCGGGCGGTGCTCGCCCAGCCGGTCGACCTGGGTGAGGTGGCGGCTCGGCTGGCGGCCCGCCTGGTCGCCGGGCCGCTGCGCGGTATCGAGGAGTACGGCGGGCCGGAGGTGCTCCGCTTCGACGAGGCGGTCCGCGCCTGGCGTGCGGCCCGAAACTCCCGTCGGCCCCTGCTCCCGGTACGCATCCCGGGCCGGCTGGGTCGCGAGCTGCGTGCCGGTGGACTGGTCACCGAGGCGTTGCCTCGCGGGGTGCGCACCTGGGCCGATCACCTCGCCGACACGTACGGGGGAACCGGGCGGAGATGAGAAGGACCCCGGTTCATGTTCGTCTTACGGTGACGCCATGTTCACCGTCGTCGCCACCGTGATCCTCTACGTCTTCGGCTTCGTCTTCCTCTACGGCGTGATCCGGCTGGGTGTCCGGCACGCGATGGAGGACGTGGAGCTGCAACGAATCAAGACCCGACATGCCGAGGAGCTGGCCGCCTCACGTGACCGCAGCTTCATGCGCGACAACGCCTTCCTCGCCGGCAATTGAGGGGCCCAAGGTCTGGTCCGTCCGGCGGCCCTCGGGTCGCCGGGCGGTTCGGCGTGACGGATGCGAGGATCGCACCCGTGATGGGAACGCTGAAGACCGAACCGGCTCGCGCCCGCCTGGACCTGCTTGCCCCGCCGGTGGCGGCGGCCATCGCGCAGTGGCCCGCCGACGCGCCGGTGGACGTGGACGACGTGCTGGTCGCGCCGATCGACGCCGAACTCGCCGACACGGCCGCGTTCTGCGCGGCGTACGAGGTGGGGTTGGACGTGTCGGCCAACTGCGTCGTGGTGGCCGGCAAGCGTGAGGGTGTCGTCCGCTACGCGGCGTGCATCGTCCTGGCCACCACCCGGGCCGACGTGAACGGAGTCGTCCGCAGGGCGCTGGACGTCCGCAAGGCGAGCTTCGCCCCGATGGACGATGCGGTCGAGTTGAGCGGCATGGAGTACGGCGGCATCACTCCGATCGGCCTGCCGGCGCAGTGGCCGATCCTGGTGGACGCGCGGGTGATCGCCGCACCGCACGTGATCATCGGATCCGGGGTGCGGCACAGCAAGATCGCGCTGCCCGGGCCGGCGTTGGGCGCGCTGCCCGGCGCTCGGGTGGTGGAGGACCTGGCCAGGCCGGCCTGACCGGGCACCGGCATCGATACCGTTGCACGTGAAACATCACGTTGGTCGATGCCGGGTGCCGTGGTCAGGCGGTGATCCGGCTCAGTGCGAGTGCGCGGCGGCCTCGCGCTGCTCGACCTCGGTGAGCGCGGCGAGCAGCGTCTGCGTCTCCTGGGCGCCGGAGACGGCGTACTTCCCGGCCAGCACGAAGGTCGGCACGCTGGTGATGCCCAACTCCCGGGCGGCGGCCAGTGCCGCCGCGACGTCGGCGGTCCGCTCGTCGGAGTCGAGGAACCGGCGTACGTCGGCGGCGTCCAGGCCGATCTCACCGGCCACCGTGGCCAGCGCCTCCCGGGAGCCGACGTCGACGCCCTGGGTGAAGTGCGCCCGGTAGAGCGCGTCCAGCATGTCGCTCGCCCGGCCGTGGTCGGTGGCGTAGGCGACCAGTCGGTGCGCGTCGAAGGTGTTCGAGATCACCGCCCGGTCGAAGTCGAGCTTCAGCCCGGCGCCCGCCGCGACCCCGGTCACGTGGTCGAACATCTGGCGGGCCCGCTCCGAGCCGCCGAACTTGGCGGCCATCGCCTCGAGCAGCGGAAGGGGCTCGGGCACCGGCGACGGGTCGAGCTGGAACGGCCGGAAGCGAACGGTCACCTCGCCGTCGTACGCGGCGAGGGCCTGGTCCAGTCGACGCTTGCCGATGTAGCACCACGGGCAGATCACGTCCGCGTAGATCTCGATCTCCATGATCGGTGCCAACCGCCGGGTCAGGCGAGTTGTTCCCGGACCTGACGTTTGAGCCGGCCGAGAATCGCCGTGCCGCCGCGCACCCGCAGCGGGCTGATCGCCTGCGCGAGGCCCATCCGCTGGTAGAGGTCCTCCGGCACGGCCAGGACCTCCTCTGCGCTCGCGCCGGCCAGCCCTTCGGCGAGGATTCCGGCGAACGCCCGGGTGGTCGGCGCCTCCGGAGGGCAGTCGAAGAGGGTCTCCACGGTGCCCTCCGGGGTCACCCGGGCGCGCAGGAAGAACGCCGTCTGGCACTCCGGAACCTGCTCCATACCCTCGCGCTCGGCGTCGACCGGGAGCGGCGGGATGACATCGGCGTACTCGAGCAGCATCTCCAACACCAGGTCGCGCGGTGCGGCGGCGAACTCGTCGACGATCTCGGCCAGTCGGGCCGGCATATCAGCCATGGGTCGAGGCTACCGCCGCCGCCGACGGCTCATGTGGTGGGCGACTGCTCACTGATCTCGCTCAACGCGCTGGTCGGATCGAGCTGCATGGCCAGGTCACCGAGCGAGACGATCCCGACCAGCTTCCGGTCGGAGTCGCAGACCAACACCCGTCGGATGCCCCGGTCCCGCATCAACGCGGCCGCCTCGCCCGCCGTGCAGTGCTGCTCGATCATGACCACCTCGCGGGTGACGATCGAGCCGATGGTGGTGGCCGCCGGTGAGCTGTTCTCGGCGACCGCCCGCACCACGATGTCCCGGTCGGTGAGCATGCCGGCGAGGCTCGCGCCGTCGGTGACCACCACGTCGCCGATGTCCGCCTCCTTCATCACCCTGGCCGCTTCGTCCAGGGTGGTCTCCGCCGGCAGGTACACGACCTGCTTGGTCATCACATCGCTGACCCGGTAACCGGTCATGAGAGCCCTCCGAAGACGTTTTCACCCGTATCAAAATGCGGTACCCCGTGACGCCGTGGCTACACCAGGTTCCCACGTTCCGCACGTACCTCGTGGACCAGGTGATCGACCAGACCGTCGAGCGGCAGCTCGACGCGCCCGTCGCCGGCCCGCTCGCGCAGCTCGACGTACCCGTCGGCCAGTCGGCGGCCGACCACGACGGCGCGGGGGATGCCGATCAGCTCGGCGTCGGTGAACTTGACCCCGGCCGAGACGTGCGTCCGGTCGTCGACCAGCACCCGCAGGCCGGCCGCGGCGAGCCGCTCGCCGAGCTGCAGCGCCGCGTCGAGCTGCGGCCCCTTGCCCGCAACGACCAGGTGTACGTCGAGTGGGGCGATCGCCGCCGGCCAGACCAGGCCACGATCGTCGTGGTGCTGTTCGGCGATCGCCGCCACCGCCCGGGACACCCCGATGCCGTAGCAGCCCATCAACGGGCGGACCGGCTTGCCCGCCGGACCGAGCACGTCGACCGCGAACGCGTCGGTGAACCGGCGGCCGAGCTGGAAGATGTGCCCGATCTCGATGCCCCGCCGGATGGTCAGCTCACCGTCGGCGCAGCCGGGGCAGGGGTCACCGGCGCGGACCTCGGCCGCCTCGATCGTGCCGTCGGGCGTGAAGTCCCGCCCGCAGACCACGCCCGTCGCGTGTCGGCCCGGCTCGTTCGCCCCGGTCAACCACGTCGAGCCGGGGACGACCCGCGGATCGACCAGGTAGCGGAGACCCAGCTTGTCGACGAGCTGCGGTCCGATGTACCCACGGACCAGCTCCGGATGCTCATCCCACTCCTCGAAGACGGCCACCTGGGCCGGGTGCAGCGCCGCGCCGACCCGCTTCAGGTCGACCTCCCGGTCGCCCGGCACGCCGACCACCAGCGGCTCGGCCCGTTCGGCGCCCGGCTGACGCACGGTCAGCACGACGTTCTTCAGGGTGTCGGCGGCGGTCCAGCCGTCCCGGCCACCCAGCCGACGGGCGTTGGCCAGATCCACCAGGCTGGCGATCGTCGGAGTGTCCGGAGTGTCGTGCAGCTCGACGGCCGGCTGCCCGGCCGGGTCGATGGCGGCGGGAACCCTGGTGGTGACCGCCTCGGTGTTCGCCGCGTAGTCGCAGGCGGTGCAGCCGACGAAAGTGTCCTCACCGACCGGTGTCGCGGCCAGGAACTCCTCCGACGCCGAGCCACCCATCGCACCGGACATCGCGTGCACCACGGTGTAGTCCAGGCCCAGCCGGTCGAAGATCCGCCGGTACGCCGCCCGATGCCGTGCGTACGCGTCCCGCAGCCCCGCCTCGTCCAGGTCGAAGGAGTACGCGTCCTTCATCAGGAACTCCCGGCCGCGCAGCAGACCGGCCCGCGGCCGAGCCTCGTCGCGGAACTTCGTCTGCACCTGGAACAACGTGACCGGGAAGTCCCGGTACGAGGTGAACAGGTCCTTGACCAGCAGCGCCGCCATCTCCTCGTGGGTGGGCGCCAGCAGGTGCTCGGCACCGCGCCGATCGGCGAGGGTGAAAATGTCGTCGCCGTACTCCGTCCACCGGCCGCTGGTCCGGTACGGCTCCGCTGGCAGCAGCGCCGGGAAGTGCACCTCCTGGTCCCCGATCGCGGTCAGCTCACCACGGACCACCTCGGTGATCCGGTCCAGCACGAGCTTGCCCAGCGGCAGCCAGGTGTAGCCGCCCGGTGCGGCACGGCGGATGTAGCCGGCGCGCAGCAGCAGCCGGTGGCTCGGCACCTCCGCGTCGGCCGGGTCCTCGCGCAGGGTTCGCAGCAGCAGGGTCGACATGCGTAGCAGCATGGGCGCAGCGTAGAACCTGTCCTGCCAGCGCGGCGATCCAATTGGTGCGGTCGGGGCGCGTCGCGCGGTCAGGAACGAGCGTCGGACGCGGCAACCACCGGGGCTCGAAGTGACGTCTGGAAGGGCATCAACCCAGTCGCACCGTGACCCGAAGGATCGGCTCGTGTGGACCCTGTGCTGAATGAGTTCGACTCGTTCGTCCGTACCCGCACGCCGGCGCTGCTGCGCTCGGCCTACCTACTCACCGGCGACCAGCACCTGGCCGAGGACCTCGTCCAGTCGGCGTTGGCCCGTACCCACCGGTCGTGGAACCGGCTGCACCACAGCGGCAACGCCGAGGCGTACACCCGCAAGACCATGTATCACCTGCAGGTCTCCTGGTGGCGGCGCCGTCGGGTGCCCGAGTCGATGGTTGGCGACCTGCCCGAGCCACGCGGAGGCGGCTCGGCCCCCGACCACGCCCACCAGACCAGTCTGCGGCTCACCCTCCGGGCGGCGCTGGCGAAGCTCTCGCCGAAGCAACGGGCCGTGCTGGTGCTGCGGTTCTTCGAGGACCGAACGGAGGCGGAGGCCGCCGAACTGCTCGGCGTCACCGTCGGCACCGTGAAGAGCCAGACGGCCAAGTCACTGGCCCGGTTGCGCGTCGTCGCTCCCGAACTCGCCGAGCTGTACGTCCTGGAAGGGAGTGCCCGATGAACGGCGACCGTCTCCGGTTCGACCTGACCAACCTGGCGGACGAGGTCACTCCGGTCGACCTGCGCGACCGGGCCCTCCGCACCTCCCGACGCCTCGGCATCCAGCGAGCGGTGGCGACCTCGGCCGCCGTCGTGGTGCTGCTCGGCGCGGCCACCGGCACCGCCATCGCCCTGGTGTCCCGCAGCGACGGCCAGACCCCGATGCCCGCTGACTCCCCGTCGATCACAATCACTCCGAGCCCGGTCGATGTGATTCCTACTCCATCTCCGTCGGTGGAGCCCGCCGTTCCGGTGCGCCCGCCAGCCGCGTCCGACGACGCGGTCCTGCCCGCGAACATGTACTGGTACACGGAAGAGGAGTTTGGCGAGGCGCGCAACGCTCCGGGCAGGATCTGGCGCGCGACACCCGATGGGAAATGGAAGCTGGTCCGGGAGGGCCGACCGGGCAGCAAGACGAACTCGGGTCCGGTCGCACCATCACCGGACGGTGCCCGGGCTGCTTGGATCGAGCGCAGCCCGACGAACAGGTTGGTGATCAGCCGATTCGGCGGCGGGAGCGTTTACACCGTCCCGGTCAAAGGCAAGCTGACCTGCGGGCCTCGCTGGCTCGACTCCGATCGGTTGCTGTTCGCCGAGGGTCAGATCGGCCGCGGCGACTGGACCGTCGTCGCCGTCAACGCCGACGGCACCGGCCGCCGAGTGCTCGCCACCAACCAGCAGGACTGCCCGGTGGTCGGCGCCGGCTGGTTCGGCCGGAGCGAGGCGCGGACGGTGGAACTCCGGCAGGAGAGCGGCAAGCACCGTACGGTGACTCCGCGCATCCCCGCCGGGCTCAAGATTCACTCCTTGGTGGGAATCGCCGCTGGCGGCCAAACCGTAGTGATCAGCACCCACGTGCCGAATGCGGGTGAGTGTGGCTGCACCTGGCGGATCCGGAACTACCGGGTGGACGTCGCCAGCGGAGCCGCCGTCGAGCTCGCGACGCTCGACCCCGCTTGGCGCAAGGCGACCGGGCACGGCGACGCCAAGCAGGTGCGCTTCCTGCCCAACGGCGAGATGGTGGCCCAGATCGACGCCGCCTCAATCGGAGGCGACGCCCCTGACCACCGCCTCGTGCGGTACGCCGCCGACGGTCGCGTGCTGGGAAGCACCGCCGTGCCGAGCGGTAACCCGTGGGGTGAGCTGCTCGGCTGACCAACCCGGTGGTCTACCGGCTGCGACGTGAGGGACCGGCGGGAGGCCGGTCCCTCACGTCGCCAACCACCCACCGGGTGGCGTGCCCCACACCGAGGGCCGGTGACCGGGCCACGACCCCGGTGAAAGACTGGTCGCCGCAGGCAACGATGGCGTGAGGGGGGCGCGGGTGCGCTGGCGCAGCTTTGTGGCGGTCGGGGACAGCTTCACCGAGGGTATGGACGACGCGTACCCGGACGGGACCTTCCGGGGTTGGGCGGATCTGGTGGCCACCCGGCTCGCCGTCGACGCGGGGCCCGACTTCCGCTACGCCAACCTGGCCATTCGTGGGCGGCTCTTCCCCAGCGTGGTCGCCGAGCAGGTGCCCTCCGCGGTGGCGATGAAGCCAGATCTGATCAGCTTCGCGGCCGGTGGCAACGACGTGCTGCGGCGCACCTTCGACCCGGACACGCTGGTCGCCCGCTTCGACGAGGTGGTCCGGCAGCTGCGTTCGGGCGGTGCGGACGTGCTCCTCTTCCGGTTCGCGGACGTGATGGCCCGGCTGCCCGGCCAGCGCCTCGTCGCTCCACGAGTGCACCTGCTCAACCAGGCGGTCGGTGAGACCGCCGAGCGGCACGGCGCCATCCTGGTCGACCTGTACGCCGACGACACCTTCCTCAACCCGATGCTCTGGAGCACCGACCGGCTGCACCTGAGCGAGGCCGGGCACCGGCGGGTCGCCGGGCAGGTGCTCACGGCGCTCGGGGTTGGTTGCGACGAGGACTGGCTGCTGGTGCCCCCGCACCCGGCACCCTCCCCCTGGCTCGCCGCCCGCGCGGCGGACCTGCGCTGGGCCGGACAGCACCTGGCTCCGTGGGTCAAGCGCCGGCTGACCGGCCGGTCGTCCGGCGACACGGTCACCGCCAAGCGCCCGCTGCTCGGGCCGATCGTCGACTGAGGGTGCTCACCCTGCACACCGCCCCGCTGCTGCGACTCACCCACGATGGCGAGCCGGAGCCGGATCACGCCGTGGCGGTGAGCGGCGACCGGATCGACGCAGTCGGCCCGCTGGACGACCTGCGCGCGCGGTACGCCGGGGCTCGGCTCCGCCGCTGGCCCGGGACTCTGGGGCCGGGGCTGGTGCACGGCGGGCCGCTGCCGGACGCGCCCACCCCGCGTGAGCGGGTGTACGCGCTCTTGCGGCGCGGAGTCACCGCGGTCTTGGCGGAGCACCTCGACGATCCGGCGTTGCGGTCAGCCGTCGATCGGGGTGACCTGCTGGTGCTGTCCGCCGCCGCACCGCCGGCGTTGAACCTCGGCGGGCGAGCCGATCTGGCGGTCTTCGACGCCGAGGACGCCTGCCTGGTGACCGTGGTCGCCGGCCGGATCGCCCACCGCCGCGCCTGACTCGCGTCCGCTGTGGATGCTCGGGTCGGAATTTGGATCGCCCGACGTCCGCCGTCCCGGATAGCACCCGCTTCCCTGCCGATTCTCGCCCATCGCCGAGTGGATCATGAACGAGATCGCCGCTGCCCAGGACCCGCATTACTGCGCTCTCTGCCGCCGGAGCGATTCCGGGGACACCTGTCGGGGTACTGAAGTGCGTGTGACCTGCGAGAAATCGGATCGCACCGCTGGCACGATCATGTGATCGTGTCCGCATGCCGCAACCGATCTTGCGCACTGACCGTCTGCTGCTGGTTCCACTTGCAGACCGGCACCTCGAGCTAGAGGTCCAGCTCGACTCCGATCCGGAGGTGCTTCGCTGGATCAGCGGCCGGGCGCGATCCAGGGACGAGGTGGTCGCATCCCATTCGCAGAGGATGGCCTTGGCATGCAAGGTGGACGGCTTGGGCTATTGGATGGCGTTCGGGTCTGATGGCGGCGCGCGGGGCTCGACGTCGCCGGCAGGTGAGGACGAGGGCGAGTTCATCGGGCTTATGATGCTGCCGCCAGCGCACGGGCCCGACCAACCTGACGACCCAACCGTCACGGACCTGGGTTACCGCCTCGTCCGTCGGTACTGGCGGAGAGGCTTGGCCAGCGAGGCATCCCGCGCCTTGCTGCGGCACGCCTTCGACACCGTCGGGCAAAGCCGGGTGATCGCGCAGACCATGGCCGTGAACGCCGGGTCTCGAGGCGTGATGGAGGCCATCGGCATGCGGTACGTGCGCACGTACTTCCCGCTCTGGGATGATCCGCTGCCGGGAGCGGACTTGGGTGAGGTCGAGTACGAGATGACCCCCGGGATGTGGGAGGCATGTCGTGGCGCTTACTGATGCAGGAATTCGTAGGCAGCACGGGGTGGAGTTGCAGCCACCGAACGAACCCCACGTGCCCAGCTTGGTCGACGCGGCCAGCGACGGAAACCTCTGGGGACTGTTCTTCACGAGCGTTCCCACTCCCGACACCATGGGCGAGACCGTCATCTCCGCGGCCCGGCCCACCATCCGGTGCGGGTGGTGGGCCGGTCTCGTTACCGAGGTCGGGCGCGGCGATCCGGCGTACCTTGGGGATCATGTCTGTGCCGAACGATCCAGATCCCCGCCTTCAGGCGTACGCGAATCCGCAGCGGCTGGTCACCACCGAGTGGCTGGCCGAGCATCTGGGCGACGAGGGCCTCGTCGTCGTCGAGTCCGACGAGGACGTCCTGCTCTACGAATCCGGTCACATCCCGGGTGCCGTCAAGGTCGACTGGCACCTGGAGCTGAACGACCAGGTGACCCGGGACTACCTGGATGCGAAGAGCTTCGCCGAGTTGTGTGCCGCGAAGGGCATCGGCCGGGGCGACACCGTCGTCTTCTACGGCGACAACTTCAACTGGTGGGCCGCGTACGCCCTCTGGGTGTTCTCGCTCTTCGGCCACGCCGACGTGCGGCTGCTCGACGGTGGCCGCCAGAAGTGGATCGCCGAGGGGCGCGAGGTGACCCGCGACAAGCCGTCCCGTCCGCGCGCCGACTACCCGGTGCCGCTGCGGGACGACGCGCCGCTGCGGGCCTACCGCGAGCAGGTCATGGCGCACATCGCCGCCGGTCGGCCGCTGGTCGACGTCCGATCGCCGGGTGAGTACACCGGCGAGACGCTGCACATGCCGGACTACCCGCAGGAGGGCGCGCTGCGGGGCGGGCACATCCCGGGCGCGGTCAGCAAGCCGTGGAAGTCCGCCGCCAACGACGACGGCACGTTCAAGGGCTTCGACGAGCTGCGTGCGATCTACGCCGACCAGCTCGGCCTGAGCCCGGACGACGATGTGATCGCGTACTGCCGGATCGGTGAGCGGTCCAGTCACACCTGGTTCGTGCTGCGGCACCTGCTGGGTTACCCGCAGGTGCGCAACTACGACGGCTCGTGGACCGAGTGGGGCAACCTGGTCCGGGCTCCCGTCGTCAAGGGCGACCAGCCCGGCGGCCTCGCCGCCTGACTCGACCGTGTGTTTCTGGCCGGCTGAGCGGTGCTCAGCCGGCCAGCGCCACCGCGCCGTTCAGGTCACGGACCACGCCGGTGATCTCGCCGGTCGCCGGTTGCCAGCGCACCACGCCGCCCGGTCGCAGGCGGAGCAGCACGGCACCCCGGTCGTCCCAGCCCAGCACCTCGCAGCAGCCCTTCCACCGGTCCCGCCCCAGGTCGAGCACGTGCGACACCGCGCCGGTCCGGGCGTCCAGCAGGGCCACCCCCTCAGCACCGTCGATCTCGTCGCTGGTGATCCACGCCGCCCGGGCCAGTCGTGGGCCGTGCAGCCAACCCCGGCCGTAGAACTCGTTGATCCGGTAGGGCGCCGGGAGCAGCGCACCGGTGACCGGCTGTTCGGAGCGGACCGTGCCCTCGCGGGCGGTCCGGCTGCGCAGGACCAGAGCGTCCCGCACGCCGCCCACCTCCACGAGCGCCGCCTCCCGGCCGGCCGCCGGGTCGGGCGCGACGAGGTCCCACGCGGAGACGGTCAGCGGGCTGGCCGCCCCCGAAACCAGGTTCACCGCGTACGTCCGGTCGTCGCCGCCGACCAGCACCCGGTCGCCAGCCCAGACCACCAGTTCCAGGTAGCCGTCCAGTGGTATCCGGCGGACGGCGGGCGCGGTCAGGTCGACCAGGATCAGTTCGTTGGTCTGCGCGAACGCCGCCGACCGGCCGTCCGGTGACAGCACGCCCGGCTTGAGGGCGGTTGCCTGATTGCCACCCTCGTCCCGGGTGGGCGCCGGGGTCACCACGTCCAGTGCGCGGATCACGCCGTCGTCGCCGAGCACGCGGATCGGGCCGACCGCGCGGTTCTCCTCATCCACCGGTTGGTAGAGCGCCAGTGCCCGACGTACCGGTCGGGCCGAGAGCGGCACGGTTGCCGGGCCGTCGAGCCGGGTCAGCGGGTCGGGCGGGAAAGTCAGGTCGGTGGGGGCCCGCTGCACCGGCGGGGCCGGGCTGGGCTCGACGGTGGGTGCCACCGAACGGTCGACGGACGGCCCGGTGGACGGTCGCAGGGCGGCCACGGTGCCGCCGCCGACCAGCGCGACGGCCAGGGCAGCGACACCGACAGCGCGCCGAGCGCGTCGGGTACGCCGGGCCCGATCCCAGGCGTCCGCCGCCGAATGCGCGGGAAGAACGTCCTCGACGGTGGCGGTCAGCAGTCTTCGCAGGGTCTGCTCGTTCACGGGTTCACCTCCAGGCCGGTGGAGAGGCCGCCGGGCGTCGCCGGGTTCGGGGCGGGCCGGGCGTCCCGGGCCAAATCCGGGGCCACCTCGCGGAGCCGGCGCAGCGCCGCGTGGCACTGGCTCTTCACGGTGCCGACGGTCACCCCGAGGGCTTCCGCGGTGGCCACCTCGGTCAGGTCCTCGTAGTAGCGCAGTACCAGCACCGCTCGCTGGCGGGGCGGCAGCCGGTCCAGCGCGTCGTGCAGCGTGATTCGCAACGCGCCGTCGCGCTCGGGGGCGACCTGTTCGGGCGGCTCGGCGCTGAGCCACTCGCGACGCCAGCGCCGCCACCACGACACCGCGTCCCGGTAGAGGATGGCCCGCACGTACGCGGCGGGGTCGCCGTCGCGGACCGTGGGCCAGCGCAGCGCCAGCTTGAGCAGGGCGTCCTGGAGGAGGTCCTCGGCCTGGTGCCGGTTGCCGCAGACCAGGTAGGCGGCGCGTAGCAGCCGATGTTGGTGGCTCTCCACGAAGGCGAGGTAGCCGTCGCGTCCGTCGCTCGTCGCCGCTCGCATCCGCTCACCTCCCGGCCGTCGCGTCAGGTCGACACGTCCCACGTCAACTGGCAGACGCACGGAGAGGGGGAAAAGGTTGGGTCAGCTCTGCGGCGGCCCGGTCAGGTAGCGCTGGAGTGTCGGCGCGATCCAGGAAACCAGCTCGTCCGGCCCCAGGTCCACCATCGGGGGCAGTTGGACGATGTAGCGGGTGAAGGCGAGGCCGAGGATCTGACTGGCCACCAGGCCGGCCCGTCGGGCGGCGGTTGCCGGGTCGGCACCGAGCGTGGCAACGACCGTGGTGAGCTGGTCGGCGAAGATCTCGCGCATCTTCTCGGCGGCGCCGGGGTTGGTGCTGGCGGCGCGGAGCAGCGCGGCGAGCGTCTCGTCGCCCTCCCACCGGGCGAGGAAGTGCCGGACCAGCAGCTCGCCGAACCGCTCGGGCGGCACGTCGGTCAGCACGGGCAGCCGGAGGTCGAATTCGGCCGCCGCCGCGAACAGCCCCTCCTTGCTGCCGTAGTAGCGCATCACCATCGACGGGTCGATCCGGGCGTCGGCGGCGATGGCCCGGATCGTGGCGCGCTCGTACCCGTCCGTGGCGAACCGCTCACGAGCGGCCAGCAGGATCGCCGCGCGGGTGGCGTCCGAGCGGCGGGGACGGGTCGAGTGGGCGGGCCCTGTCATGTCAACGACCGTAGGCCAACAACCGTTGACACACAACGATCGGCGACCTAGCGTTGCCAACGAGCGTTTGCCAACAACCGTTGACATCAGTCGTTCCGGAGGTGGCCATGCTGCCCACGAGTACCGACGTCCTGGTGGTCGGAGCCGGGCCCACCGGTCTCGCCACCGCGCTGACGCTGGCCCGGCGCGGGGTCGAGGTGACCGTGGTCGACCAGCTCGCCGAACCACCGACGACCTCCCGCGCGGCCGTCGTGCACGCGTACACCCTGGAGGTGCTGGACCGGATCGGCGCTGCGGCGCCGCTGGTCGCCCAAGGCGTGCGGGCACCGCGGTTCACCGTGCGCGACCGGGACCGGATGCTGCTCGCGGTCCCGTTCCACCAGCTGCCGTCCCGTTTCCCCTACGCGTTGCTGGTCTCCCAGTCGGTCACCGAGTCGGTGCTCACCGACCAGCTCGCCGACCTCGGCGTCCGGGCGCGGCGGCCCGGCCGGCTGACCGACCTGACCCCCACCACCGACGGAGTGGTCGCGCAGGTCGACGGGGCCGCGCTGCGCGCCCGGTTCGTGGTCGGCGCGGACGGTCTGCACAGCACGGTCCGGCAGTTGGTCGGCATCGGCTTCAGCGGTCCGAGCCACGAGGAATCGTTCGTGCTCGCCGACGTCCGGGTGCGCAGCGCCCTGCCCCGCGACGAGGCCGCGCTCTTTCTCGCCCGCCCCGGTCCACTGATCTGGGCGCCCCTCCCGGACGGCGTCGTCCGGCTCGTCGCCGCGGTGGCGACGGCTCCGGCCGAGCCGGATTCGGCCTACCTCCAGGCGCTGCTCGACGAGCGCGGCCCGGAGCGCCGACCCGAACGGATCACGGAGGTGCTCTGGGGCTCCCGGTTCCGGGTGCACCACCGGATCGCCGACACGTTCCGGGCCGGGCCGGTGCTGCTCGCCGGGGACGCCGGGCACGTGCACAGCCCCGCCGGCGGGCAGGGCATGAACCTCGGCATCTGCGACGCCGTGGCCCTCGGCACCACGCTGGCCGACGTGCTCGCCGGCGGCCCGGAGACGCTGCTCGACGACTACACCGCCCGGCAGCGGCCGATGGCCGAGGATGTCCTGAGCTTCACCGCGGGGCTGACCCGACTGGCCACGCTCTCCTCGGCCCGTCGGCCGATCCGCGACGTGCTGCTCCGGCTGCTCGGTGCCGTACCGCCGGCCCGCCGGCAGATCGCACTGCGCCTGTCCGGGCTGTCCCATCGGGAACGAACGCCAGGTTAGGCCGCACCCACGGCAACGGGCAGCGGCTGCAGGGTCCACCATGCCGCGAGCGTGACCAGCGCGAACGTACCCGCCACCGCCACCGCTACCGGCCCCGTGCCGTGCGCCGCGCCGACCAGCCCGGCGAGCGCCGCGCCGACCGGTGCGGTGAGCAGCCCGACCATCCGCTGGGCGGCACTCACCCGGCCGAGCAGCCCGGCCGGCACGTGCTGCTGCCCGTACGACGCCCACAGGCTGTTCCACACCACGGTGCCGGCGGCGAAGACCGCCAGCGCGAGCCCTCCCACCACCGGATGCCGCGCCAGCGCGAAACCGGTCAGCGCGACGGTCTGCGCGGCGAGCACCACGCGCAGCGCCGCCACCGTGCCGAGCCAGGCGGCGAGTCGTCCCGCGCCGAGCGCCCCGGCCACGCCGCCGACGATGGCACCCGCGGCGAACAACCCGTACCCAGCCGGCGGCACCCGCAGCACGTCCAACGCGTAGAGCACCAGCACCGCCATGAGGCCGCTGATCGCCAGATTGCACGCGGCGGCGAGCAGGGTCACCCGCCACAGTGTCCGGTGGCCGCGCAGCCACCGCACCCCCTCGACGATCTCGGCCCACACCGACCCTCGGCGCGCTCCCGGTCCGGACGCCGGCGCAGTGGGGGTCAGGCTCAACACGAGCAGAGCCGCCACGGCGAAGGTCAGGGCGTCGAGGGTGAACGGAAGCGCTGGTGCGACAGCGAAGAGGACACCGGCGGCGGGCGCGCCGAGGAAGCCACCGGCCACCGCGGCACCGGCCTGGAGCCGTCCGTTCGCCCGGGGCAGCGCCGCCGGCGGCACCAGAGCGGGGAGCAGCGCGAACGAGGCGGCGTCGAAGAGGGTGCCCAACGTGGCGAGGAGGAACGCGGCCACCAGCAGCGCCGGGATGCTCGCCTGGTCGAGGGCGACCGCCACGGCCAGGGCCGCCACCACGGCCGCGCGTGACCCGTCCACCAGGGCCATCGTCCGTCGGCGGTCCCAGCGGTCCGCGTACACGCCGCCGAGCAGGCCGAAGAGTAGCGGCGGCAACTGTCCGGCCACGGTGACCGCCGCGATGACCCGAGGGTCGCGGGTCACGGTCGCGGCCAGCAACGCCAGCGCCGGGGTACGCAGCGCGTCGCCGAAGCGGGAGGAGACGGCCGCGGACCAGAGCAGCCGGAAATCCCGGCCAAGTGGGGAGGAGGTCATGCCGGCGACGGTGCGGGTTCGACCGGGTCGAGGGTCAAGCCGGCGGCGAAAGGGGGACGCGCGGATCGGTGATCATCGGTACGGTGAGCGCCGGAATCGGGACCGGGGAGCACTCAGGCGTGGACCACACCTTCCAGGTCGACCTCCGTGGCGTGGTCGACCTGCTCAGTCATCACCTCTACGGCAGTCCGCGGGTCTACGTCCGCGAGCTGTTGCAGAACGCGGTCGACGCGATCACGGCACGCCGGGCGGCGGAGCCGGACGCGCCAGCGCTGGTCCGCATCGACCCACCGGAGCTCACCGGCGACGGCACACTGCGCGTGCACGACACCGGCATCGGCCTGACCGAGGCACAGGTGCACGAGTTGCTGGCCACCATCGGCCGCAGCTCCAAGCGCGACGAGCTGGGCTTCTCCCGGCACGAGTTCCTCGGCCAGTTCGGCATCGGCCTGCTCTCCTGCTTCCTGGTGGCCGACGAGATCCAGGTGCTCACCCGGAACGGCGAGCACCCCACGGTCCGCTGGACCGGGTACGCCGACGGCCGCTACGCGGTGACGGTGGCACCGCCGGAGGCCGCCCGATCCGAGCCGGGCACCACCGTCACGCTGGTGCCCCGCCGCGACGCCGACCAGTGGTTCACCACCCCGACCGTCACCGACCTGGCCCGGATCTTCGGTTCCCTGCTGCCGGTCACCGTCCGGGTCGGCGACGTGACCACCACCACCGGCGAGCCGCCCTGGCCGACCACGGCGGAGGCTCCGGTCGACCGACCGGCACTGATCCGGTACGCCCGGGAGACCCTCGGCTTCGACCCGTTCGACGTGCTGCCGCTGGCCGTGCCCGAGGCCGGGGTGACCGGCGTCGCGTTCATCCTGCCCACCCCGGTGAATCCGGCGGCGCGGGCGGGGCACCGGGTCTACCTCAAGCGGATGCTGCTCACCGAGCACGCCGACGGGCTGCTGCCGGACTGGGCGTTCTTCGCCCACTGCGTGGTGGACGCCACCGAGCTGCGCCCGACCGCCAGCCGGGAGGCGCTCTACGAGGACACCCTGCTGACCGCGACCCGGGAGGCGCTCGGTGACCAGGTACGCGGGTGGCTGGTCCGGCTCGCGCGGCACGACCCACGCCGGCTGGCCGAGTTCCTCCAGGTGCACCACCTCGGCGTGAAGGCGTTGGCGCTGCACGACGACGAGATGCTGCGACTGGTCGACCGGTGGTGGCCGATGGACACCAACGTGGGCACGCTGACCCTCGCCGAGTTCCGCGAGCGCTACGGGGTGCTCCGGTACGCGGCGAGCCTCGACGAGTTCCGCCAGCTCGCGGCGGTGGCCGCCGCGCAGGACCTGGCGCTGGTCAACGCGGGCTACACGTACGACACCGAGCTGATCGAGCGGCTGCCGGCGGTGGACCGCTCGGTGCTGATCGAACGGCTGGAGCCGAGCGACCTCACCACCCGCTTCGAGGGCCTCGACCCGCAGGTGGAGATGGCGTTGCGGCCGTTCCTCACCGCGGCGCAGCGGGCCGTCGAGCGCTCCGGCTGTGAGGTGGTGATCCGGGCGTACGACCCGGTATCGCTGCCCGCGCTCTACCTGGTCAGCCGGTCGGCGGCGTTCAACGACCAGCTCGCGGCCAGCCGGGACCGGGCCGACGAGCTGTGGGGCGGCGTGCTCGACGCACTCGCCGCGACCGCTCCACCGGACCGCCCACAGCTGGTCCTCAACCACCGCAACCCGCTCGTCCGTCGGGTCACCACCCTGAGCGACCCGGAACTGGTCGGGCTCGCCGTCGAGGCGCTGTACGGGCAGGCGTTGCTGCTCGGTCACCATCCGATCCGCGCGGCCGACGCCGCGCTGCTGAACGATTCCTTCCTCGGCCTGCTCGGCCGGGCGGTACCGGGACGGGAGTGAGCATGGCCGACGAGGATCTGTGGCGGGTACTGCGCGGTATCGCCGACATGCCGTACGGGGCCGGTCAGATCGCCGCGCTGGAGCAGTTGCTGCGCCGGGTGGACGCGGCGGACGACCGGCACCTCGCCTTCGTCACCCGGATGCAGGCCACCACCGGTTACGTCTACGGCGGCGAACCGGCGAAGTCCTTTGTCACCTTCTCCTGGTGCCTGGCCGAGTTCGACCGTGACCCGCAGCCCTACCACCAGCGCCACCTGCATCAGCTGCTCTGGCACTTCAAGTACATGGTGTCCGGCCTGCTGAAGTTCCCCGAGGTGCCACTGGACCGCACCTACGCGGTGTTGGACGACATGGAGCGGCGGTACCGGTCCGGCGGGCACAGCCTGCAGACCGTCCACAAGCACCGGTTCCGGGTCGCCGACCACGTGGGCGACGCCGAGGCCGCCGCGCACTGGTACCGGCTCTGGCAGACCACCCCGCGCGACGACCTCTCCGACTGCGCTGGCTGCGACCCCACGAGCCAGGTCGGCTACCTCGCCGACACCGGCCGCGACGCCGAGGCGGTGGAGTTGGCCGAGCCGGTGCTCGCCGGCCGACTCACCTGCACCGAGCAGCCGCAGGCGATCCTCACCGCGCTGCTTCTGCCGTACCTGCGGACCGGGCGTGGCGAGGCGGCGCGGGACGCGCACCGGGAGGCGTACCGCCGGTTGCGGGGCAATCTCGCCGACCTGTGGGACATCGGCGACCACATCGAGTTCTGCACGCTGACCGGCAACGAGGCACGGGCCGTGGAGTTGGTCGAGCGGCACCTGGACTGGCTGGACCGGCCGCCGTCGCCGGCCGCCGCGATGCACTTCGCGGCGACCGCCGCCGCCGCGCTGCGCCAGGCCGGCCGGACCGGCCTGCCGACCGTCTACCGGCGGGCTGCCGAGGGCCGGCCTGCGGGCGAGGTGCCGATGCTGTCGCTCGCCGACGAGCTGGTCGACACCGCGACCGCGCTGGCTGCGCGCTTCGACGCGCGTAACGGCACCGCCCACCAGTCGGAGTGGATCGCCCGACGGCTCGCGGTGCGGCCGACCGGCGAGCACGTGCCGCTCTCCGCCAGCATCCGTCGTCGACCGGCCACCCCGACGGGGTACGAGCCGACCATCCCCCTCGACCAGGGCGCGTCGGCGACCGCCGCCGACCGGGGTGACCGGTCGCGCGCCGATGCCGGCGAGGCGCCCACGGTGACCCTGCCCGCGGACGCCGGCCCGGACGAGCTGCTGGACCTCGCCGAGGAGAGCTGGGGCCGGCACGACCGGGCCACGTTCCGCGCGGCGCTGGCCGCCTGCGACAGCCGGTTCGGAGCCGACGACCTGCCGGCGCGGACGGTCGCGCACCGGCTGGCGTTGCGGGCGGCCGAGCGCGGCGACGAGGACGACATCGAGGGCGCGATCGAGTTGAACCGTGCGGCGCTGGCCCTCTACCAGCAGGAGGCCGAGGAGCTCGCCGCCCAGGTGGTCGCCGGGCGACTCGGTGTGCTGCTGACCAGGACCGACGAGCAGGCCGAGGAGGGGCTGACGCTGGTCCGGGAGGCCGCCGCCGTCCTGGACCGGCGCGGCGACGCCCGGCAGCGGGCCGCCGGGCACGACCGGGTGGCGCTGACGCTGCTCCAGCGGGAACGCTGGGCGGACGCGCTCGCCGCCCTCGATCGGGTGCCGGCCGACGCGGGCGGTGACCCGTACCTGGCGGCCCGCGTCGCGCTGCACCGGGCGCACCTGTTGGAGCAGCTGGACCGGCTCGACGAGGCCCGGACCGCGGCCGACGAGGCGCGCCGGCTCGGCCGGGAGCTGCGCGTCGGCGAGCTGACCACGGCGGCCTGCCTGGCGTACGCCGGGATGGTGGACGATCCGGCCGAGGCGGTGGCCGCCTGCGACGAGGCGCTCCTGGCGGCACCGCCGGACGCCGAGCTGCCGGTCCGGGTCGCCCGGGCCCGGGCGCTGCTCGCCGCCGGCCGGGCCGCCGACGGGGTGGACGACTTCGTCGACGCCGTGACGCTCTGCGTGGAGCGGGGCGCCGAGGGGGACGCCTTCCTGCGCTGGGAGTTGGCGAACGCGTACCGGGTGGTGGGCCGGCTCGCGGAGGCGGCCGAGGTCGCCGAGGAGGCGGTGCTCGGCCTGGACCGGCTGGCCGCACAGGCGGAGGCGGACCGCTGTCGGCACCTGCTGGCCGGCATCTACGTCGGGCTCGGCGAGATCGACCCGGCGCTCGCGCTATTGGAACAGTTGGCCAGCAACCTGGACGGACCGGACAATCTCCCGCACCGCGCGCAGGTGCTGGAGGAGGCCGGCGGGATCCTCTACGACGCCGACCGGGACGCGGTGGCCGGCGAGCGGTTCGCCGCCGCAGCCGAGGCGTACCGGCTCGCCGACCTGCCGCTCGACGAGCTGCGGGCCCGGCGGCGGGAGGCGTACGCCTGGTTCTGGGCCGACGACCGGCCAGCGGCGGTACGTGCCGTCGAGCTGGTCGAGGAGTTGGCGGCGACGCTGACCGGGCATCCGGAGCAGCCGCCGCCGGTGACGTACGAGCTGGCGATGGCCGCCGAGGTGGCGGCGCGGGTGCTGACCGGGGAGGGACGGCCGACCGAGGCGTTGGATCGGCTCGCCGGGGTGCCGGACCGGTTGCGGTCGATCGAGGCGTTCGGTGAGGCCGCACAGGTGGAGATCCTCGCCGGTGAGCTGCTGTTGCGCCTGGACCGGCCGGCCGAGGCGGAACTGCTGCTGCGTCGGGTGCTCGGCGGGCTGCCCGCCGACTCCCGGCCGGTCCGCCAGACGGCCTGGCTGCTCGCCCGTGCGCTCGACCTGCTGGATCGTCCTGCGGACGCCGCCGCATTACGGACCGAACACGACCTCGACCCGGACGACTAAGCGCCCGGTCACCACTGCTCCACTGCGGCCAGTTCGCGGTCTACGCTTGCCCGGTGACGGTGGAGCAGCAGGCGCGGGGTGCGGCGGGAGCGGGTCGGCGCCGGTCCCGCAAGGACGAGATCCTGGAGATCGCGGTCGGTCTGTTCGCCGCCCGCGGCTACCACGGCGTGTCGATGGACGACATCGGCGCGGCTGCGGGCGTCACCGGTCCGGCGCTCTATCACCACTTCGCCGGCAAGGAGGCGATGCTGGCCGCCGCGCTGATCCCGGTCAGCGACGGGCTGCTGGCCGGCGGTCGGGAGCGGTCCGCCGGGCACCCGGACGATCCGCGCGGCGTACTGGAGTCGCTGATCGACTTCCACGTCGAGTTCGCGCTGGCCAACCCGGCGGTGATCGCGCTGCACCTGCACGAATTGGACCGCCTGCCGGACGAGCCGCGTCGCCAGATCCGCCGCCTGCAACGGCTCTACGTCGAGGAGTGGGTGACCGTGCTCACCGCACTGCACCCCGGCATGCCCGCCAGCGAGGCCCGGGTGCTCGCGCACGCCGCGTTCGGCCTGATGAACTCGACGCCGTTCCTCGGCGGCGAGGTGGACCGCCGCCGCCGCGCCGAGCTGCTGCGCGACGCGACCCTGGCCGCGCTGCTCGCCTGAGCCGACTCGTCAGAAGCACGTCGGTCATGATTCCCTGACACCGTCCCACCATCCGGACGCCGGGAGGAAACATGATCGAGTCACTGCTGGTCGCCAACCGAGGCGAGATCGCCCGTCGGATCATCCGCACCGCCAAGCGGCTCGGCATCCGCGCGATCGCGGTGTACTCGGAGGCCGATGCCGACCTGCCGTTCGTCGCGGAGGCGGACGAGGCCGTCCTCATCGGCCCACCGAACCCGGCGCAGAGCTACCGCAACACCGAGGCGATCCTCGCCGCCGCGAAGTCGACCGCCGCGCAGGCCATCCACCCCGGGTACGGCTTCCTGTCGGAGAATGCCGAGTTCGCCCGTACCGTCGAGGCGAGCGGCCTGATCTGGGTCGGACCCGACGCGGGCGCGATCACCGCGATGGGTGACAAGATCAACGCCCGGAACCTGATGGCGGCGGCCGGCGTCCCGGTCGCGCCCGGCACCACCGACCCGGCCGCCGACCTGGACGCGGCGGTGACGGCCGCCGCCGAGATCGGTTACCCGGTGATGGTCAAGGCCGCGGCCGGTGGTGGTGGCATGGGCATGGGCGTCGCCGTCGACGAGGCCGCGCTGCGCACCGAGTACGACAAGGTGCGCGCGTTCGCCGAGCGGATGTTCGGCGACGGCTCGGTGTTGATCGAGCGGTACTTCCCCCGGGTGCGGCACGTCGAGGTGCAGATCCTCGGCCTGGCCGACGGCCGGGTGGTGGCGCTCGGCGAGCGGGAGTGCTCGGTGCAGCGACGTAACCAGAAGCTGGTCGAGGAGTCCCCGTCCCCGGCGGTCTCGCCGGAGCTGCGGGAGCGTCTCCTGGCCGCGGCGGTGCGGGCCGGCGAGGCGGTCGGCTACCGCAACGCGGGCACGGTGGAATGCCTGCTCGACCCCGCCTCCGGTGACTTCTTCTTTCTCGAGATGAACACCCGGCTCCAGGTCGAGCACCCGGTGACCGAGTACGTCTACGGGATCGATCTGGTCGAGGAGCAGCTGCGGGTGGCGTCCGGGCTGGCGCCGACGTTCGACCCGGACGTGTTGGTCCCGCGTGGCCACGCCATCGAGATGCGGATCAACGCGGAGGACCCGAAGCGCTTCCTCCCCGGCCCCGGCGTGATCAGGACCTGGGTGGAGCCGACGGGCGAGGGCGTCCGGGTGGACTCCGGCTACACCGGGGGCAACACGGTCACCCCGTTCTACGACAGTCTGTTGGCCAAGCTGATCATCAGCGGCGCCACCCGCGACGAGGTGCTGGAGCGCGCGCGCATCGCGGTCGCGGCCTTCCAGATCGAGGGCCCGAAGAACAACGTCCCCTTCTTCACCGAGCTGCTGGAGAACGAGGAGTTCCTGAGCGGCGCGTACGACACAGGCATCGTCGGCCGCATGCGCTGACGCGGCCGGGCTACTTCCTCCCGCGATCTTGCATTTGCTGCCTCGACGAAGAGGGCAGTTCACGCATTTCGGCGACCGAAACTGCAAGATCGACGCAGCGCGGCGGCGTTGCGCCGGGGGGAGGGGGGAGGGGGCGGCGGCCCCCTCCTTACGCCAGCACCAGCCGCTACCGTTGTCTCAGCACCGCAGACCCCCAGCACAGCAAGACGTCACAGTGAGGTGACCCCTTATGGCGGACCTGCCAGATTTCGTCTCCATCCGCGAAGTTGGGCCGCGCGACGGGCTCCAGAACGAGGACCCGATCTCGACCGATTCGAAGGTGCGGCTGCTCGACGCGCTCTCCGGCACCGGAGTGCGGCGGATCGAGGCGGTGTCGTTCGTGCATCCGAAGGCGATCCCGCAGATGGCCGACGCGGACGAGGTGTGGCAGCGGGCCGCGAAGGCCGACGGCGTGCGCTACTCGGCCCTCGTGCCCAACACCCGGGGCGCCCAGCGGGCCCTCGCGGCCGGGTTCACCGAGATCGAGGTGGTGGTCTCCGCCAGTGACGCGCACAACCGGAACAACGTCAACCGGTCCATCGACGAGTCGCTGGACGACATCGCCGAGCTGATCGATCTGCTGCACGGTGCCGGCGCCCGAGCCGAGGTGATCGTGGCGACGAGCTTCGGCTGCCCGTACGAGGGGGACATCGACCCGAAGCGGGTGGCCGGCATCGTCGACCGGGTGGTCCGGGACGGCGCAGACCGGGTGGCGTTCGGCGACACCACCGGCATGGGCACCCCGCGTCGGGTCCGCGAGCTGGTGACCGCGGTACGCGACCGCAACGCGCACATCCCGGTGCTGCTGCACTTCCACAACACCCGGGGTACGGCGCTGGCCAATCTGCTGACCGCACTGGAGCTGGGGATCACCGAGTTCGACGCCAGCGTCGGCGGCCTGGGCGGCTGCCCGTACGCGCCGGGCGCCAGCGGCAACCTGGCCACCGAGGAAGCCGTGCACATGCTGCACGACATGGGCATCGACACTGGCATCGACCTCGACGCGCTGATCGAGGCCGCCGAACTGGCCGAGGGGCTGCTCGCCAAGAAGCTTCCGTCCGGCGTGCTGCGCGCCGGTCCCCGTACCCGCCTGACCCGTCGGTAGACGCGCGGGAGGGGCCGGCACCGGCCGGCCCCTCCGACGTACGCGGTCGGTCAGCTCACCGGGGCGAGCGTGGCCGGCCAGCTGTCGCGGAAGATCTGCGCACCGGTGCTGTCCGTGCTGACCCGGGTGCCGGCGAAGAGGTTGGTGACCCGGTTCGCCTCGGCGGTGCTCGGGTACGGGTTGGTGCAGCCGGTGCCGGCGCTACCGCCGGACATCAGGAGCGCGCAGTTCCCGTTGTAGTTGTCCGGAAGGCCGAGGATGTGCCCGATCTCGTGGGTCATGATCCGGAGCGGGCTGTACTGCGCGGCCTGCTGGGTGTCGATGTAGACCCGGCCGTTGCCGAGGCTGGTGCGGACGGCGTACGAACCGCCGCCGGTGATCTGGTAGATCCGGAGGTTGGAGCCGCAGTTCGCGCTGAGGGTCAGGTTCGAGGTGGCGTTGTTCCAGATGGAGGCGGCCTGGTTGGCGGTGCCGGCGTAGGCACCCGCCTGGCTGGTGTTGTAGCAGATGGTCATGGCGGCGGACGCGGGCGAGGGGTTGGCGACCGTGACGCCGAGGGTGGCACCTGCGGTCGCGACCATCGCGACCACGAGTCGACTGAGTCGTGAGGTCATCGCTGACTCCAATCTGAGGGGGGTGCCAGAAGCCTATCCATAGACATCGACCAAATTCAATGTTTAATCCGGGATCGGCTGGTCATCCACCCTCTCGCCTGCCGGACCGGGCCGGCGTCGCCGGACGGCAGCTACTGCGACCACCAGGTCGGCTGACGCGACCAGCGGTGTTGCCGCAGGGACGCCAGCAGGGCCGGGGCCAGTGGCTGCCCGTCGCTCACGGCGATGTTGCGCTCGACGTGCGCGATCCGCCGCATGCCGGGGATGGTGGTGGAGACCCGCGGGTCCGCCAGGATGAAACGCAGCGCCGCCTCCGGCATCGGCATCCCGGGGGGCAGATCCTTGCTCAGGGCCTGCGCCCGGGCGACGCTCGCGGCAAGATTTTCCGGCACGAAGTACGAGTTTCGCCAGTCGCCCTCCGGCCAGGTCGACTCGAGGCTCAACGTGCCGGTCAGGGTCCCCTCGTCGAACGGAACCCGGGCGATGACCGCCACGTCGTGCTCGGCCGCCACCGGAAACAACTCGTCCTCGGGATCCTGGTCGAAGATGTTGTAGATGACCTGGACGGCGTCGATCAGGCCGGTCTTGATCGCCCGTACGCCGTTCCACGCCTCCCAGCGGTTGACCGAGATGCCGATCCCGCCGATCAGGCCCTGGTCCTTCAACCCGGTGAGCGTCCGTTGCCAGCGCGCGTCGTCGGTCCAGGAGTCCTCCCAGACGTGCAACTGCAGCAGGTCGATCGACTCCAGGCCGAGATTGTCGAGGCTCTTGTGGACGTACTCCTCGATGTGGTCGGGCGGGAAGACGTCATCGAGGGTGGACTCACGGGTCGACGGCCAGCGCATGTCCTTCGGTGGCACCTTCGTGGCCACGTACAGCCGGGTGCCCGGGTTGGCCCGCACCAGGTCACCCAGCACCTGCTCGCTGTGCCCGCGCCCGTACACCCAGGCCGTGTCGAAGAGGTTGCAACCCAGGTCGACGGCCCGCTGGAGGGCGGCGAACTTCTCGTCGTCCTCGACACCGGTCCAACCGTGGAGGCCACCGCCGACCCCCCACATGCCGTACGAGATCTCACTGATCTGCCAGTCCAACCGGCCGAACCTGCGGTAGCGCATGGATCACCTTTCTGGTGGCGAGGGGGTGGCGACGACGTCGCCCCAGGTCTGCACCGCCTGTCCGTAATCGGAGCCGGCCACCGCGAACGCGTTCGCGAGTTCGTCGGAGACGCCCGCCGGCGGTCGGACCAGACCCGCCGTCCACCGCGGCTCGGCGCCCCGGGCGCGCTTGGCGCCGTAGGTGCCGGCCCCGAGGTGTACGGCGCTCAGCCCGCGCTCCGCCGCCAGGTCACGGGGGCGGTACATGGTCAGGTTGAAGTACGAGTACGGGGCTGCCAACGCGTCGAACCCGGCGGCGCGGACGTAGACCCCGTCGGGCCACAGGTAGGTGAGGCTGAACCCCACCACCGCATCGCCCGCGTACTCGAGGAGCACATGGCTGTACGCGTCCAGCGCCGGCACCTGGGACGCGAAGTAACGAACCATGTCGGCGTCCGTGTCCGGGCCGCCGTACTTGCGCTGGGTCGCGCCGAGCAGTGGCCCGATCACGTCCACACACTCGGACAACCGGACCGTCTCCACCCGGTCCACGGTGGCGTCGTACCGCCGTCGTTCGCGCCGCCACTCGCGCCGTTGCGCGGCCTCGGCCGCCGCGTCGGACGTCGCGCCTCCCGGCGCCGGCAACACCGCCTCCGCGGAGAGCGGCGCCGGCACCGGACCGCGACCGTTAGGGCGGCTCGCCCGGTCCCAGGCCGCCCGGTAACCGGCGACGTTCTCCGTGGGGGTGTAGAGCAGGGCGACGCTGGCCGCGCCGAGCCGTGCGGCGAGGGCCTCCACCTCGGTGAACAGCGCGGTCAGCACCGCGTCCCGCCCGTCACCGGTGAGGTCGGCGGAGATCGCGACCGCGCCGTGATAGCCGGCCCGTGAGCCCACCAGCAACGCGGGTAGGAATGCCTCGTGCTCCTCGGGCGACAGTGGCCGCCCGAGATTCTCCTCGGCGATGTGGCTCGGGCTGTACGCCAGGTTCATCGACGGCACGCTCGCGCCGCCCCAGAGGTAGGTCGCCACCGCCGCCAGGGCGGTGCCGGAGGAGTCCCGGGCGACCAGGTAGGTCGTGACGAACGACGGGTCGGTCTCGGCCCAGGCCATCCAGGGGTATCCGAGGTAGAAGCCGTCGCCCTCGGCGAGACCGTTCCACACCGCCTCGCCGATCTCGGTGACCGAGCGCAGGGCGGTGACCGACACGTCGCCGCCCATCAGCCGTCCTGGTCGTGGCCGCCGTCGAACAGCTCCAGAGCCACCAGGTCGGCGTATGTCTCCCGCCGCCGGATCAACGTGATCCGGTCGCCATGGATCAGCACCTCGGCGGGCCGCAGCTGGCTGTTGTAGTTGCTGGTCATCGTCATGCCGTAGGCACCGGCCGTGAAGATCGCGAAGTGATCGCCGGCCTTGAGCGCCGGCAACGACCGGGCCCGGGCGAGATAGTCGCTGGACTCGCAGATCGGGCCCACCACGTCGTACGCCGTCAGGCCCTCGAGGCCCGACACGTCTCGCGAGGCCGGTATCGCCTCCGCGGGGGGCTGCACCGGCCACATGAAGTGGTAGCTGTCGTACATGGCCGCGCGGGCGATGTGCGTCATGCCCGCGTCGATGACGACGAGCTGCTGGTCACCGGCCTGCTTGAGGTAGCGGACCGTGCTGAGCAGGATGCCGGCGTTGGCGGCGATGGTGCGGCCCGGCTCGAAGATCACCTGGCCGCCCTGCCGGGCGAACGCGGTGAGCCGGTGCACGATCACCTCGGCGAAGTCGTCCCAGCTCGGGGCGGTGCGGTCGATGTACTCGGCGGGGAAACCGCCGCCGAGGTTGAGGGTCGTGATGCGGTGCCCGGCGTCCTCGAGACGCGCCACGAGGGTGAGCAGGCGGTCCAGGGCGACGGCGTATACCTGCGGGTCGAAGATCGGGCTGCCGAGGTGGATGTGGAAGCCTTCGATGCGCAGCGCCTCGTCGGCCGCCGCGCGTTCGAAGAGTGCACCGGCGCGCTCGATGTCCACGCCGAACTTGCCGCCCCGGGTGCCGGTGGTCGTGCGGGCCGGGGTGCGCTGGTCCGGAGCGACGTCGGGGTTGACCCGGATCGCCAACCGTGGCCGGACGCCCTCCTCGCGGGCGATCCGGGACAGCAGCTCGACCTCGGCCTCGGACTCGACGTTGATGCAACGGATGTTGCGGCGGACGGCCTCCCGAAGCTCGTCGGCGGATTTGCCCACGCCGGCCAGCACCGTCCGCTCGGGGTCGATCCCCGCGACCATCGCGCGGTGCAGTTCACCGCCGCTCACCGCGTCGATGCCGGCGCCCTCGCCGCCGAGCAGCCGGAGCAGGTGCACGTTGCCCAGCGACTTCGCCGAGAAGCAGACCAGCGGGTTGATCGCGTCAAAGGCTTTCGCGAATCGGCGGTAGTGGTCGATCAGGGTGCTCGCCGAGTAGACGTACGTGGGTGTGCCGAACCGTTCTGCTACCGAGGTCAGCGGCACTCCTTCGCACCACAGAGCACCGTCGCGGTAGGTGAACTCATCCATCGAATCCTCATTCAGGAGATCAGCGATCAGGATATCGCTGACTCAACGAAGATCTACCCCTTACCTGTACTCGTACAGGCCGTCTCGTTCGAGGGCGCGGACCCGCTGATAGCCCTCCTCCAAAAGACCCGGATCGTCGGCGACGAGGTAGAGATGGCCGGGTGAGGTGAACAGGTCCACGGTCCGGTGCACCGGGGTGCCGGGCACCAGATCCAGTGCCGACCCGCAGAAGACCGAGGAAATCTCGGCCAGGCGTTCGGCCGCGCCCTCGGCGACCACACCGTCGTACGGCGCGACCAGGCAGACGACCATCATGGCCCGCTGCCGCCGGTAATCGGCGCCGATCCGCTGGGCGAAGCGGTCCGGGACGGTGTACCGCTCGACGGTCAAGGACAGCTGACTCTCCCCGGTCGCCCGCTCAGGACCGGCCGGGGTGACGCCGCCTTCGAGGCGCGCGCCGGACTCGATCAGCACCGGCCCCCGGGCGTCGACGAGCAACTCGGTGTGGGCCGGGCCGGTACGCACACCGAGCGCGTCCAGCACCCCCTCGACGAACGAGCGCAGCAGCTCCTGGACCTCACCCGTCCCGTCGAGCAGGACCTGCCGGTCGTACACCGGCCGGCCGTCGACGAAGAACCGGTCGTCCCGCCAGATCTCGTGGATGTGGTGCCGGCCGTCGAGGCTCACGCTGTTGACGAAGTACTGCTGGCCGACCAACTGCTCCTGCACCAGCAACGAGTCGTTGGGCTGGCCCATGGCGTTCGTCGCGCCGAGCAGCTTCGCTGTCGCGGCCCGGGCCTGCGCCTCGTCGGCGCAGAAGTACACCCCTTCGGAGCCGGCACTGGCCGCGGGCTTGACCACCACCGGCAGCACCCTGTGCGCCGCCAGCCAGTCGTCGAGCTCGTCGACGTCGCGGACCTGCGCGCCGACCGGCACCCGCAGGCCCGCGCGGGCGACCGCGCTCATCATCGCGGGCTTCTCCCGCCGGGGGCGATCCTCCAGGCTCGCGTTGCCCGACAGCCCCAGCTCGACGGCGAGATCATCGGCCAGGTTGACGCCCCACTCACTCCCGGCGATCACCTCGGTGGGCCGCATCGGTGCGAGCAGGTCGGCGACCGTGCGGACGGCCTCCGGGGTGTCGCCCTTCGCCGTCAACACGGTCAGGAAGTCGTCCCGGCGCAGGCCGGCAGCGTACCGATCGTTGATGGTGCCGGTGAGGACCGCGACGGAACGCCAGCCACGTTGGGCGAACGCGGGGGCCAGGCGCGCACCGGTCGAGAACGGGTCGACGATCACGACGACCCTGCCCGGGGCCACCCCCGGCGGGGCCACGACCGTCTCGGTCACGAAGGGTGCCCGGTACGGGCGCAGGTCGAGACCCTGGGCGGGACTGAGCACGTCCAGTCGCATCGGTAGCGGATCCGCCCAGGTGGCCAGCCGATCCGGCGGCCGGGCGTAGCAGAGGCTCAGCGCGGGCTCGCTGAGCCGTCGGGTGCTCAGCACGAGCTCTGCCTCGTCGCACCCGTCGTCGTCGGGATCGAGGTGGTGCAGCGGCACCGGAACGAACCCGAGCCGGCTCTTGAACGTGAGCAGACCCGCCTGGGCGATGTGGCCGTACAGGGTGGGATCGGTGCCGAGGGAGACCCAGGGGATGCCGCGCCGCCGGGTCTCGGCGAACGCCGCCAGGTACAGCGCCCGGCTGATCATCCCGGTGCGGGCCTGCGGCCGGGCGGCCGAGAAGGCCACCCGCATCGCCTCGTCGCGCGGTGCGACGCGGCAGACGACCCCGGCGACCAGACCGTCACCCGATCGGGCCGAGACGAGGAAGAAGTCGGCGAGCCCGGCCTCGGTGGCGGTCACCGCGTGCGCCGCCGGCAGACCGTGCGGCATCGCCGCGATCTGCTGGTCGTAGACGGCGAGGAACTCGGTGAACAACTCCGGACTCAGCCGGTCGTGCACCTGGATCGTCAGCCCGTCGGAGTCGACGTACCGCAGCGCGTCCCGGAAGTTGCGCCGCTCGGCCTTGGAGAGCTCGGCCAGGAAGTCCGCGTCACTGGCCGGGGTGCGGCGCCCCCAGGTCACCCACCGTGGCTTGATCCGGAAGCCCGCCGCCTCCAGGGCCGCCCAGTGCTCGCGCGCCGGGTCGGCCACGACGACGAGGTCCGTGTCGTCTGCTTCGTCCGCCCACCGTCGTGCCAGCGCCTCCTGCGCGGTCACCACCAGTCTGCGCACACCGTAGTAGTCGCTCGCGCCGTCTCCGGACACGCGTCCCCCCGCTGTCTCTGATCCCGCCCGGGCGCTGCCCCACCGGCGGAGTGTCCCCTCACCGTCCGCCGTCAGCACTCGCCAGGGAATCGACGTTGCTCAGCGTAGCCCGCATCGACAAGACGGCCACGAATGCGATCAAGGCGGCCGCCGGAGACAGTAGCCGCGCCTCGGTGTTGCCGAGCCAGCCCAGGACCGCGCCCGCCGCCAGCGTCCCGGCCGCGCTGCCCACGGCCATCATGGTCGCTGCCAGGGCGAACGACTCGTTGATCACCGTCTTCGGCACCAGGCTGCCGAGCAGCCCGAACTCTTCCGAACTGAGCGCCGCCAACGGCAGTCCTGCCAAAAACAGACACACCGCGAGCACCGCGACCGAGCTGGCGAAGACCAGCGGGACCATGCACACGAACCCCACCGCCAGCAGCCCGAGGTAGCGGTTGACCGGCTGTCGGGTGTGCGACCGGGCGCCCCAGACCAGGCCGCCGAGGACGCTGGCGGCCGGCGGCAGGGACAGCAGCGCCACGCCGGTCGCCGCCGCGTCACCATGCGCCGACACGGTCGCGGGCACTGTGACCTCGAGTACGGCGAACGCGGCGGCAGCTCCTCCGGCGGCCACCAGGATCGCCACGACCCCGGGAATCCGCCACGGCCGCCGGTTGTGGCTCGTGTCCTCGGTCGGGGCCGCCTCGGTGTGGTCGGGCTGCCGGCGCATCGTCGAGATCGCCGGTGCGCTGCCGTACAGGAGGGAGCCGACCACGAGCATGCCGCCGGCCAGCAGCGTGGTGGTGAGCGCGCTGAAGACACCGGTCAGCAGGCCGGTCAGGGCCGGCCCGATCACGAAGAAGACCTCGATCAGCACCGCTTCCAGGGCGTTGGCGGTGTTCAACGTCGGCCCCGGTGGGAGGATCAGTGCCCAGGCCGCGCGGACCGTCGAGCCGATCGGCGCCATGGTGAGCGCGACGGGTGCCACCGACGCCACCAGCAGCCACGCCGGGCCCCGGCCCGCGACCACGAACACGGCCAGAGCCACCGAGTGCAGTACCGCCAGCGTCATCAGCACGACCCGCAGCCCGCGCCGGTCGATGAGGCGGCCGTGCAGTGGCCAGGCGACGGCCAATGCCGCCGAGAACACGCCGAGGGCGGTCGCGCCGGCCGTGTAGGAACCGGTCTCGGCGCTGATGTGCAGGAAGATGGCGAGAGGCTCGATGGCCACCGGCAGCCGGGCGAGCATCGCGGGCAACATCACCCGGGGTACGCCGGGCGTACGCCAGAGATCGGCGTAACGCCCGACGGCCTCACCCAGCGACATCAGTCACCAGTTCAGACAACGGGTACGGACTCCTTCTGCGTGGATCCGGGCCGGTAGATGCCGTCGTACTGGTCGATCAGCGAGCCGTTCAACGCCTCGGTGAGACGTAGTCGTTGCTCGAACAGTTCGTAGTACGAGAGATGGTTGGACGGCATGGGTGAGAGGTAGACGCTGATCACTTCCGGCGTCTCCTCGATGTCGAACGATAGTCGATCTGCCTTCTTGCGGAAGTCCGCGGTTCCCGGGAGCAATGTCCGGTTGAAGACATTGAAGTAGTTCGTGGCTTCGGTGCTGGCCTCGTTGAGCCGGGCCTTCAGCTGCAGGCACCGGTCCAGATACATGTCGATCATCGGCAGGTCGTCGTCGTCATGCCCGATCAACATGTTGAACGTCAGGTACCGCACACCCAGGTCCAACATGGACGTGACGATCTGGAGCTGCTCCTGGAACGGTCGCAGCTTGTTGAACTTCTTGGTGGGCTCGTCACCCAGGTACTCCAGGGGGATCTGCACCCGGTAGCAGCCGATCCAGCGGTCACCGCTGGTGTCGTTCCAGAAGAGGGTCTCCATCAGCTCCCGGTCGACCTCGCCCAGGTCGAGGAACTTGCCGAACTCGAGGCCGTTGGCGAACTCCCAGGAGAAGCCCATCTCGCGGGCCATCCGGAAGATCTCCAGGGTGTCCTCCCGCCCGGTGTCGTGCAGCAGGCTCCCTCGTCCGGACCGCTGGATCCGGGACAGGGTGTTGTCCTCCTGGAAGAGGATGTTCGAGATCCCCATCGACTGCAGGTACTCGAAGTGTCGCCGGACCACGTCCGGCTTCATGTAGCGGTAGTGCCCGCGCATCGGGGTGGCGCAGAACGAGCAGGTCCGGTAGCAGCCCCGCGAGGTCTCGAAGCACGTGAACGGCGCCCGTACGGTCGGCGGCGGCTGCCCCTCGCCGGTGTCGTCGTACACCGACAGGTCGTCGATCAGGTCGAGGGCCATCGGCGGCAGATCGGCCAGGTTGAGCTGGGCACCGCCCATGATGACCAGGCCGTCGCCGACCCGCCGGGTCATCACCATCCCCTCGATGGGCTGACCGGTCGCCCGGGACTGGATCAGCTTGGCGAAGGTGAGCTCACCCTCGAGTTGGATCACCACGTCGAAGCCGTTGGCCAGATACCAGTCCGGCCGGGCGGTGACGTCCATCCCGCCACCCACGATCAGCGCATCCGGGTTGACCCGCTTGAGGAACTTGGCGAAGTCGGCCACCACCCGGGCGGAGTTGGTGAAGTTGTTGGAGATCCCGATGATGTCGGCCCCGCGCGCCTCGTCGGCGTACGCCTCGAACGGGCCGCCGTAGCGGTGGCAGTCGATCGTGCGTGGCCCGTACTGGAAGGAGGCGTACAGCTCAGGTTCGCCGACGTCGACCTGGGTGTCGACGATTTTGAACTCCGCGTCGACGCCCCATTCCCGCAGGTAGGCGCGAGCGCCGGCGGCCAGCGTGACGAGAGCGCTCTTGGGGTTGCGGACGCGTACCGGGCTGATCGTGGTGTCCTCGTCGCGGAACGACTGCCCGGGGTACGGGGCGTACAACAGGGTGACGCGCATGGCCGGAACCTCCTCGTCAGCCCGCGTAGATGCCGTCGTAGAGACGGTGCATCTCGCGATCGTTGAGCATGGTCGTCATCTCGAGACGCTTCTGGTAGATGTCCCAGTAGGTGAAGTGCTCGGTGTTGATGGCCGACAGGAAGATCCCGATGACCTCGGGGTTCTCGTCGATGTCGAACTGGAGCAGGGAGTGCAGCGTGGTCCAGTCCCGGGCGCCCGGCAGCAACGACAGGTTGAAGACGTTGAAGTACGGCTTGTACTTGCCCTGCCCGACCGCCGTCAGCTCCTCCTTGAGCCGCAGGCAGTAGTCGGTGAACATGTCGATGCCCTCGCGGTCGTGCTCGGGATAGCCGATGAACAGGTCGTACGTCTGGTGGCCGACACCGTGGTCGGTGAGCATCGTCGCCAGGACGTCCACCTGCTCGTCGAAGCCGAGCAGCTTGGGGAACCGGCGCTTCTTGACGTTCATGTTGTCCAGTGGGATCTGCACCCGGTAGCAGCCGGTCCACTGCCCGTCGACCATCTTGCTGCCGAGCAGGGCGTCCGCGAGTTCGTGGTCGAAGCTGCCGTTCTGCATGAACTTGCCGAACTCGATGCCGTTGGCGAACTCCCAGGCGAAGCCGTAGTCGCGGAACATGTGGAACATCGCGAGCACCTCCTCGCGCCCGGAGTCGTACAGGTAACGGCCGGCGCCGTTCTGCTGGATCCGGGACAGCGGGTTGTCCTCCTGCCAGACGATCGTCTTGATGCCGTACTCCTGGAAGGTCTTGAGGTGTTTCTCGATCGTCGGCAGGCTCATGTAGCGGTAACCACCCCGCGACGGGGCCGTGCAGAACGAGCACCGCCACGCGCAGCCCCGGGACGTCTCCCAGCAGATGAAGCTGCCCTGCACGCCCTCCGGGGGCGGGCCCTCGGCGGTGTCGGTGTAGACCGACAGGTCGGGGATCAGGTCCAGAGCCATTGGCTCGATCGAGTCCATCGGTACGGTCTCGGACGTGTCGACCTTGGTGGGGATCAGCCGGCCGCGCAGGGAGATGTTCGGGATCGTCCCCAGGTCCTGCTTGCGGTTGACGGCATCGATGACCCGCGCGAAGGTCAGCTCACCCTCGCCGCGCACCACCACGTCGGCGCCCCGGGAGAGGTAGTACTGCGGGCGGGCGGTGCAGTCGACCCCACCCACCACGACGAGGGCCTTCGGGTTGACCTGCTTGATGTGCTGCGCGAGGTCGGCGACGATCTGCGCGCTGTTGGTGAAGTTGCAGGTGATGCCGTGCACGTCGGCCGACCGGATCTTCTCGTCGGCCTCCTCGAACGGTGTGCCGTACCGGAAGCAGTCCATGATCCGGGGGCCATAGGGCAGCGACTTGTACTTCACCCGCTGCCCGCCGAGCTGGAGGTCGATGATCTCCACGTCGCAGGAGTAACCGAAGTGCGGTGCGTACGCCCGCAGCCCGGCGGCGATCGTGGTCAGCGCGCTCTTCGGGTTGAGTGGCCGCTCGGTGTTGATGGGCTCGCTCTCGCCCTGGAAGATCTGCGAGGGGAACGGGGCGTAGTAGAGGTTCACCTTCATGGCGTCTCCTGGACCGGTCGGTCGCGGTTCACTGGACTGTCGCGCTGGACAGATACGGACGATCCACCGACAGGGAGACCGCCCTCGTGAGACGGTCGATCATCGTGTCGATCTCCCTGTCCCGGCTCGTGCCCCATTCGAGGCCGAGTTCCCGGGCCATCCGGGCGGCCCGGATGGTGTCGGTGCCGACCAGGGCGTCGTGGAGCACCCCGGTCAGTGCGTCGGTCTCCGCGGCACTGCGGGGCCGAAGAACAGCGAGACAGCGAGCCGTCTCGTCATCGCCGACCACGTCGGCGGCCCGGTCGAGAAACCGGTCGTACGGGACCTCCGGCAGTGCGCCCGCACCGGCGCGCAGTCGGGACAGCAGGTCGATGATGGGCACCGAAGCGGGCGCCACCACGTTCAGCACGGTGCTCGGCGCGACCGGGTGGCGCGGTTCGGTGAGCGCGGCCACCATTCGGGCGACCAGGTCGACCGGTGTCCAGTCGACGTGCAGGCGCGTCGGCGGCCGGACACCGAGTCGTAGGCAGAGTCGCAGGATCATGGTCACCGACGACCGCGGGTTGGCGTGGCCGGTCGAGGAGTGGGCGGCGACCTCCCCGAGCCGGACGACGGCGGCCGGAACACCCTGCTCGGCGGCTGCCCGGATCAGCTGCTCGCCGACCCACTTGGACCGGCTGTAGCCGTCGGGGGGGAGCGTCGACCAGGGCGCCAGGAACGACTCGGCGAGTGGTGTGCCGGGGGCGTCGCGCACCGTGGTCGTCGACAGCGAGATGAGCCGCTTGCGCACGTGGGTGCCGGCGAGATGGATGAGGGTGCGCAGGCCGTGGACGTTCGTGGTCCGCAGCTCGGCGTAGTCGCGGAGGGTGTCGACCCGGCCACCGGCGTCGACGATCGTGCCGACCTGCCGACCGAGCCGTCGCCAGTCGGCAGCGGTCAACCCGAGGTGTGGTCGGTCCAGGTCACCGGCGAGGGCGGACCATCCGAACAGCTCCCCGTAGCCGGCGGCGGCCAGCGCCGACGTCACCCGGCGCCGGGCAGCCTCGTCGTCGGTGGCGCGGACCAGGCAGACGACCGGCCGGTCACTCTGCGCGGCGAGGGCCGCGAGGACGTGCGTGCCGATGAAGCCGGTCGCGCCGACCAGCAGGATCGCGCCCGGGTCGTCGACCCGGCGAACGCGGACCCGGCCCAGGTCACCGAGTCGCAGGTCCCGGGCCAACTCGTTCGGCGCGACGGCGGGCGGTGGCAGGGGTCGACCGCGGCGGACCAACTCCGCCTGCGCCGGTACGGTGGCGGCCCGGATCAGGTCGCGCACGTCGAGCCGTACGCCGAAGGTGCGTTCGAACTCCACCGCGAGGCGGGCCGCGCCGAGCGAGGTCCCCCCGAGGCCGTAGAAGTCGTCGTCGTGCGCGCTGAAGCCAAGGACCCGGCTCCAGATCTGGGTGATCCGCGCCTCGATGCTCTCCGGCGGGTAGACCGCCTCGCTGTCGGCGGCCTTCGGGGCGGCACCGGCCAGTCGGCGGCGGAGTCGTTCCTGGTCGACCTTGCCGTTGGAGAGCAGCGGCAGGGTGGCGAGACGGACGAACCTGCTGGGCACCAGCGCACCGGGCAGGGCCGCCCGCGCGTGGTCGCGCAGCTCGGCCTCGGTGACCCCCCGGTCCGCGGAGTAGAAGCAGACCAGCATCGCCGTGGCGCCGGCCTCGTCGACGACGGCCTTCACCTGTTGTACGCCGGGCAGCGTGGTGAGCGCGTACTCGATCTCGCCGAGGTCCACCCGTACGCCGGCGATCTGGACCTGGGCGTCCCGGCGGCCACTGAACATCAGTAGCCCGTCCTCGCGCACCCAGCCGAAGTCCCCGGTGCGGTAGAGCAGGTCACCGGCTACGTCGTCGTACGGGTTCGGCACGAAGACCTGCCGGGTGCGTTCGGCATCGCCGTGGTAGCCGGCGCCCAGACAGACACCGGCGAGATGGATCTCCCCGATCTCGCCGCGCGGGGTCGGGTCGCCGTGCTCGTCCAGGAGCAGTACGGACGTGTTGGGCAGGGGCAGACCGAGCGGGATGACCTGCCGGTCGTCGTCGCCGACGGCGTGGAACACCGACCCGATCGACGCCTCCGTCGGACCGTAGGTGTTGGTCAGCCGGACCTCGGCGAACATCCGCCGGAACGCCTGCACGGTGTGCGGCTGCGCGGCCTCGCCACCGATGAAGACCTGACGCAGCGAGGCCACCAGGTGCCGTTCCTGGGGTCGGGCCTGCAGACGCTCGACCAGCAGGTCGAAGATGCTCGGTACGAAGTCGGTCATGGTGACTCCGTGCCGGTGGATCTGCGCCAGGGTCGCGTCGAAGTCGAGGATGCCGGTGCGGTCCGGGATGACGACGGTGGCACCGCGGGTCAGCGGCCACAGCAGTTGCCAGATCGACGAGTCGAAGGTGTGCGCCGAGTTCTGCAGGACGACTCCGCCGTCGGCGGCGAACCGTTCCGTCATCGACAGGAAGCGGTTGACCAGACCGTGGTGCAGGTTGACCGCGCACTTCGGCATGCCGGTGGAGCCACTGGTGAAGAACGCGTAGATGGGGTCCGTCGGCCGAGGGCGGACGGCGGCGGGCGGGCGCGACCCCTCCGGGACCGGATCCGTCCGTACGCTGACCACGGGTGCGGCCGGTGCTCCGTCCGGTGGGTGCGATCCGACGACCGCCACCGGGCCGAGGCCGTCGAGCATCCGTACCTGCCGTTGAGCCGGCCAGGCGCGGTCGAACGGGACGAACGCCGCCCCCGTCCGCATGGTGCCGAGCATGGCGACGAGGAGCCCGACGCGGTCGTCGAGCAGGAGCGCGACGAAGTCGCCCCGCCCGGCGCCCACGGCGAGTAGATCGGCGGTGACCGCATCGGCCAGCCGGTCCACATCGGAGTAGGACAGGGTGCCGGTGGGATGGATGATCGCGGTGGCGTCCGGGTGTTGACGGATGGTGTTGTCGATGAGGTCGACGACGGTCTTGTCGACCGGTCGCGGCCGGACAGGCCCTGTGAGAAGAGCGCCGACTTCGGCGGGATCGCGGCCAGCGCGATCCGTCCCGGAGACGGTCAAGGTGTTTCTGAGGACACCACGGAGGCACCTCTCCCGAGCAGTTCTCAACATGCCGTTGCGGTAGTGCCGTCGGCAAGATCGGTAAGTCTCCGTTGACTGCATGGCATCGTAACGACGATCTTCCGCGCCTGTCCATCCATCGATTTCGGTGATTTGACATGACAGGAAAAGGGCATAGAGCTGATATCGGCCCACTTCGAACTATGCCCTGGTGGGAGCCGGTGCAGCCGACCCTTTGGCGGGGTATGGGCAGGTATTTCTGCGCGACCGTGAGCTGCGGTTATGCAGACTTCCACCCCCGCCCCGCGGCACCCGACCGGCGGATCGCACAGTCCTCGCACTCTGCTGATCCGGACAAATCCACTTAGGACTTTTGGATCTAGGTAAGGCGCTGAGAATCAGGTACCGTCCCCCTGTTGCCGCGCTGGTGGCCCGTCATGCGGCGGAAACGAGAGGGATACAACCGTGAATTTTGATAACCCGGTCCGAAAGGCCGGCCTCGTTGTTGCGATCGGTGCCCTCGTTCTGAGCGCGGGCTGCGCCAAGAAGGACGAGAGTCAGGTCCAGGCGAACGGGGTCAAGCTCATCAAGGCGGGCACTTTGACCGTCTGCACCCACCTGCCGTACCCGCCGTTCCAGTCGAAGGACTCCAGCGGCAAGGTGGTCGGCTTCGATGTCGACATCATCGATCTGGTGGCCAAGGACCTGGGCGTCGAGCAGGCGATCGTCGACACGCCGTTCGAGGGGATCAAGTCCGGCCAGGACCTGAACACGGGTAAGTGCGACGCGGCGGCCGCCGGCATGACGATCACCGAGGAGCGGCAGAAGGTGATGAACTTCTCCGACCCCTACTTCGATGCCACGCAGGCGATGTTGGTCAAGACCGGTAAGCCGTACAAGTCGCTCGACGACCTCAAGGGCAAGAAGGTCGCCGTCCAGGCGGCGACCACGGGCCGTGACTACGCCCGCAAGTTCGAGAAGGAAAAGAACCTGCAGCTCGTCGAGTTCGAGGATCTCGCCGCCGAGCAGCAGGCCCTCGCCAACGGCCAGGTGGAGGCCGCCATCAACGACCTGCCGGTCTGGGCCGAGTACATCAAGGAGAACCCGGGCGGGTTCGAGGTCGCGGCCGAGTTCAACACCGGCGAGCAGTACGGCATCTCGGTGAAGAAGGACGGCAACCCCGAACTGCTCAAGAAGATCAACGAAGCGCTGGCCAAGGCCCGGCAGGACGGCACGTACGACAAGCTCTACGAGAAGTGGATCGGCCGCCGGCCGAGCGCGTGAAGCTGCGACGTCGTCAGCGGGAGCGCCTGTCCCTCTGGCTCCAGTACCTGGCCTTCGTCGTCATCATCGTCGCGGTGATCTACGCCGCGGACTGGGACCGGCTTCGTGCCGCGTTCTTCCGCGTCGACATCATCAAGTCGATGTTCCCGACGATCATCACGGTCGCCCTGCGGAACACGATCCTCTACACGCTGGGTGCGTTCGCCTTCGGTCTCGTGCTCGGCACCATCCTCGCGTTGATGCGGCTGTCGCGGGTGGCGCCGTACCGTTGGCTGGCGACGGCGTACATCGAGCTGTTCCGGGGTCTACCCGCGCTGCTGGTGCTCTTCCTCGTGGGGTACGGCATCCCGATCGCCTTTCCGGAGCGGGAGATTCCGGGCGGCGTGTTCGGCTCGATCGCGATCGGTCTCGGGTTGACCGCATCGGCGTACATGGCGGAGACCATCCGGGCCGGCATCCAGGCCGTGCCGAAGGGGCAGTTGGAGGCGGCGCGCACTCTCGGCATGTCGCATTTCACCGCGATGCGCACCATCGTCATCCCGCAGGCGTTCCGGATCGTGATCCCGCCGCTGACGAACGAGCTCATCCTGCTCACCAAGGACTCGTCGCTGGCCTACGTGCTCGGCGTGACGGCGCAGACCATCGAGGTCACCAAGTTCGGTCGGGACATGCTGAACGACCGGGTGAACGCCACGCCGCTGCTCGTGGCCGGCCTCACCTACCTGGCCATCACCCTGCCCCTCTCCCAGGTGGTACGCCGCCTCGAACTCCGCTACGCCAAGGCTCGGTGACCCGTATGACGAGTACCCAACCCCGGCCGGCCGTCGAGATCCGCGACCTGCACAAGTCCTTCGGGCCCCTCGAAGTGCTCAAGGGCATCGACTTCGAGGTCGCGCACGGCGAGGTGGTCTGCGTCATCGGGCCGTCCGGTTCGGGCAAGTCAACGTTGCTGCGGTGCGTCAACCTGCTGGAGGAGCCGACCGCCGGCAAGATCTGGGTGAACGGGGTCGAGATGACCGACCCGGATGTCGAGATCGACGCCGTACGCCGCGGTATCGGCATGGTCTTCCAGTCGTTCAACCTCTTTCCGCACCTGACCGTGCTGGCCAACCTCACCATCGCCCAGCGCCGGGTGCTGGGGCGCGGTCGTGCCGACGCCGAACGCATCGCGCGGGACAATCTGGAGCGGGTCGGCCTGACCGACAAGGCCGGGGCGTTTCCCGCGCAGCTCTCCGGCGGTCAGCAGCAGCGGGCGGCGATCGCCCGATCGCTGTCGATGGAGCCTCGGCTGATGCTCTTCGACGAGCCGACCTCCGCGCTCGATCCGGAGCTGGTCGGTGACGTGCTCACCGTCATGCGCAAGCTGGCCGAGGACGGCATGACGATGATGGTGGTGACCCACGAGATGGCGTTCGCCCGGGACGTCGCCGACCGCGTCGTGTTCATGGACGGCGGCGTGGTGGTGGAGCAGGGGCCGCCGCAGGAGGTGCTCGGCGCACCGAGGCACGAACGGACCCGATCGTTCCTCGCCCGGGTTCTCGATCCCACCCATGTCGCGCAGCTCGGCCAGCCCGACCAGGCACCCTGACCGCCGTCGACCGCCACCCCCGCCGGCCTGCGTCGGTTGGGTCGCCGTAGCACACCCGGATGCGTTAGCCTAACGATCGTTCAGGCTGGTCGGCGTGCTCGCAGGGTGGCCGGCGTGGGGTGGCGGCAATAGGGAGTCGGCGTGACGCTCGACGGTGAGGCGCTGGAGCAGCTGCGCAAGCGGGCCCAGGCCGGCGGTGCGGACAAGTACCACGCGGCGAACGCCGCCAAGGGCAAGCTCTTCGCTCGTGAGCGGGTCGCGCTCCTGGTCGACGAGGGCTCGTTCGTCGAGGACGGGCTCTACGCCAACGCGCTGGCCGAAGGACTGCCCGCCGACGGCGTGGTCACCGGCACCGCCACCATCGACGGCCGGCCGGTCTGCCTGATGGCCAACGACTCGACGGTCAAGGCCGGCAGTTGGGGCGCGCGTACCGTCGAGAAGATCATCCGGATCATCGAGCGGGCGTACTCCACCAGCGTGCCGATGGTCTACCTGGTCGACTCGGCCGGTGCCCGGATCACCGACCAGGTCGACCTCTTCCCCGGCCGACGCGGCGCCGGCAAGATCTTCTGGAACCAGGTCCGCGCCTCGGGCTCGATCCCGCAGGTGTGCGCGCTGTTCGGCCCGAGCGCGGCCGGTGGGGCGTACATCCCGGCGTTCTGTGACGTGGTCGCCATGGTCGACGGCAACGCCAGCATGTATCTCGGTTCCGACCGGATGGTCGAGATGGTCACCGGCGAGAAGACCACCCTGGAGGCGATGGGCGGGGCCAAGGTGCACTGCGCCGAATCCGGCGTCGGGCACTTCCTCTGCCAGACCGAGGCCGACGCGCTCGACGTGGTGCGCCGCTACCTGTCGTACCTGCCGGCGAACTGGACGCAGGCGCCGCCCGCCGCCGAGGCGGTCGCCGCGCCGGCGAAGGTCGATCTGGCCGCGCTGGTGCCGGCGAGCGAGCGGCAGGCGTTCGACATGCGGCGGTACGTCAAGGGCCTGCTCGACGAGGGTTCCTTCTTCGAGATCCAGGCGCTCTGGGCCAAGGAGCTGACCATCGGCTTCGGCCGTCTCGACGGTCAGGTCGTCGGCGTGGTCGGCAACAACTCGATGTTCAAGGGCGGCGTGCTCTTCGTCGACTCGGCCGACAAGGCGACCCGCTTCGTCCAGCTCTGCGACGCGTTCAACGTGCCACTGCTCTTCCTCAGCGACGTACCCGGCTTCATGGTCGGCAGCGTGGTGGAGAAGCAGGGCATCATCCGGCACGGCGCCAAGATGATCACGGCGATCTCCGAGGCGACCGTACCGAAGATCTGTGTGGTCGTCCGCAAGGCGTACGGCGCTGGCCTCTACGCGATGGCCGGCCCCGGGTTCGAGCCGGACGCCACTATCGCGCTGCCCACCGCGAAGATCGCGGTGATGGGCGCCGAGGCGGCGGTGAACGCGGTCTACGCCAACAAGATCGCGGCCATTCCGGACGCGGACGAGCGGGCCGCCTTCGTCGCCGCGAAACGGGCCGAGTACGAGCGGGACATCGACATCGTCCGGCTCGCCAGCGAGCTGGTGATCGACGCCATCGTCGAGCCGCACGAGCTGCGCACCGAGCTGGTCCGCCGGTTCGCCGCCGCGCGTACCAAGGATCGGCAGTTCTCTCGCCGTCGGCACGGCGTCACCCCGGTCTGACCCGGTGGCCGGTCCGACCGGCCGGCCGCCGACCCGAACCGTCCCGGCGTCACGAGCGCCCGGCGGCCCGTCCACACAGGAGGATGAGATGGACTTCCGGCTCACCGACGAGCAAACGGCGCTGCGGGAGAGCGTGCGGGACTTCGCGCGCGAGGTGGTTGCTCCCGTCATCGCCGAGCACTACGAGAAGCACACCTTCCCCTACGAGGTGATCCGGCAGATGGGCAAGATGGGCCTGTTCGGCCTGCCCTTCGCCGAGGAGCACGGCGGGATGGGCGGCGACTACTTCGCGCTCTGCCTCGCGCTGGAGGAGCTGGCCCGCGTCGACTCCAGCGTGGCGATCACCCTGGAGGCGGCGGTCTCGCTCGGCGCGATGCCGATCTACCGCTTCGGCAGCGACGAGCAGAAGGCGACCTGGCTGCCGAAGCTGCTCAGCGGGGAGGCGTTGGCCGGCTTCGGGCTCACCGAGCCGGGCACCGGGTCGGACGCGGCCGGCACCCAGACGCGAGCCGTGCTGGAGGGCGACCAGTGGGTGATCAACGGGTCGAAGGCCTTCATCACCAACTCGGGAACCGACATCACCACCCTGGTCACCGTCACCGCGGTCACCGGCACCAATCCGGACGGCTCCAAGGAGCTGTCGACCATCATCGTGCCCACCGGCACGCCGGGGTTCACCGTGGCGCCGGGTTACTCGAAGGTCGGCTGGACCGCCTCGGACACCCACGAGCTGACCTTCGACAACTGCCGGGTGCCGGCGGCCAACCTGCTCGGCGAGCGAGGCCGAGGTTTCGCCCAGTTCCTGCGCATCCTCGACGAGGGTCGGATCGCCATCGCGGCGCTGGCCGTGGGCCTCGCCCAGGGCTGCGTCGACGAGTCGATCAAATACGCGAAGGAGCGGGAGGCCTTCGGCCGGCCGATCGGCGCCAACCAGGCGATCCAGTTCAAGATCGCCGACATGGAGTTGAAGGCGCACACCGCCCGGCTGGCGTACTACGACGCCGCGGCGCGGATGCTGGCCGGCGAGCCGTTCAAGCGGCAGGCGGCGATCGCCAAGTTGCACGCCAGCACGATCGCGGTGGACAACGCCCGGGAGGCCACCCAGATCCACGGCGGGTACGGCTTCATGAACGAGTACCCGGTGGCGCGGTTCTGGCGAGACTCCAAGATCCTGGAGATCGGCGAGGGCACCAGCGAGGTCCAGCGCATGATCATCGCCCGCGACCTGGGTCTCTGAGGGGGCCGGCGGCCCCACTGCGGCGGGCTCGTGCCGATTTGGCGGGCCGGGACTGTCCGGCTGTCGGAAATCGGCGAGCCGGCGTCGGCAGCCCGACGTTGGGCTGCCGACGGTCGGGGTAGATCCGTACTCTTCCGGGCCATGACTCCGGATCACGGCCGCTCGCGGAGCCCGGCCGGTCGGACCAATCTGCCGCAGTTGCTGCACGCGCACCGGCGTGCCGCCGGCCTGACCCAGACCGAGCTGGCGTCCCGGGCCGGCGTCGGCGTCCGGACGGTCCGCGACCTGGAGCGCGGTCGTTCGGTCCGCCCGCAGCGGACCACGGTCGAGCTGCTCGCCGGTGCGCTGGAGCTGACCGGCGGCGCCCGGGCGGCGTTCCTCGCCGCGGCACGCGGCCCGACCGGCGGTGAGGTAAACCCGGACGACATCCCGGCGGCACTCGCCTCCACCGGCTCCGCCGCACCGACGGCCGAGCGGGCCGATCCGCTGGTCGCCGTCCCGCCGCCGGTCGAGCTGATCGGCCGGGACCGCGATGTCGCCGAGCTGGCCGGGATGCTGACCGAGGAGCGCGGTCCTCGGGTGGTGAGCCTGGTCGGGCTGGCCGGGGTCGGTAAGACGGCGCTGGCGCTGTCCGTGGCGCACGCGGCTGCCGACCATCATCCGGCCGGCGTGGCCGGGGTGCTGGTCGGCGAGGGCTCGGACGGGCCGGATGTGCTGGCGGCTTCGGCGGCCGTGCTCGGCGCGGCCCGGGTGCCGGAACTCGTCGCCCGGTTCGCCGGCCGGCCGGCGCTGCTGGTGATGGACGCGGTGGAGCGCGCCCCCGGCCCGGTGGCCGAGGCGCTGCACCGGCTGACCGGCATGCTGCCCGCACTGCGGGTCCTGGTCACCGGGCGGCACCCGGTCGGGCTGCCCGGCGAGCGGGTCTGGCCGGTCGCGCCACTCGACGTACCGCCGGCGGGCGCCGAGCGGGGCGGGGCTGCGGCGCTCGACTCGTGGCCGGCGGTGGCGCTGTTCACCGCCCGGCTGGCCCAGGTCCGTCGGGAGCCCCCGACCGCGGACGAGCTGCCGGCGTTGGCCGCACTGGTCCGCCGGCTGGGTGGGCTGCCCCTGGCCATCGAGCTGATGGCCGCCCGGGGCCGGATCCTCGACCTCACCGAGCTGCTCGACCGGTACGGCGACCGGGTGCTCGACCTGGCCACCCCTGCCGAATCGGCGGTCCATGGCGGGTGGGACAAGCCGGAGGCCCGTCGCCCGGCTGGCGCGGAGGCCACCTCCCGTGCCACTGGCGCGGCCGCCACCCCGGCAGCGGAGGCGGTCACCCTGCGGGACGCGGTGGCGACCAGTTACCAGCTGCTCGCGTCGGACGAGCGGGCCGCGCTGCGCCGGCTGGCCGTGTTCGGCAACCGCTGGTCGGTGGAGTTGGCCGAGGACCTGCTCGGTGTTGAGGCCGACCGGGACGGCACGGTGGCGATCGACCCCGTTCCGCTGCTCGACCGGTTCGTCGAACTCGGCCTGTTGAGCGTGCGGGGCTCCGGGCCGTTCCGGTTCCGACTCCTCGACGCGGTCCGCGAGTTCGCCAGCGAGCAGGCGGCCGGGAGCGGCGAGCTGGCCCAGATCCGACGCCAGCACGCGGTGGTGATCGCCCGACTGGTGGCGCGGACCGCCAGCGATCTGCTCGGTCCCCGGTTTCCCGACGCGGTGCACCGGCTGGACGAGGTGAGCAGCGACATCAGTTCCGCGCTGGCCCACGCGACAACCGCGGACCCGCTGACCGCGCTCCGCCTGGCGGCCTGCCTGACCCGTTGGTGGCGCTTCCGTGGGCGCGACGTCAGCGGCCGGCAGTGGCTGCGTCGGTTGCTGGCCGATCCCCGGACCGCCGATGCCGAACCCCTGCTGCGCGGCTGGGCCGCTCTCGGGGTGGCCCGGCTGGCCGCCGAGCACGGTGCAGGCGCCGACGAGCTGCCGACCGCGTGGCTCGCGCTGGAGACGTTCCGGCAGGCCGACGACATCGCCGGGGAGCTCGAGGCGCGCATCGTTCTGAACGCGCTGCTGATCGGCGTCGGCCGGCGCGCCGAGGCCCGCGAGCACGCCGAGGCGGTGCTGCGACTGGCCGCCCGTAACGGCCGGATCCGGGACATGGCGGTGGCCCAGAACAGCCTCGCCTGGCACGAGATCCGGGCCGCCGACCTGGCCGCGGCGCACCGCCGGTTGGCTGCGGTGGACCGGCTCGCCGCCGAGTGCGGGGAACAGCGGCTGCGGGTGCTGGCCTGGGCGAACCGAGCCGAGGTCGCCCGTCTCGAGGGCCGGTACGCCGATGCGGTGGACCAGGGGCGACGGATGATGACGGCCCTGTCCGAGCTGGGCGACCCGCGCCATCGTCGGCGGGTGCTCGGGACGGTCGGGCTGGCGCTCGCCCGGGACGGTCGCGGTGACGAGGCGACCGAGGTGCTGACCGAGCTGCGCGCGAGTGCCGTCGAGCTGGCGGTGGCCTCCCCGGTGCGGCCACGGGCGGAGCTGGCTGAGCCGCCGCGACCGCGTTCGGACGGCACGGTGCTGGCCTGGGGCGGCCCGGGGGCGGGGATCTGTGCGTTGATCGAAGGGAACCTGGCGCTGCACCGGGGTGACCGGGAGTTGGCGGCCGAGTGGTTCGCCGCTGCCGCCGAGGCCGGTCAGAGCCGGCGGGACGTGGTGGAGGCACTGGTCGGGTTGGCCGCCAGCACCGGGGACCCGGCCGTTCTGGACCGGCTCGACCGGGCCTGCCAGGAGACCGGCGTCCGCCTGCTGCCGGAGGAGGATGCGCTGCTGTACGCGCTGACCGCAGCCAGGGACGGGCCGGCAGCGGGCTAGGCACGGCGGCCGGCAGCGGGCTAGGCACGGCGGGGCGGCAGCGGGCTAGGCACGGCGGGCCGGCAGCGCGGAGGGCGGGTTGGAAGTGGCGCGGGCGAAGAGCCCCCTTGGTGCTACCCCTCGCTGTCCGCCCGCGCCGTCACCCCCCGGTGAATCCCCGGTGGACGAAGCCTGCCACCGCAGTCGTAGTGGAAGGCCCGTTACAGGCGTTTTGCCCGGGTGGCATGGCCAGTTCTGCCGGTCTTTCTGCCGGTGGTCCCGACTGCTCGGGATCGGCCGTCGGTAACCGGTCGGATGCCGCCGGGGGTTGGGCAGTCAGTCAGGGTTAGGCCGCGTGGTCGTCGGTGGCCTCGTGGCACTCGTCGGTGCTGCCAGCGGTGGCACCGGGGTGCGCGGCGTCGCGTACCCGGCGCAGGCCGTCCAGCAGCGCCGCCAGTGCGGCGGGCTCGAGTTGGCCGGTGAACCACTGCTCGATAATCCGCAGATGCCCCGGTAGCGTCTCGTCCAACCGCTGCATGCCGGCGGTGGTGACGACCGCGTACGAGCTGCGCCGGTCGGTCGGGCAGGCACGACGGGTGAGTAGGCCGTCGCGCTCCATCCGGTCCACCACTCGGGTGACCCCACTGGTGGACAGGGAGGTCTGTGCGGCGAGATCCGTCATCCGCAGTTGGTTGCCCGGCGACCGGGCCAGTCGGGTGAGCACCTCGAACTCGACCGCGGTGAGGCCTTGCTCGTCGAGTTGAGCGGCGAACCGGGCCTGTAGCCCGGCGTGCGCCTCGACGAGCAGGCCCACGGCGGTGATCCGGGGGTCGTCGAACACGTTGGTCACTCGCTCATCCTAACAGTACTTGACACGGGGAATATTGCTATGGCTATAGTTGCCCGAGCAGTCATTGAGATAGTAAACAAATCCCCCTGGAGGACGGCACCATGACCAGCAGCACCGATGCGGCTACCCGCGACTGGGACGGCCTCACCATCCCGGCGCCCGGCACCTACGCGCTGGACGTGGCGCACAAGCGGGTGGGCTTCGTCGCTCGGCACATGATGGTGAGCAAGGTCCGCGGTGAGTTCAAGGAGGCCACGGCCACCATCACCGTCGCCGAGGACCCGCTGCAGTCCTCGGTTGCCGCGACCATCCAGGCCGCCAGCGTCGACACCAACCAGGCCGACCGGGACGGGCACCTGCGCAGCCCCGAGTTCCTGGACGCCGAGAAGTTCCCGACGCTGGAGTTCCGCAGCACCGGGGTCAAGTCCCGTAGCGGCAGCGAGTTCGTGCTCACCGGCGAGCTGACCATCAAGGACGTGACTCGCCCGGTCGAGCTGGAGGTCGAGTTCGAGGGTGTCGGCCGTAGCCCCTTCGGCCAGGACATCTTCGGCTTCTCCGCGAAGACCGAGATCGACCGCGAGGAGTTCGGGCTGACCTGGAACGTCGCCCTGGAGAGCGGCGGCGTGCTGGTCGGCAAGAAGATCAAGATCGAGATCGAGGGCGAAGGCGTTCGCCAGGCCTGATCCTTCCGGATCGTCGATCCGTCCGGGCCCGCGCCGCACGTCGGCGCGGGCCCGGCGTCGTTGCCGCCGCCGCCGACCGTGGGACTTGTCACGAATCGTTCGCGGCACCACGCGATCCAGCCCGGCCGGACGGGGTACAGATGGCGCCACGGACGCGTCCGCCTCGGTCGGTGTCGGATCACCGGCGTGGTTCTCTGGCCCTGGCCAGGTGGGCGCTCTTAACGTGGATGGTTCACAATGCGCACGCCAGGCCGGGTGGATCCGGCCCGCGCCAGCCGCCGGGAGGGCACATGGGCAGGGACGTCTCACAGGGCGCCTTCTCCCGCGAGGACCGCGTCCGCTACCGGCACAAGGTCCGGCGATGTCTGGACGTCTTCGCGCTGATGCTGGACGACTTCGGCTTCGACGCAGACCGGCCGATGACCGGCCTGGAGATCGAACTCAACCTGGTCGACTCGGCCGCTGAGCCGGCGATGCGTAACGAGGAGATCCTCGCCGACATCGCCGATCCGCTCTTCCAGACCGAGTTGGGCCAGTTCAACCTGGAGCTCAACGCCGAGCCCCGGCTGATCGAGGGCACCGGCTTCGCCAACTATGAGCACGATCTGCGCAGCAGTCTCTCCCGGGCCGACGAGCGCGCCGCCAAGTCCGACGCGAGGATCGTCCTGGTCGGTATTCTGCCGACCCTCACCGAGGGGCACCTGGTCGAGGACAACCTCTCCACCAACGAGCGCTACCGGGTGCTCAACGACCAGATCGTCGGCGCTCGGGGCGAGGACATCGAGCTGGACATCCGGGGCGTCGAGGGCTTGCGGACGCACACCGACTCGATCGCTCCCGAGGCCGCCTGCACCAGCCTCCAGTTCCACCTCCAGGTCGCGCCGGACAGCTTCGCCGACTACTGGAACGCGTCCCAGGCCATCGCCGGGGTCCAGGTGGCGATCGGCGCGAACTCTCCCTTCCTGTACGGCCGTCAGCTCTGGGCCGAGACTCGGATCGCCCTGTTCGAGCAGGCCACCGACACCCGCCCGGACGAGCTGAAGGCCCAGGGCGTACGCCCCCGCGTGTGGTTCGGCGAACGCTGGATCACCTCGATCTTCGACCTGTTCGAGGAGAACGTCCGGTACTTCCCGCCGCTGCTGCCGATCTGCGAGGACGAAGACCCGGTGGAGGTGCTGCACGCTGGCGGGGTGCCCCAGCTCGGCGAGCTGCGGCTGCACAACGGCACGGTCTACCGGTGGAACCGGCCGGTCTACGACATCATGAACGGCCGCCCGCATCTGCGGGTGGAGAACCGGGTGCTGCCGGCCGGCCCGACGGTGGTGGACATGCTGGCCAATGCGGCCTTCTACTTCGGACTGGCCCGTGGCCTGGCCGAGGCGGACCGGCCGATCTGGAGTCAGCTCACCTTCAGCTCCGCCGAGGAGAACTTCCACGCCGCCGCCCGACGTGGTCTGGACGCCGTGCTGCACTGGCCCGGCGTCGGTGACGTGCCGGTCACGAAGCTGGTGCTGGAACAGTTGCTGCCCATCGCGGCGTCCGGTCTGGACGGGTTCGGGGTCGCCCCGGCGGAGCGGGACCGGCTGCTCAGCATCATCGAGCAGCGCTGCCGCACCGGCCGCAACGGCGCCGTGTGGCAGACCGAGACGGTCTGGGCGGCCGAGCGGCATCGGGGCATGGACCGGGACGCCGCGCTGCACCACATGGTCCAGCGCTACGCGGAGCTCCAGCGCAGCAACGAGCCGGTGCACACCTGGCCAGTCGACTAACTCCCCACCCGGAGCCGGGGCCGAGTCAGTCGGTGGTCGGGCGACCAGCCTTCCGGGTGGAGCGGCCGCGCCGGTTGCTCGGTGCCGAGTCGTCCGCCGCCACGTCGGTGGCGGGTTGGGCCGGATCCGACAGGTCCGGGTCGGTACGCGGCAGTGGTACCCGGCGGCCGGTCGCCGTGTCACGCACGCGTGGTCCCGCACCGGTCGTCGACGGTGCGGCGTCGGCATCTGCCGTGCCGCGGTCAGGGGTGGACCGGGTTCGGGGGCCGGGAGTCAACGGCTCGACTTCGGCTTCGTCGGTCGGGATCGGCTCGGTGGCCGGGGTCGCGCCGACCCGAGCATCCGGGGCCGGGACGGTCGCGCCGGACCCGGCGGTCCGGTTCCGGTCGGCCCGCTCGGCGAGCAGGGCGACCAGCACCGAGCCACCGATGCCGGCGAGCACCGCGTACGGGGCGATCAGTTGCGTGGACAGCTGCGCGGGGCCCAGCGCCGACCAGCGCGGCACGGTGGTCAGATAGGCGAGTGCCACGAGCAGCGGGCCGGCCGCGCCGGATGCTGCCGCGCCGACCCGGTGCCCGGCCGACCGGGCGCCCCGCCGAGCGGCCAGTGCGCCGATCAGCAGCGCGGGGACGAGCGCCAGCAATGCACCAGGCCAGTAGAGCTGGTCCCCGATCCAGTACCGCGGGTGGTCCGGGTCGAGCTGCCAGGTGCCGAGCTGGGCGCCGGTCAGCCCGCGCCCGACGCGTACCCCATCGATCACCGAGACCACCGCGAGCAGCCAGAGCCACGCGGCCGTCGCGGTCACGTTCACCGCGGCGGTACGTGAACGCAGCGTCCAGACCGCGACGAGGACGCCGATCAGGATGCCCAGCGCCGCGTGCACGGCAGCCACCCGTTGCGGTGCCCCGGTGTCGGTGCCCTGCGCGACCCGCGCGGGCACCGCGACCAGCAGCACGGTGACCAACCCGCCTAGCCCGGCGGCGAGCGCCAGTGCCACCCGCCGCAGCAGGTCCCCACGGTGGTTGGGGGCAGCTTCGGTCACCTGCGCCGCCGACGCTGGCCCGTCCCCTGTCTCGGATTCGCTACCCGGTCCCGGTCCCGGTCCCGGTCCCGGTGCTGGGTCCAGGTCCGGCTGAACGGGAGACGTCACTGCCACTGACGGCGTCGCGGCTCGTTGGTGCAGTCGCTGCGCGCAGACCGCGCCGAGCACTGTCGAGCTGGCCGCCAGCCAGGTCGCCCAGGCGAGGCCGTCCGCCCAGGCGGTGTCCGTGGCGCCGGCATCGGTGGGCGTCCAGGTGATGACGCCGAGCCCGTACCCGAAGCCCAGCTGCGCGGCGCCAGCGCCGGCAGCGACCCCGATCGCCGTCGCGATCGATACTCCCCAGCCCCGTCTGGCCATGCCGGGCAGCGTAACGTCCCGTCGTCGGCGCGGCGAGTCGCGTCGACCCGCCGGGATGGATCGCCGGCGCCACGGGTTGGGCGGCGACCGGTACGGTCGCCGGTGAAGAGGTGGTGGGCGGAATGACGGACACGAACACGGGCGGGCAGGGCTCCGCTGGCGACCGGGCCGACGGCGGCACGAGTCGGGCCAGTGTGGTGCTGGGTGGTGGGCTGGTCGCCGTGCTCCTCGTCGCGATCGGAGCTACCGGTGGTTGGCTGCTGGCCGGCGGGAACGAGACGGACCCGGGGGATCCGCTGGCGGCGGTGACTGCGACCGGCACGCCGTCCGGCGACGCCGCCGCGACCCGACCGAGCACTCCCCGGACCACGGCCTCGGCCCCCCGACCCTCCGGCACTCCGACCAAGGGGACCGGGCTGCGGGTGCCACCGGTGGTTGGCAGCGACTTCGAGCAGGCCCGCGACGCGCTACGTGAGCTGCGGCTGGGCTGGCGCCTGGTCTTCGGCACCGGCGTCGGCCGTACCGTCGAGAACACCTCGCCGCCCGTGGGCGCCGAGGTGGCCCGGGGCACCACCGTGCAGCTTCAGGTGGCTGGTCCGCCGCCCCCCGCCACGGTGCCGGACGTGGTCGGCGACGACTGCGCGGAGGCCGCCGACGACCTGGTCGACGAGGGGTTGTACCCGCGCTACCGCAGTGGAAAGAGCGGAAAGGTCAACCGGCAGGAGCCGCCCAAGGACGGCGCGGCCCGCTGGAACGACGAGGTCAGCATCTGGTGTGGAGCCGCACCACCCAGCCAGCCGGGCACCAACCCCACTCCCTGATACCCGCCCGCCGCTTTCTGGCGACCCGGGTGCCCGGTCGCAAAGGGCACGACGGCGTCCCACGGCCGCCGGCGGATGGCTCGAGCCGGGCGGTTCGGGCCGCTGATCCCCGCCGATGACGGTTCGGGCGGTTAGGTTGGCGGTCGAGGGCCATGGCGCCCGCCCGGTTCGGGAAAGGACGTGCGATGAGCGACGACCGCCAGGAACCGCCCACCGGGGAGCACGACGACGACCGCACCCGTCCAATCCCGCCCGCCGACCGGCCAGAGCCGGCAACGCCACCCGGGCCCGTCACCCCGCCGCGACCGGCCGCGCCGTCCGACGAGACCGCGCCGATCGATCGCGCTGCGCCCGTCGGTCCGGCCGCTTCGCCGTCCGACGAGACCGCGCCGATCGATCGCGCTGCGCCCGTCGGACCGGCCGCATCGCCGTCCGACGAGACCGCGCCGATCGATCGGACCGCGCTGGGCAGACCGCCTGCGCCAGACGAGACCGCGCCGATCGATCGCGCTGCGCCGATCGATCGCGCTGCGCTGACCGGTCCGGCTGCGTCGCCTGACCAGACCATGCCGATCGATCGCACCGCGCTGACGCAGCCCGGCACGCCGGTCGACCGGGCCGCACCCGTGGCGGTGGAGCGGTCGAACCCGGCGCCGTGGTCCGGGCGGGCGGAGGTACGACCGCCACAACCGGCCGACGCCGCCGGGGAGTGGTACGCCGAGGACCAGGGCGGCCGGCGCTGGTGGTTGCCGATCCTCTGGGGCGTGCTCGCGCTGCTGCTCGCCGGCCTGCTCGGGGCTGCCTTCTGGGTGGTGCTCAACGCGCGGGACGACCCGGACGACCCGGAGATCACCCCGTCGCTTCCACCGGCCAGCGCCACCAGCGCCGCGCCGACCAGCGCGGCCCCCACCTCGGCTGCGCCGACCAGCGAGACGCCGAGCAGCCCAGCGGCCACCACGGCACCGCCTGAGGTGCCGGTGCCACCGCTCGCCGGCCTGCCTCAGGCCACCGCCGAGGCGCTGCTGGATCGGATCGGCCTGTCCTACCGGGTCTCGTACCGCCCGTCCGAGTTGCCGCCGGGCACGGTGGTCGGCACCGAGCCGGAGGCTGGCGCGACGGTGCCGGCCGACGGGGAGCTGGTGCTGATCGTCTCTCAGGCGCGGCCATCGACCGGGACCAGCCCGACCGCGCCGAGCCCGACGGTGACGAGCACGCCGTGATCGATGTTCACCACATCCGGCGGCGGGTGCCGACGAGGCCGAGGCCGGCCAGCGAGATGGTGAGGCCGAAGATCCCGGACCAGAACAGTGAGCGGCGGACGTCCGTCGGCGCGTTTGCCGCCGGGCCCGCCTCGACGAGTTCCTGCCGCCCGTCGGCGGACTGACCACCCGCGCCAGCGCCAGCCGCCGGGCTGGTCGGATCGGTCGCTCCGGCGCGGCTGTCCGGAGCGTCGGTGCTGATCCAGCCGGGTTCGTCCGTTGGCGGGTCGGCGTCGATCACGGTGATCTCCGGTGCTGGCACCGGGGCGGTCAGCCGGGTGGACGAGAGTGCCGGGTCGCGGACCAGGACCACGAGTGTGGTCACGGCCCCGAGCAGGGCAAGCATTCCGAATGCGTAGGCGATGCAGGAGCGGTGGCGCCGTGCGGCGGGCTGATTGACCATGACCATCCCAGGCTCAGGGTCCTGGGCGCGCGGATGGAACAGTGCCGGGGTGGGCGTACCAATCCTATGGCGACGGCACGCCCACCGACGGCGGTTCGGCCGGTCAGCCCACCCGTACGGAGGTGCGGGCGACCGGGCGTCGGGCTCGTACGGTGTGCGGGCGGGACTCCGGGGCGGCCTGCACCTGTTGCAGTCCTTCCCGCTGGACGAAGATCGACCTCCGGTTGACCGCGTCCCCCGCCGCGTTCAACTCGTAGCCTTCGAGCCAGAGCCAACCGTCGTAGGTTGGCCAGTCGAGCACCCGGATCACCCGGAACATGATCGGCCTGAGGAATTGGACACTCGCCGCGCGAGTCACGTTCAGTACGTCACCAGAGCGGGGAAGCACATGGGCTCCTGGGGAGGGTCGGCCGGCGCGTCTGCCGGCGGTGACTGATCGGGGGGACGTATCGGCCTGGTGACGGGGTCGTGCCTCGTGAACCGGCGGTGCGGGTGGTGGTGGTCGGGCCGTACCCCGCTGGTGGCGTGCCGCCACCCGACCATCACCCGGCTGCTTCCGGGAACCGCGCCCACCGCCGCAGCCAGGCTGGCTTGCAGCGGCGGGGTCATTACCCCGGAGCAGGTCTCGGTGTCGCTGGCCGGGCCCACGTCGCGTCCACCTTCTCCGGGACGGTGGGGTCACCACTCCGGGGGAGCGGACGGATGCGCTGAGTAACCCGTGCCATACGGACAGAGTGCATCAGCGACGTGCTTCATGCAAGTTGCATGTCGACTTTTGCCGATACGTGAGCGGCTCGCGCAAAGCAGCGCTTGAAGCCATCCGCGTCCGGACGGCACACTGAGGGCGGTTTCGCCCGTCGCGGCCGGCCGATGTCCGGCACCACCCCCTCGCCGCGAACGCTTCGCCGGTCGACGTTCGCGCCCGCGGTGAGCGGCAGCGAACGGCGCGTCGACCGGAGGTAGCCGGGGTGGGGTCGAGGAGTCAGCGGCGAAGACCAGCGAAGGGGTCGGACCGTGAGTGAGCGGCGCAGCCCGACCATTCGGCGGCGGCGGCTCGGGGCCGAGCTGCGTCGTCAGCGGGAGGCTGCCGGGATCACCATCGAGGTCGTCGCCGAGCAGTTGGAGTGTTCGGCCTCGAAGGTCTCCCGGATCGAGACCGGCCACACCACGGCCACCCCGCGCGATGTTCGGGACATGCTGCGGATCTACGGCGTGGTGGGGGCCGAGAGCGACGAGCTCGTGCAGATTGCCCGAGAGGCCCGGCAGAAGGGCTGGTGGCATCCGTACAGCACGGTGCTGGTCGGCGCCTACGTCGGGCTGGAGGCCGCCGCGAGCTCGATCCGGGCGTACGAGCAGCAGGTGGTGCCCGGCCTGCTGGAGACCGAGGAGTACGCCGGCGCGATGATCCGCGCCGCCCGACCGGACTTCACCGCCGATCAAGTACACCAACGGGTGCGTGTCCGTTTGGGCCGTCAGTCGTTGTTGACCCAGGAAGATCCGGTCGATCTGTGGGTGGTGCTCGATGAGGCGGTGGTAAGCCGGCCGGTGGGCGGGGACGAAGTGATGCGTGGCCAGCTCAAGCGGCTGGTCGAGGTGGCCGAATTGCCGAACGTGACGTTGCAGATCCTGCCTTTCGAGGTGGGGGCGCACGCCGGCATGGACGGGACCTTCACGATCCTCAGCTTCCCTGAGCCCGGTGATCCGGATGTTGTGTACGCGGAGAACGCCACGGGTGGGCTCTTCCTCGAGAAGAGCGACGAACTGCAGAAGTACAGCTTCATCTTCGATCACATCCGCGCTGCTGCCATTCGCCCGGAGGAGTCCGTCGCACACATCGCAAAACTGGCAGAGGAGCCGATGTGGAAATGGCGACCAAGGGGTTCCCCGTGGACCTGACACAGGCATCGTGGTTCAAGAGCTCGAAGAGCGGGCCGAACTGCGACAACTGCGTGGAGGTGGCGTACGTGACCGGGGCGGTCGGAGTGCGGGATTCGAAGGACAAGGCCGGTCCGGCCCTGGTCTTCGCCCCTGGCGGCTGGCACGCCTTCGTCGCCGGCACCAGAGGCGGTGTCTTCGGCCCGGCCTGATCGGATGCCCGAGAAGGTCCTCGTCCGGTCTCGACCGGACGGGGGCCTTCCGTGCCGTGCGCGGGGGCGCGAGCTGAGCGACGATGGTCGCCGAGGTTCCGCCGGGAATCCCGTCGCCAGAGCGGGCCCGTCTCGTTGAACCGGTCGGTACGGCTTTCGTCGATGGACAGCCGCACCGTTCCGCAACCGAGCGAGGTAGGCGAGACGGATGACAACGATCGGGTCAGAAAACCTCACGAACGGTCCGAGCAAGCCGGAGCGGTTCGGTGGCAAGTACCGCGGGGCACGTCGGGACACCGTGCTGACCGAGGTGGGCTCGGTCGACCAGGAGTTGAGCACGCGCGAGGGGTCGACGACCGAGTCGGTGGAGGCGCCGCTTTCGCTGCCGTCGCTGGACCCGAACCCGCTGGTCGAGCCGTCCTTCCCGCCGGCCGGCTGGCCGATGGAGCCGACCGAGGCGTCGGCGGATCACCCGTCGCTGGCGGATCATCCCTTGCTGCGCGGTCTGCTGATGGAGCTGCCGCCGAGGGGCAGCGTGCCGCCACCGGGCTGGCTGGACCGCTGGTTCGAGGCGACCCGGGCGATCCTGGAACTCCTATACGTGCAGGGGGCCGACCGCTCGCGCTGACCGTGGCGCGTCCGGCCGGGCCCGCTCGGCGAGCCGATTGTGCCGGAGCGCATGCCGAACGCCGATGGCGATGACCATGAGTGCGCCCACGGTGATCGCCGGGCCGGTGACACCGGGCTCGGCGCCGAGATCCGTGCCGTCCGCCGCGATCAACGCCGGCACCATGGCAAGGGCGGTCACCTGCAGGGGCAGCCCGACGAGCGGATGCGCCGCAGCGGCGCGCAGCCCGTGTGGGGCGGGCGTACCCGGAGCGCTGGCGAACGCGCCGGCGCCGGCCCGCAGCCGGCGGATCCGCCGTACCGAGCAGACCGCCGCCACGAACGCCGGACCGGCGGCAAGGATGAGTCCGGTGGCGGCCTCGTGGACCGGCGCGGTGCCGGAACTGAGCAGCCCACCGGCGAGCACGCCAGCGGTGAGCGTCACCCCGGTCAGGGTGAGGGCCAGCAACCATCCGGTACGCCGACGAAGCGTGCTGGCGTTGCGCAGCCGGGGCAACCGGTCGGCCACGGCGCCGGCGGCCAGCCAGGCGGCGGCGACCGGCAACAGGATGGTGAGCTGACTCTCCATGTCGGAAAGTCTTCCCCGAACCGTGACGCGGCGAATCGGGACCGTCCCCCCGTTCGCCCCGGAACCCGCGCCCGTAGGGGTCACCGTTCCCGCGTTTTGAAAGAATCGACAGGTTTATCTTCCTCACTGCGCTGATCTAGTCTCGGAAAGATCGGCTGTCATGGATCCGAGCGAGACCCGCGTCGGGCGGCTGCCGGTCGGAGGGAGGTAAGAGATGGGTATTGCCCACAGGTCCGTACTTGTCGGGGTGGCCACACTGACCCTGCTGGCCGGTGCCGCACCCGCAATGGCCGCCGAACCGACCGGAACTGTCCGAGCGGCTGGTGGTGACACGGCCGTCGCGGACAGCTACATCGTCGTCTTCAAGGACACCGCGGTCAGCCGGGGCGCGGTCGGCGACAACGCGGACCGACTGGTCGGCCGGCACGGCGGCACGGTGGCCCGCACCTACGGCGCCGCGCTGCGCGGCTTCGAGATCCGAGTCGGTGCCAAGGCCGCCGCACGCATCGCCGCCGACCCGGCGGTGGCGTACGTCGAACAGAACCACACCGTCTCGATCGCCGGCACCCAGACCAATCCGCCATCCTGGGGCCTGGACCGCATCGACCAGCGCAACCTGCCGCTGAACAGCTCCTACACCTACCCGAACACGGCGTCGAACGTCCATGCCTACATCATCGACACGGGCGTGCTGTTCGGGCACAACGACTTCGGTGGGCGGGCCGTCTCCGGCTTCGACGCGGTGGACGGCGGCTCCGCCGACGACTGCAACGGGCACGGCACGCACGTGGCGGGCACGGTCGGCGGCTCGGCGTACGGCGTGGCCAAGGGCGCCCAGATCGTCGGCGTCCGAGTGCTCAACTGCCAGGGCAGCGGCACCAACGCCCAGGTGGTCGCGGGCATCGACTGGGTGACCGCGAACGCGATCAAGCCAGCGGTGGCGAACATGAGCCTCGGCGGTGGCGCCAACAGTTCGATCGACACGGCCGTCGCCAACTCGATCAGTTCGGGTGTCACGTACGCGGTCGCGGCCGGCAACGGCAACGCCCTCGGCGTCCGGCAGAACGCCTGCAACTACTCGCCCGCCCGGGTCGCCTCGGCGATCACGGTGGGCGCGACGCAGAACACCGACGCCGCGGCGAGCTTCTCCAACTTCGGCACCTGCGTCGACATCCTGGCGCCGGGCGTCAACATCACTTCGGCCTGGTACACGAGCGCCAGTGCCACGAACACCATCAGCGGCACCTCGATGGCATCGCCGCACGTCGCCGGCGCCTCGGCGCTGGTGCTCTCCGCGAACCCGTCCTGGAGCCCGCAGCAGGTACGGGACTACCTCGTCACCAACTCCACCCCGAACGTGGTGACCAACGTCGGCACCGGCACCCCGAACCAGCTGCTCTACGTCGTGAACGGCACTCCGCCGGCCAACGACTTCTCGGTATCGGTGTCGCCGACCTCTGGCTCCACCGCCCCGGGTGGTTCGGTCACGGCGACCGTCGGAACGGCCACCACCGCGGGCTCCGCCCAGTCGGTCAGCCTCTCCGCCAGCGGCCTGCCGGCCGGTGCGACCGCATCGTTCAGCCCGTCGACGGTGACCTCGGGCGGCTCGTCCACCCTCACGATCGCCACCTCGGCGAGCACCCCGGCCGGCACGTACCCGGTCACCGTCACCGGCACCGGCACGGCGGGCACCCGCACCGCCACCTACACGCTGACCGTGACCGGGTCGGGCGGCGGCGGCTGCTCCGGTAGCAACGGCACCGACGTCGCGATCCCGGATGCCGGGGCGGCAGTGTCCAGCTCGATCACGATCGCTGGCTGCGGCCGCAACGCCTCGTCGGCCTCGACCGTCGCGGTGAACATCGTGCACACCTACCGCGGTGACCTGGTGATCGACCTGGTCGCTCCGGACGGTTCGTCGTACCGGTTGAAGAACAGCAGCTACTTCGACGGCACCGACAACGTGAACACGACCTACACCACCAACGTCTCCAGTGAGGCGGCGAACGGCACCTGGCGGCTGCAGGTGCGGGACGTCTACTCCGGCGACACCGGTTACATCAACACCTGGACCCTGACCCTCTGAGCTTTCTCGCACGGCCGAGGCCCCACCCGGAACGGCGGGTGGGGCCTCGGTCCGTTCGTCCGTCCACGCCGGACCCCGCTCCCGTGGGAGTCGCCGGTCCCACGTTGTGGAAAACTCTGCATGTTTACCTGCGTCACTGTGCTGATCTACTCTCAGCAAGATCAATGAACGTCGGTCTGAGCGAGCGGTACCCGCCTGGGGCGGCTGCCGGTCGGAGGAGGTAAGAGATGGGTCTTGCCCACAGGTCCGCACTCGTCGGGGTGGCCGCCCTGACCCTGCTGACCGCTGCCACGCCCGCCGTGGCCGCCCCGCCGAGCGGCCACATCCGGGCAGCGGGTGGTGACACGGCCGTCGCGGACAGCTACATCGTCGTCTTCAAGGACACCGCGGTCGGGCGAGCCGCGGTTGGCACCAACGCGAAGCGGCTGGTCGGCCGGCACGGCGGCACGGTGGCCCGCACCTACGGTGCGGCGCTGCGCGGCTTCGAGATCCGGGTCGGCGCCAAGGCCGCCGCGAGGATCGCCGCCGACCCGGCGGTGGCGTACGTCGAGCAGAACCACACCGTCTCGATCGCGGGCACGCAGCCCGGCCCGCCGTCCTGGGGCCTGGACCGGATCGACCAGCGGAATCTGCCGCTGAACAGCTCCTACACCTATCCGAACACGGCGTCGAGCGTTCGCGCGTACGTCATCGACACGGGTGTGCTGTTCGGGCACAACGACTTCGGTGGGCGGGCCGTGTCGGGCTTCGACGCGGTGGACGGCGGCTCCGCTGACGACTGCAACGGGCACGGCACGCACGTGGCGGGCACGGTCGGCGGCTCGTCGTACGGGGTGGCCAAGGCCGTCCGCATCGTCGGCGTCCGGGTGCTGAACTGCCAGGGCAGCGGCACCACCGCTCAGGTGGTGGCCGGCATCGACTGGGTGACCGCGAACGCGGTCAAGCCGGCGGTGGCGAACATGAGCCTCGGTGGAGGTGCGGACAGTTCGATCGACACGGCCGTCACCAACTCGGTCAACTCCGGCATCACGTACGCGGTCGCCGCTGGCAACGGTAACGCCTTCGGCATCCGACAGAACGCCTGCAACTACTCCCCGGCCCGGGTTGCCTCGGCGATCACCGTGGGAGCCACTCAGAACAACGACGCCGCGGCGAGCTTCTCCAACTTCGGCACCTGCGTCGACATCCTGGCGCCGGGCGTCGACATCACCTCGGCGTGGTACACGGGCAACAGTGCGACGAACACCATCAGCGGCACCTCGATGGCGTCGCCGCACGTTGCCGGTTCGGCGGCGCTGGTGCTTCAGGCGAACCCGTCCTGGAGGCCGCAGCAGGTACGGGACTACCTGGTCGGCAACTCCACCCCGAACGTGGCGACCAACGTCGGCACGGGCACCCCGAACCAGCTGCTGCACGTCGTGAGCGACCCTCGCCGGCCAACGGTCAACCGGTACCGGTGCTGCCAGTCCTCGGTGCCACCACCGCCCCGGGTCCGCTGACGGCCGCTGTGATCCTCTGAAAATTGTTCGTACGGCCGAGGCCCCACCCGGAACGTCGGGTGGGGCCTCGGCCGTACGGTTCGGGGTCAGACCGCGAAGGTGGCCGGTCGCTCGGTGGCGGGAGCCGGCGGGCGGGCCTTCCACAGGCCGGTCTTCTGCCCGGCGAGCCGGGTCAGGTAGGCCGGGTTGAGGATCACGTAGCGGCGCCAGAGCCGCTTCGGCTCCAGACCGAGCCGCCAGAACCACTCCAGGCCGGCGCGCTGCATCCACGGCGGGGGCTGGCGCAGCAGCCCGGCGTGGTAGTCGAAGGCCGCGCCGACCGCCATCAGCGGCATGTCGAGCAGCGGTCGCATGGCGTACGTGAAGACCTCCTGGCGCGGGCAGCCGAGCCCGACCAGGACCAGCCGGGCGCCGCTGGCCCGGATCCGGTCGGCGATCTCGGCGTCCTCGCCCGGCTGGACCGCCCGGAACTTGGACGCCTCCACCCCGGCGATCTTCAGCGCCGGGAACATCCGCTCCAGCGCCGGGATCAGCTTGGCCAGCGTCTCGTCGGTCGAGCCGTACAGGTAGACCGGCAGCCCCTCATCGGCGAAGCGGGCAAGCACGTGCAGGGTCAGCGTCGGCCCGTACACCCGGTCGGTCAGACCAGCCCGGTGCAGCAGGTTGAGCGCCCAGCGCACCGGCTGCCCATCCGGGGTGACCACGTCGAAGGAATTGAGCCGGGCGTTGTGCGCCGGGTCGAGCACCCCGGTCATTACGCCGTGCACGGCCAGCGCGGTCAGCGCGAGCGGGCGCCGCTCGTGTGCGGCGGTCACCACCGCGTCGGTCGCACTGGCGTAGTCGGTGGCGTCGACCAGGACGCCGAGCACGTTGCGCTTGGTCTGGGCGGTCATGCCTGCGGCACCCACTTGTCCACGTTGGCCTCGTAGATCTCCCGGAGGATCATCGGCACGTCATAGGTGATCTTCCAGTCCGGGTACTGCTGCTCGAACCGGGCCATGCTGCTGACGTACCACTGGTGGTCACCGGTGCGGTTCTGCTCGACGTAGTTGATCTGTGCCTCGCGGCCGGCGATCTCCTCGGCGATGCGGAACGCCTCGATGTGCGAGGTGTTGGAGTGCCGGCCGCCGCCGAGGTTGTAGACCTCTCCTGAGCGCGGTGCGCGGAAGAACGCCTCGAACGCGGTCAGCACGTCGCGCGAGTGGATCGCGTCGCGGACCATCTTGCCCTTGTAACCGAACAGGTTGTAGGTGCGGCCTTCCATTACACAGCGCATCAGGTACGCCAGGAAGCCGTGCAGTTCGGCGGCGGAGTGCGCCGGGCCCGTCAGAGTGCCACCCCGGAAGCAGGCGGTCTTCATGTCGAAGTAGCGCCCGTACTCCTGGACCATCACGTCCGCGGCGACCTTGGAGGCGCCGAAGACCGAGTGCAGCGAGCCGTCGATCGACATGTCCTCGGTGATGCCCTGGTACCAGCGGTGGTCCTCGGGCAGCTCGTACCGGGTCTCCAGCTCGATCAGCGGCAGGCTGTTGGGCCGGTCGCCATAGACCTTGTTGGTCGAGCAGTGGATGAACGGTGCGTCGATCGCGTACCGGCGGGTGTTCTCCAGGATGTTGAGCGTGCCGCCGGCGTTCACGTCGAAGTCCGTGAGCGGCTCCTTGGCCGCCCAGTCGTGACTCGGCTGCGCAGCGCTGTGGATCACCACGGCGATGTCCGAGCCGTACTTCTTGAACACCTGCTCGAGGCCGTCCCGGTCCCGGATGTCCACGGCGAAGTGGGTGTAGGAGTTACCCAGGTCACGGCCGAGCCGCTCCAGGCTCCACGAGGTGGAACCGTCCTCGCCGAAGAAATAGCGCCGCATGTCGTTATCGATGCCGACGACGTCCAGACCGAGGCCGGCGAAGTGCCGGACCGCCTCGGAGCCAATCAGACCGCCCGACCCGGTCACCAACGCGACACTCACACGCCACTCCTGGTCCATCGGAGGCAGAAACCACCGCAGCATAGCGTGACGCCCGGCCCGCCCCGATATGACGGAAGGGCCCCGCATTCTGCGGAGCCCTCGTCATGGGTGGGGATGGGGGGAGTTGAACCCCCACGCCCTTTCGGGCACACGGACCTGAACCGTGCGCGTCTGCCATTCCGCCACATCCCCGTGGCACAACCCGGAACATTCTAGTCGCCCCGAGCCCACCGTCTCCAGCAGGCCCCGGAGATACTACGCTGTCCCCGACGCTCGCCACGAGCGGTTACCGTTCGTGGCGGACGAAAGACTAGCACGGTAGTTCCGGCCCGACGGAACAGGCCGGTAGCAGGCGGCCGAGCGGCGTGTGAGCTGCGCGCGCGCCGGCCGGATACCATCATGTCCTCGGGACCCGAGGAGGAGCCGGTGAGCGTGCTGCAACGCTTCGAGAAGCGTCTGGAAGGCCTGGTCGAAGGGGCCTTCGCCAAGGTCTTCAAAGGGGTGGTCCACCCCGTGGAGATCCTCAACGCCATGCAGCGGGAGGCCGAGGCGCACAAGGCGATCCTGGCCGGTGGGCGCACGTTGGTGCCCAACCGCTACGTGATCGATCTCTCGCCGTATGACCACAGTCGGCTGGCGCCGTACGCCGCCGCGCTGGCCCAGGAACTGGCCCAGTCGCAGGCGGAGTTCATCGGCGAGCAGGCCTGGACGGTCTACGGCGACGTGATCGTCGAGATCGAGCGAGGCGAGGGCCTGGACACGGGGATGTTCCGGGTCACCGCCGAGGTCTACACCGGTGGCGAGGTCGCCCCGGTGTCGGCGCCCGGCTACGACGCCGGCGCGCCCGCCTACCCGGCGTACGACCAGGGTGGTGGCTACGGGCCGCCGCCGGGGCACGGCGGCAACCGCAATGTCCGGCTGGTGTCCGGCGACGGACGCACCTATCCCCTCCAGATGGGGTCGACGGTGATCGGTCGTGGGGACCAGGCCAACCTGCGCCTGCCCGACGTCGGTATCTCCCGGCGACACGCCCGACTGGACTTTGATGGCGGACAGGTCGTGCTGACCGATCTGGGGTCGACCAACGGCACCATGGTCAACGGCCAGCGGGTCTCCGCCGTCGCCCTCAACCCGGGCGACATGGTCCAGCTCGGCACCACGACCCTGACCTTCCGCGTGGACGGCTGACCCGCCTTGCCGGAACTGGTCATCACCGTCGCCCGGTTCGGGTTCCTGATCCTGCTGTGGATCTTCGTGTTCACGGTGGTCGGCGTGATTCGCCGGGACCTCTTCGCGGGAGCCCGGTCCGGTCGCCTGGTGGCTGCGCCCCGTGCGGTGGGCGCCTCCACGGGGCAACAAGCGGCCAAGCCGGCGAAGGTGAAGCGCGGCCGGGCGGCGCACCAGCTGGTGGTGACCGCCGGTCAGCTGGCCGGCACCCGGATCACTCTCGGTGAAGCGCAGATCACCATTGGTCGGGCCGAGGACTCCACCCTGGTCATCACTGACGACTACGCCTCCGCGCGGCACGCCCGGCTCGTGCCGCGTGACGGGCAGTGGTTCGTCGAGGACCTTGGCTCGACTAACGGCACGTACCTCGATCGCGCTAAGGTCACCGGACCAACCCCCGTCCCCCTCGGCGTGCCGATCCGGATCGGCCGCACTTCCCTCGAATTACGGCCATGACTCTGACCCTGCGCTATGCGGCCCACAGCGACCGCGGTCTGATCCGAGACGGCAATCAAGATTCCGTCTACGCCGGGCCGCGGCTACTCGCCGTCGCCGACGGCATGGGCGGCATGGCCGCCGGTGACGTCGCCAGCAACATCGTCATCGGTGCCATGGCGCCGCTCGACGAGGACGTCCCGGGGGACGCTCTCGTCGACGCGTTGCGTTCGGCCGTGGGCACCGCCAACCAACAACTCCGCGACACCGTGGACGCCAACCCGCAGTTGGAGGGGATGGGCACCACGCTGACGGCGACCCTCTTCACCGGCAGCAAGCTGGGCATGGTCCACATCGGCGACTCGCGGGCCTACCTGTTGCGCAACGGTGAGTTCGCGCAGATCACCAAGGACGACACGTACGTCCAGATGCTCGTCGACGAGGGGCGGATCAGCGCCGAGGAGGCGAGCAGCCACCCGCAACGGTCGCTGCTGACCCGGGCCTTGGACGGCCGGGACATCGACCCCGAGTACTCGGTACGCCAGGTGCTGCCCGGCGACCGGTACCTGATCTGCAGCGACGGCCTCTCGGGCGTGGTCAGCGCCGACACCATCGGCGAGACCCTGCGCGAGTACGTCGACCCGCAGCAGTGCGTCGAACGGCTCGTGCAGCTCGCGCTGCGCGGCGGTGGCCCGGACAACATCACGGTGATCATCGCGGACGCCACCGACCAGGACATCGTCGAGGCGACCCCGATCGTCGGCGGTGCAGCCGCCCGGGACCGGGGCATGGCCACCTCCGCCGACGACTCCACTCCAGCCGCTCGGGCTTCGGCGCTCTCCGCGCCGCGTCCGTCCGTGCCGGAGGAGCCGGCGGCCGCGGACGACGAGCCCGAGCGGCCGAAGCGCCGGCCGGTGCGGGCCGCGGCCATGACGTTGGCCCTGCTCGTGATCATCGGCGGCGGGACCTTCGGCGGGTGGACGTACACCCAGCGGCAGTTCTACGTGGGTGCCACCGAGGACGGGCAGGTCGCCGTCTTCCGCGGCGTCCAGGGTCAGATCGCCGGGATGGACCTCTCCACGGTGCACCGCACCAGCGGCACCCGGTTGGACGACCTCACCGTGGCCGCACAGGACACCGTCAAGGTGGGCATCCGGGCCAAGAGCGAGCCGGACGCCGAGCGGCAACTCGCCGAATTGACCAGCGACACGCCGGCCAACCCCAACCTGAAGCCGGTGTGCCCGACCGACTCCACCCCGGCGGGCGGCACGCCGACACCCACGCCGGTGCCGGGCAGCACGACCCCCGCTCCGAACGGCAGCCCGAGCGCTGGCACGTCGCCGACCCCCAACGGGGTCCTCGCGACCGGTGCGACGGCGACTGCCACCATCGCTGTCGGCCCGACCATCACACCCGACGCCACGCCCTCCGACTCGGCTCCGCCGACGCTCGACCCGGCCGGTTGCCGGTCTCCCGAGTGAGCGTCGGCTGAGATCCCAAGGACTCCACCCGTGACCGCAGCGGCCACATCGGCATCCTCGCCCGCCACCGCGGGCGAGCAGTCCGGCGTACGCCTGGCCCGGTCCCGGCGCAACGCCGAGCTGTCCCTGCTGCTGCTCGCCATGGTGCTGGTGGCCGCGTACGGGGCGACCGTCGAGGCCAACCTGCTGGACACGGTCACCCCGGACTTCTGGATGCCCGCCGCCGCGCTCGGTGCGGTCTTCCTGGGCCTGCACCTGGTCATCAGGTTCCTCGCCCCGTTCGCCGACCCGGCCCTGCTGCCGGCGGTGGCCCTGCTCAACGGCCTCGGGGTGGGCTTCCTGCGCCGGATCGACCTGGGCGACGCCCCTGCTGCCGACCGGGAGAGTCTGGCCATCTTCGCCGGCGACGGTGGTCGCCAGCTGGCCTGGACGCTCGCCGCGGTGATCCTCGCCGCCGCGCTGCTCGCCATCATGCGCGACCACCGTTCGGTGTCCCGGTACGCGTACACCCTGGGTCTGGCCGGCATCGTGCTGGTGATGATCCCGGCGGTGCTGCCAAGCAGCATCTCCGAGAGGAACGGCGCCAAGCTGTGGATCCAGGTCGGCACCTTCTTCTCCATCCAGCCGGGCGAGTTCGCCAAGCTGGCACTGCTGGTCTTCTTCGCCTATTACCTGGTCCGCAAGCGTGAGGTGCTGTCGCTGGCCAGCCGGCGCTTCCTCGGCATCGACTTCCCGCGTGGGCGCGACCTCGGCCCGGTGGTCGGGGTCTGGCTGATCAGCGTCCTGGTGCTCGTCTTCGAGAAGGACCTGGGCACCTCGCTGCTCTACTTCGGCATGTTCGTGGTGACGCTCTACATCGCCACCGAACGGGTCAGCTGGCTGTTGATCGGCCTGGTGCTGTTCTTCGGCGGCGCGTACCTGGCCTACGTCCTCGGCGAGACGGTCGGCGGCCCGTTCGCCAACTTCTACCTGCGCGCCGAGATCTGGCTCGACCCGTTCGCCGACCCGACCGACAAGGGCTACCAGTTGGTCCAGGGGCTGCTCGCGCTCGGCACCGGCGGCCTCTTCGGTGCCGGGCCCGGCGGCGGCCAGCCGGGCATTCTGCCCGAGGTGTCGAACGACTTCATCTTCGCCGGCATCGGTGAGGAGATCGGCCTCTTCGGGCTCTCCGCGCTGCTGGTCGTCTACCTGCTGATCGTCGAGCGAGGGCTGCGTGCGGCGCTCGCGGTGCGGGACTCGTTCGGCAAGCTGCTCGCCGGTGGTCTCGCGTTCACCCTCGGCCTGCAGGTCTTCGTGATCGTCGGCGGGATCAGCAAGCTCATCCCGCTGACCGGTCAGACCACCCCGTTCCTGTCCGCCGGTGGTTCGTCACTGATGGCGAACTGGCTGCTCATCGCGGTTCTGCTGCGGGTCTCCGACGGAGCCCGCCGGCCGGTCACCGGGGGCGGCGGCAGAGCCGCCCGGACCGCCGCCGGCCCGCCCGAGCAGCTGCACGGTGCTCCCACGGAGGTGATCAAGCCGTGAACGCACCCCTGCGCCGTGTCGGCGTCGTCGTCATGGTCCTGTTCGGCCTGCTCTTCGCGAACCTCAACTGGGTCCAGGCGTACAAGGCCGACGAGTACCGCACCAGCGACTACAACGGCCGCGTCCAGGTTGCCGACTACAAGCGCAAGCGCGGCAACATCGAGGCCGGCGGGACGGCGTTGGCCACCAGCAAGGAGACCACCGGCCAGCTGAAGTTCCAGCGCACCTACCCGGGCGGCGCCAAGTACGCCCATGTGCTCGGCTACAAGCCGGTCAACCTGTCCGACACCGGCGTCGAGCGGGTGGAGAACGACTTCCTGGCCGGCACCAGCGACCAGTTGATCGGCGACCGCTTCAAGGACATGTTCACCGGCGACCAGACCGCCGGCGGCAATGTGCTGCTCACCCTGTCGAAGCGCGCCCAGGACACGGCCTACGACCTGCTGCGCACCAACCAGGTGGACGCCAAGAGGGGTGCCGCGATCGCCATCGACCCGCGTACCGGGGCGGTGCAGGCACTGGTCTCCATGCCCAGTTTCGACCCGAACCCGCTGGTCAGCCACGCCACCCGCGAGGCTGCGGCGGCGTATGCCAAGCTCGAGCAGGACCCGGACGGGCCGTTGAAGAACCGCGCGCTCTCCGAGACCCTGCCGCCGGGCTCCACCTTCAAGATCGTGGTGGCCGCGGCGGCGCTGGAGAACGGCATCACCAAGACCACCCAGATCCCGGCCGGCTCCAGCTTCACCCCGCCCACCTCCGGCTCGCCGATCCGCAACGCCGCCCCGTCGATCTGCCCCGAGCCGCAGGTCAGCCTGCTGGAGGCGGTCACCGAGTCGTGCAACACGGGCTTCGCTCAGCTCGGCATACGACTCGGTGCCAACACCCTCAAGGAGAAGGCCCGGCAGTTCGGCTTCGAGCAGGACGACCTCACCGTCGGCCAGCTCGGCGAGGACGGGCTGCCCACGGCGGCCAGCCGCACCGGCAGCATGCAGAACGCCGACGGCACCGACGACCCGGCCGCGCTCGCCCAGTCGTCGATCGGCCAGCGGGACGTCCGGATGACCCCGCTCCAGGGCGCGATGATCGCGGGCTCGGTCGCCAACGGCGGCAGCCAGATGCGGCCGTACCTGGTCCGGCAGCTGCTCGCCCCCGATCGCACCACCAGTTACTACACCGCCAAGCCACGGGAGCTGCGCCAGCCGATCACCGGCCCGGTCGCCAGCGACCTGCGCGACATGATGGTCAGCGTGGTCCAGAAGGGGACCGGTAAGAACGCGGCGATCGGCGGCTACACGGTCGGCGGCAAGACCGGCACCGCGCAGTCCGCACCGGAGCGGCCCGACCACGGCTGGTTCATCGGCTTCGCGTTGGACAAGAACGGCACTCCGGTCTCCGCGGTGTGCGTGGAACTGGAGCAGGCCGGCCCCGGCGGCAGCGCCGAGGCGGCCCGGATCGGCGGTCAGATCATGCGGGCTGCCATCGCCGACCCCGGAGGTCGCTGACATGCTCAGCCCCGGCGTCCAGCTCGGCAACCGCTACCGTCTCGACGAGCGGATCGCGAGCGGTGGCATGGGCGACGTCTGGCGCGGCACCGACCAGGTGCTCGGCCGGACGGTCGCGGTGAAGAGCCTGCTCCCCGCGCTGCTCGACGACCCGGATTTCGGTGAGCGGTTCCGCGGCGAGGCCCGGACGATGGCCACCATCAATCACCCCGGCGTGGTCGACGTCTACGACTTCGGTAACGACCAGCAGATCGCCTTCCTGGTCATGGAGTACGTCGAGGGCGACGCCCTGTCGTCCACACTGAGCCGGGTCGGCCGACTCACCCCGGCCCGGACGATGGCGCTGGTCGCGCAGGCAGCCGACGCTCTGCACGCCGCCCACGAGAAGGGCATCGTGCACCGCGACGTCAAGCCGGGAAACCTGCTGGTCCGTCCCAACGGCACGCTGGTGCTGACCGACTTCGGCATCGCCCGCTCCGACCTGGTCGGTCAGCTCACCGCGGCCGGCTCGGTGCTCGGCACCGCCTCGTACATCTCGCCGGAGCAGGCCACAGGTGGCGTGGCCACACCGGCCTCCGACGTGTACGCGCTCGGCGTGGTCGCCTACCAGTGCCTCGCCGGCCGGCGGCCGTTCGAGGGTGACAACGCCCTCGACATCGCCATGCGGCACGTCCGGGAGACGCCCCGGCCGCTGCCCGCGGACATCCCGCCGCAGGTCCGGGCAGTGGTGGAGCGGGCGCTGGCCAAGGACCCGGCCGCCCGCTGGCCCAGCGCCGCCGCCCTTGCCGGGGTGGCCCGTCAGCTCAAGGCCGCGCTGTCCCAGCAGGCCCGGTCCGGCGGCGGCCAACCCGGTCCCGTCTCGGGGGTGCCCGCCTCGCCGGCCGCCCCAGGCCGGGCCCAGGTGCCGTCGGCCCAACACATGCGCCCGCCCGCTGCTCCGCACCGCCCGCCGGCCGCCGCCGGGCAGCGGCCGACCGCCGTCGCACCGGCACAGCCGATGCGGCCCACCACCGTCGCACCAGCCGTCCCGCAGGCCCGCCCGCCGGTCGCCCCGGCCGGCTACCCGCGCGGCGCCGCAGCGGTGCCGACGGCCCCGAACCGGCAAGAGCACTTTCCGGCGTACGCCCCTCCGGCCGGAGCCTCCGTCGGCCCCCGCCGGTCCCGGCCCGGAATGGTGCTCCTTGCTGTCCTCCTGGCCGTACTGGTCTTGGTCTGCTCCGGCGTGATTTCCTACAACCTGCGGAAGCAGTCAGAGTCCGGTGCAGCCGGCACACTGGCCCCGCGCACGGTGGCGTCCGACGCGCTGCGGCCCGACGGACGCGACGATCCGACCCGGACGTCGTACCGTCGGGAGGTACGGCTCCAGCCGGTTGACGGCGGGACGACGACGAGCGAAGGACGACAGACGCGATGACAGCGCAGGCCCGCCTGCTCGGTGGCAGGTACCAGGTCGGCGAGCTGCTCGGCTACGGCGGCATGGCCGAGGTGCATCGCGGTCGCGACCTTCGTCTGGGTCGGGACGTCGCGATCAAGATGCTCCGCACCGACCTGGCTCGGGACGCGACGTTCCAGATGCGCTTCCGTCGGGAGGCGCAGAACGCGGCCTCGCTCAACCACCCGGCGATCGTGGCGGTCTACGACACCGGCGAGGAGACCGCGCCGACCGGCGAGACCCTGCCGTTCATCGTGATGGAGTTCGTCAACGGGCGGACCCTCAAGGAGGTGCTCGGCGCCGAGGGGCGGTTGCAGCCCCGCCGGGCGCTGGAGATCTGCGCCGACATGTGCGCGGCGCTGGAGTTCAGCCACCGGCACGGCATCATCCACCGGGACATCAAGCCGGGCAACGTCATGCTCACCCAGACCGGCCAGGTCAAGGTGATGGACTTCGGCATCGCCCGGGCACTGGCCAGCGGCGCGACCACCATGACGCAGACCAGCGCGGTGATCGGCACGGCTCAGTACCTTTCGCCGGAGCAGGCCCGCGGTGAGGCGGTGGACGCCCGCTCCGATGTGTACGCCGCCGGCTGCGTGCTCTTCGAGTTGGTCTGTGGGCATCCGCCGTTCGTCGGGGACAGCCCGGTCAGTGTCGCGTACCAGCACGTGCGGGAGGCTCCGCCGACGCCGAGTGACATCAACCCGGACGTCACCCCGGCGGTCGACGCGATCGTGCTCAAGGCGCTGTCGAAGAACCCGCTCAACCGTTACCAGAGCGCCGGCGAGATGCGGGCCGACCTGCTCCGCGCCGCCGCCGGCCGGCCCGTGCTGGCCACTCCGGTGATGCGCGAGGCGGAGACGGTGGCGATGGCGCCGGCCGGTGGCGGGTCGGGTTACCCGGCCGGCTCCACCACGCAGCAGACCCGGCAGGTCCCGGCCCGGGTCGGCGACCCGCGCCGCCGTAAGGCGTCGTCCTTGCTGATCGCCACGTTCAGCGGGGTCGGCGTGCTGGCGGTCATCGCCCTGGTGGCCGCCCTGCTCTGGAGTCAGCAGCAGGACAAGGACCTGAAGTCGGTGCCGACGCTGACCGGCAAGACGCAGGTGGTCGCCTTCTCCGAGATCAGCAATGCCGGCTTCCGCCCGCAGGCTGGTGAACAGGTCTTTGACAGTTCCTGCACCAAGGGCATGGTGGCGAAGCAGGATCCGGCGCCGGGCACCCAGCTGGAGCCGAATCGCACCGTGACCGTCCAGATCTGTGGTGGCAAGCCGGAGAAGCCCATTCCCAGCGACCTCATCGGCTCGAAGTACGAGACGGTCAAGAGTCGGTTGTTGGCCGAGGGCTTCAAGGTCAAGCCCAAGCCGATCGACAGTCCCGAGAGTGCGAACATCGTTCTGGAGGTGTCTCCCTCACCGGGCACCCCGGTGACCGAGGGCACCGAGGTGACGGTCACCTACTCCAGGGGCAACGTCCGTGGTGTGCCGGATGTCCGTGGGTCGACGCAGAGGGCGGCCGAGGATGAGCTGAAGGCGGCCGGCTACAAGTTCGAGATCGTGGAAGGCGATCTTGTACCGGCGGCGGAGGCGGGCAAGGTCACCGACCAGAACCCCAAGCCGAACACCCCGTTGGCCCAGGGAAGGACGGTGAAGATCACCGTCTCCCAGCCAGAGGAGGCCGACCCGACGCCCACCGGGACGGCGTCCCCGACGGGCACACCAACCAGCCCCGGCACCGGTGGTGGGGCCGGTCAGCCATTCCCGCCGCCGCCGTTCCGGCTGCCCGAGGAGTAGGTACGGCGGGCAGGCAGGCCGGCGGCAGGTCAGGCGGTGGCGAAGGCGGCCCGGCGGCGGGCGTCCACCTCGGCGGCCAGCGACGGAGCCCGCTCCAGTGCCTCCGGGTGACCGCAGGCGGCCAGCCAGTTGGCGAGCATCAGGTGGCCGCCCTCGGTGAGCACCGACTCCGGGTGGAACTGCACGCCCTCGATCGGTAGCGTCCGGTGCCGCATCGCCATCACCACGCCGGAGCTCGTCCAGCCGGTGACCTCCAGCTCGTCGGGGAGCGTCTCGGGCAGGACGGCCAGCGAGTGGTAGCGGGTAGCCGTGAACGGGTCGGGCAGCCCGGCGAGCACGCCGACCGAGCCGTGCCGTACCTCGGAGGTCTTGCCGTGCAGCAGCTCGGGGGCGCGGGTCACGGTCGCCCCGAATGCCTCGCCGATCGCCTGGTGGCCGAGGCAGACGCCGAAGATCGGCAGCTCGCCCGCGTACTCCCGGATGACGTCCAGGCAGATGCCGGCGCGGTCGGGGCTGCCGGGACCGGGTGACAGCAGGATGCCGGTGGCACCCACCTTGCCCACGTCGGCGACGTCGATCTCGTCGTTGCGACGGACCTCGCAGTCCACGCCGAGCTGGCCCAGATACTGGACGAGGTTGAAGACGAACGAGTCGTAGTTGTCGATCACCAGAACGCGCATGGTCACCGGCTCGGTGTGGAGGAGGGGGCGGGGTTGTTCTGGTCGGTGTCGTAGGGCAGCTCGTGGTCGTCGCCGGCCGGCGTGTCGCCGGTCACCGAGTCGCCACCGGCCGGCTCGCCGGGAACGCCGGAGTCCTGGGTGACCTGCACGTCGTCGAAGGGCAGCAGCGGCTCGGCCCACGGGAAGGCCACGTACCAGAGCAGGGCCACCGCGGCGGCGGCGAGCAGCACCGATCCGGTCAGCTTGCCGGCCAGGCCGAACGGCAGCTTGCGCCAGATGAACGCGTACATCGGGTCAGCCTCCCAGCTCGGCCGGGCGGCCCGCCGACTTGGGTTGGGTCCGGTCCAGCTCGGCGTGGATGATCAGACGCTGGTAGTTGTCGAACTTCGGGTTGCAGGTGGTCAGGGTCAGCATCCGCTTGGTCGGCTTCTCGTTCGGTTCGCCGGGCACCGCCGCCACGACCTCGACCTGGGTCGGCTTGACGATCCGGGTCTGCGACACCCGGTAGACGTACCAGTCGTCCTTGCTCTCGACCACGATCGGGTCGCCGTCATCCAGCTCGTCCAGCCGCCAGAAGGTGGCCCGGTTGCGGTGGCCGGCGACGGAGAAGTTGCCGACCTGACCGGGCAGCGCGCTGGTCGGGTAGTGACCGGGGGCGTACCGGATGTCGGCCTGGGTGACGCCCTCGACCACGACCCAGTTCTTGTCGAGCTTGGGGATGTAGAGACCCGCGATCGGCTTGCCGTGCACCGGCGGCGACGGCTTGGCGCTCGGGGCGGCCGACGGAACGACCGTCGGATCGCCGGTCGGGCCCCACACCTCGGCCAGTTGACCGCTGAGGTCGTCCTGGTGGGCGTCGACGATGGCCGACTTACCCCAGACCTCGTAGCCGGCGAAGAGCAGCACCACCAGCCCGAACGTGATCAGAACCTCGCCGGTGACCCGGATGCCGCTGCGCACGCGGGAGGCGAGCGACGGCCGGGTGAGCTCCGAGTAGACGCTCTTGTAGCCCTCGCCGGTCTGGTGCGCCCGAAGCTGGACCACCCGCTCACCGCGTCGAGGCCGGGGCGGTTCGCCACTGCCTCCGGTGCTGGCCGGCTCGTCGGGAGTCGGCATGCGGGGGACGGCGCCCATCAACTGCGTGGAGTCGACGGCCGGTGGACGGGCCGCGGCCCCGGTCGGGATCGGCACGGTGGTGGCCGGGTCGGCGGCGCGATCCGGCGCTGCCGGAGGCGCCGAGGAGGTGGCCGGCGGGGCGGCCGGGGAGCCGGTCGCCCACGCTGGATCGGCGCTGATCTTCGGGATCAACGCCGTCGGGGAATCGCCCCCGGGTGCGGTCGAGGTGACGGGGGTCGCCGGCCCAGTCGAAGGGCCGAAAGCCGTCGGCCAGGTCGAGGTGGGGGGAGTCGCCGGCCGGGTCGGAGCGCCTGGAGTCGCAGGCCGCGTCGGGCCGCCGGGAGCTGCCGGCCGAGTCGGGGTGACCGGAGTCGCCGGGCGCGTCGGTGGCCCACCGGGCGAACCCGGTTGGGCCGGAGCGGCTCTCGGTAGGCCCGGGGTGCCGCCCGAACCGCCGGGTCGACCGGGCGCGGTCGCCGGCGGGCCGCTCGGCGTGCTGTTGGACGCTGGCGAGAGGCCGGGCGTGCTGCTCGGCGCCGACGGGCCGCTGGGGGCGCTGGGGGCGCTGGACGCCGACGGGCCGCTGGGCGCCGACGGGGCGCTGAGCGCCGGCGGGCCGTTGGGGGCGCTGGACACCGGCGGGCCGCTGGACATCGGCAGGCGGCTGGGAGCGATACCGGGCGAAGGGCTGGTGGGCGTGGCGCCGGACGTGGAGCTGGCGTCGGGTGCCGAAGGGCGGACGGCGGCGCTGCCGGGCGGAGTCGACCGGACCGAGCCCTGGGTGGGCGCGGTCCGCCCTTGGCCGGGCGCGGCCGGACGCCCGAGGTTGGCGGCAGGAGGACGACCGGGCCCACCATGTGGGGTGCTCCCGGCCGTGGCGGCACCGGGCCAGGGGGGTGGCGCATCGACACTCGGCTGAGCCAGGGTGTGCGGTGAGTCGGGCCGGCTGGCGCTCGGCGGGGCCGGGTGGTTCGTACGCGGGGCGGGGCCGGGCGGCGGAGGAGCCGAGCGCTCGGCCGGGGAGATCCCAGCGGTGGGTGACGGCTCGGGAGTGGCCGGAGGATCCGTCGGCCGGGGCCGGGCGGGTAGCACCGGGTCCGGCCAGTTACTGGTCGGGCCCGGCCGGTTCGATGGCTCGGGCCGATCGATCTTGGGCAGAAACGCCGTCGGTTCGTCGGCCTGGTCCCGGTGTCGGCCGTCGCGCCGGTCGTCCGGGCCGGTCATCGGGGCACCGTAGCCGAGCGCAGGGCGGTCGAGTCCTCGAATGCCGGGACCGTCACCGTGGAGACGGTCTCCTTGTAGCCGAGTTGGTAGTCGTCGACCGCGCCCTTGAACAACCGGACTCCCTCAGAGCTGGCGAGGGCCTGCTGAAGGGCAGCGGGGTCGCCAATTGCTACGATCTTGAACGGTGGGGAGTACACCCTGCCATGAAGCAGCAGGGTGTTACCGACGCAGCGTACCGCGCTGGTCGCGAGCACGCGGACGTTCATGATTGACATGCCCTCCGCCCCGCCGGCCCAGAGCGCATTGACCACCGCCTGCACGTCACCCTGGTGCACCACCAGATCGTCGTTCTTGGCATCGGTGGGGGTCTGGTCGCTGCGGCGCGGTGCGTCGTTGAGCTCCACCGTCACACCGGTGCCGGTCAGCGCGGTGAAACCGGCGGCCTGGAGGCTGCCCTGGGCGCGGTCCTGCTGGGCCTTGATCGGGCCGTCCGAGCCGGCCAACGACGAGGTCCGTTGCTCGACCTCACCGCGCAATGTCGCCGCGCGGCGCTCACTCGCCGCCACCTGCTCGCGGCGGTCCTCGATGAGCTGGTTGAGTTGGGGACGGCGGTCCTCGCGCAGCGCCGTGCCGTTGGCGGTGGTCGCGCTGGTGGTGAAGATCAGACCCGCGGCGACCGCGATCAGGGGCACCCCGATCGACCAGCCCGGCCGACGTTGACGCCCTCGCCGGGGCAGTAGCCCGGCGGCGGCTCGCCGGAGGACCTTCTGCCAGGAGGCGGCGCCGGATGTGTACTCCACCGAGCGTTCCTTCCGCGTGTCGGGGATCGGTCCGCCCGGACCGGCCGGGGCCGGTGATGCGAACAGTCCCGCCTTTTTCGGTCACTCCGTGCACCGGCCTGACCCCATTCGTGGTCTGGGCGGGTCTTCCGGACTACGCTAGCTGTCGAACATTATTGGCCATGGACCGTCGCACCCCGCGCCCGGTTGTCAGGCCGGACGAGGTCGTCACCCCCTCTGGAGAGCGTCGTGCCCAAGTCACAGGTCCGCAAGAAGAAGGTGTACACCCCGCCGACGGACGTCCGTCCGACGACAGGAGCGTCAACGAGCAAGCCTAGCCCGGTGTGGCTGCCGATCAGCGCGGTCGCTCTGATCGTCGCGGGCATCGGTTGGCTGGTCGTCTACTACCTGTCTGAGCAGGAGTATCCGGTCATGTCGTGGGGTTACTGGAACCTCGCGGTGGGCTTCGGTGCGATGGTCGCCTCGTTGGTCCTGCTCTCCCGCTGGCGCTGAGCCGGCCCGGCGCCGTTGCGCCGGTGGATCCACGTCACCCACGGAGCCCCTGCCCGGCAGGACCGGGCGGGGCACCCTATGGTGTCCGCAGGGCGGCGTGGCCTAGTGCGAGAAGACTCACGTTACTGCTGGGTAACCTTGCGCGTAGGCTGCACTGCATGACCGAGCGGAGCGAGGTCATCGACCGACCCGGTCGCAGGTGCGGCAGCGGCGCGATGCTGACTCCGCCCTGACCCGGCCCCCGGTCGCCGAGCCGCTCGACAGGCAGCAGACCGGGAGGCCAACTCGATGGGCAGCGTCCAGATCGTCACCACGATCCTCGCGGCCGCCATCACCGCCGTGGCGGTGTGGCTTGCGGTACGTGCGGTCCTGAAGCTGGTGGCAGTCATCCGGCTCGGCCAGCCCGCGCCCGAGCGGTTCGACGACAAGGCCACCCGGGCGAGAACGATGCTCGTGGAGACCGTCGGCCACACCCGGATGCTCAAGTGGGGTGTGGTTGGCGCGGCGCACTGGTTCGTGATGGTCGGCTTCATCGTGCTGTCGCTGCTGGTGCTCGAAGCGTACTTCGAGGTGGCCACGCCGCGCGGTGGGTTGCCGATCATCGGGCACTGGACGGTCTTCGGCCTGGCCACCGAGATCATCGGCGTGCTGGGCCTCGTGGGCATCCTGGTGCTGATGGCGATCCGGCTGCGAAACCGGCCGAGTCGGCCGGGTGGCCGGTCCCGGTTCACCGGCTCGACGATGTGGCAGGGCTACTTCGTCGAGTGGGTCGTACTGCTGGTCCTGATCTTCGGGTTCGTGATCCGGGGTTTCAAGGTCGCCACCGATCACTTCGAGTACCCGCTCTGGGCCACCCCGGTCAGCCACGCGGTGGGTGCGGTCCTGCCCGACTGGCAGGACGGGGTCAGCGTCGCCGCGGCCATCAAAATCATCATCTCGATGACCTGGCTGATCGTCATCTCGCTGAACGTCACCATGGGCGTCGCGTGGCACCGCTTCCTGGCCTTCTTCAACATCTTCTTCAAGCGTGAGCCGGCCCGGCCGGCGGGCTCCGGCCTCGGCGCGCTCCGCCCGATGACGAGCCAGGGCAAGCCGCTCGACTTCGAGGAGGCCGACCCGGAGAAGGACCAGTTCGGCGTCGCCCAGGTCGAGCAGTTCAGCTGGAAGGGCTTGCTGGATTTCAGCACCTGCACCGAGTGTGGGCGCTGCCAGTCGCAGTGCCCCGCCTGGAACACCGGCAAGCCGCTGTCACCCAAGCTGCTGGTGCTGAGCCTGCGCGATCACGCGTACGCCAAGGCGCCCTACCTGTTGGCCGGCGGTGGCAAGGACCTGACCGGCGAGGAGAAGGCTACCGCCGCGCAGCTCGCCCACCTCGACGTGCTGGCGCTGGCCGAGGCCGACCGACCGCTGATCGGTACGGCGGAAGAGGGCGGCATCATCGACCCGGACGTGCTCTGGTCGTGCACCACCTGCGGTGCCTGCGTCGAGCAGTGCCCGGTGGACATCGAGCACGTGGACCACATCGTCGACATGCGCCGTTACCAGGTGCTGATCGAGTCGAGCTTCCCCTCCGAGGCCGGCGTGATGCTGCGCAACCTGGAGAACAAGGGCAACCCGTGGGGCGCCCCGCCGAACACCCGCGAGGACTGGACCAAGGGGCTCGACTTCGCGGTGCCCCGGGTGGGTGAGGTGGACGACTTCGAGTACCTGTTCTGGGTCGGCTGTGCCGGGGCTTTCGAGGATCGGGCCAAGAAGACCACCCGCGCGGTGGCCACCCTGCTCAACGAGGCCGGCGTCTCCTTCGCCATCCTCGGCGAGGGCGAGACCTGCTCCGGTGACCCGGCGCGACGGATCGGCAACGAGTTCGTCTTCCAGATGCTCGCCCAGCAGAACGTGGAGACGCTGAACGAGGCGTTCGAGGGCCGCGAGAAGGCCAAGCGCAAGATCGTCGCCACCTGCCCGCACTGCTTCAACACCCTGGGCAACGAGTACGGCCAGCTCGGCGGTGAGTTCGAGGTGGTCCACCACACCCAGCTCCTGGCCCACCTGGTGTCCACCGGCAAGCTGACCCCGGTGCAGCCGGTCGACGGCGGCGTCACCTACCACGACCCCTGCTACCTGGGCCGGCACAACCGGGTCTTCGCCCCGCCGCGCGAGGTGCTCGGCGAGGCCATCCAGGGCGAGCTCACCGAGATGCCGCGCAACAGCGAGCGCTCCTTCTGCTGCGGCGCCGGCGGCGCCCGGATGTGGATGGAGGAGAAGATCGGCAAGCGGATCAACGTGGACCGGGTCGAGGAGGCCATGGCCACCGGTGCGCGGACGGTCGCCGTCGGCTGCCCGTTCTGCTCGACGATGCTCAACGACGGGGTGAACGGCAAGGGCGCCGGCGAGCAGGTCGAGGTGATCGACGTGGCCAGCGTGCTGCTCCGCTCGGTCAAGCCCGAGCAGGCGCAGGGCGACAAGGAGGCCGCGCCGGTCGCCGGCTGACCCGCGTACCCCGGGATCGAAGCGGCCGACGGCGGCGGCACCGAGGGGTGCCCCCGCCGTCGTGCAAGAATCCTCGCCGAGGTGAGCGAACATCGACGGCCTGCTCCTGACGACGCTGCTGCCCCTGGTTGGCTTCGTTGCGCTGACCGCCGGCAACGCGTTCTTCGTGGCGGCCGAGTTCGCTCTGGTCACCGTCGACCGCGCCGAGATCGACCGGCGCGCGGCCGCCGGCGACGAGGCCGCCCTGAAGGTCCGCGCCGCCCTGCGTGAGTTGTCCTTCCAGCTCTCCGGGGCGCAGCTCGGGATCACCATCACCGCGCTGCTCACCGGTTACCTGGCTGAGCCGGCCCTGGCTCGGCTCTTCACACCGCTGCTGCGGCCGATGGCCGGGGACGCCACCGAGCGGTTCACCCCGTTCCTGGCGCTGGCCCTGGCCACCCTGCTCTCCATGCTCTTCGGTGAGCTGGTGCCCAAGAACGCGGCGCTGGCCCGGCCGATGCCGGCCGCGCTGGCCACCGCGGGCCCGATGCACCGCTTCTCGCGGACGTTCGGCTGGCTGATCCGAGGGTTGAACGGCTCGGCGAACCGCCTGGTCCGGGCGCTCGGGGTGGAGCCGCAGGAAGAGCTCGCCAGTGCCCGCTCGCCTGAGGAACTGGGTCTGCTGGCGGCCATCTCCGCGCGGGCCGGTGCGCTGCCCACGGAGACGGCGATGCTGCTGCGCCGCACCATCCGGTTCGGTGACAAGCGGGCGGCCGAGGCGATGACGCCGCGGGTGGACGTGGTGGCGCTGCGTGCCACGGCCACCGTGGCCGAGCTGCTCGACCTGTCCCGGCAGACCGGGCGGACCCGCTTCCCGGTGTACGAGGAGACGCTCGATCTGGTCACCGGCGTCGCAGGGGTCCCGGACGCGCTGGGCGTGCCGCTGGCCGCGCGGGCGTCGACAGTGGTCGGCTCGGTAGCCCGTGAGCCCGTCTACGTGCCGGAGAGCCTGGACCTGGACGGCGTACTGGCCGCGCTGAAGGCGGCCGGGGCGGACCTGGCCATCGTGGTCGACGAGTACGGCGGCACGGACGGCGTGGTGACCATCGAGGACCTGGTCGAGGAGCTGGTCGGGGAGATCGCCGACGAGTTCGACCCGGCCACCGTTCCCGACGCCGATCCGGTCGAGCTGACCGTTCCGGGCGGCGAGCGCACGGTGCTGGTCGACGGGGTGCTCCGCTCGGACGAGTTGGCCGAGCAGACCGGTTTCCGGCTGCCCGAGGGGCCGTACGAGACGCTGGCCGGCTTTCTGATGGCCCGGCTCGGGCACATCCCGCTGGCCGGCGAAACCGTCGAGGACGGGGGCTGGGAGTTCACCGTGGTGGAGGTGGAGCGGCACCGGATCGAGCAGGTCCGGGTGCTGCGCCCGGCGGAACCGGACGCTGATGACTGAGCTGTTGGTGACCGTGCTGCTGCTGCTCGGCAACGGCTTCTTCGTGGGTAGCGAGTTCGCGCTCATCGCGTCCCGCCGGACGATGATCGAGCCCCTGGCCGCCGGCTCGAAGCGGGCCCGCTGGGCCTTGTCGGCGATGAACCAGATCCCGTTGATGATCGCCGGCGCCCAGCTCGGTATCACGGTGTGTTCGCTGGGCCTGGGTGCGATCGCCGAACCCGCGTTGGCCCACCTGCTGGAGTCGCCGTTCCACGCGGCCGGTCTGCCCGAGCGGGCGGTGCATCCGGTGGCGTTCGTGCTGGCCCTGGGCGTGGTGGTCTTCCTGCACACGGTGGTCGGCGAAATGGTGCCGAAGAACATCACGTTGGCCGGTCCGGAGGTCTCCGCTCTCTGGCTCGGCCCGGCCATGCTGGGCTTCTGTGTAGCGACCAAGCCGCTGTTGCTGGCGATGAAGTGGGCGGCCCGCCGGGTGCTCGGTCTCTGGCGGATCGAGGCGACCGAGGCGGTCAAGACGGTGTTCACCGCCGAGGAGTTGGCCGGACTGGTCTCCCAGGCGCGTACGGAGGGTCTGCTCGACGCGGAGGAGCACGCCCGGATCACCGGCGCCCTGGCGCTGCACACCCGCACGGCGGCGGACGCGTTGCAGCCGTGGTCGACGGTGGTGACGGTGGCCGAGGACGTCTCACCGGCGTCGCTGGAGGTGCTGGCGACCCGGACCGGTCGTTCGCGGTTCCCGGTGGTCCAGCGGTCGACCCGGCGGGTGCTCGGCTTCGTGCACGTGAAGGACGTGCTCGGGTACTCGGGACAGGGTCGCCGGGCTCCGGTGCCGGCGCAGGTGTACCGGCCGCTGGCGGTCGTGCCACCGGAACGCACGCTGGCCGATCTGCTGCTCGCCATGCGTCGCGAGCGGCGGCACATGGTGCTGGTCAGCGACGGTCGAATTCCGCTCGGCGTCGTGACGCTGGATGACGTATTGACTGCGATCGTTGGTTAACTAATCAATACCCTTTGTGTGCAGGTGGTTGCAGCACAGTAATGGTGACGGTGCTCGCCTTGATTCCTCTCCGACGCTTCCCTAATGTGAGGCACCGACCGTTGTAGGTTCTCTGCCTCGGCCCTTCCCTCACGCGAGGCGCCCGGCGGTCGGTTGCAAAGGAGTCGGTGCCGGTGGCAACCATGCCCCCTCATCGTCACGCCCTGGGACTACCCGCTCGACAAGGCGGTCTGCGCCGGGTTGCTCGTCGTCTGCTCGTCCTGGTCGCCGCCGCGGCCGTCGGTGCCGGCGTGCTCTCCGCGCCGGTGCAGGCTGCGCCCTCGGTCGACGAGATCGAGGCGCAGATCGACAAGCAGTGGGAGCAGTTGGAGCCCACCATCGAGCAGTACAACAAGGTGCGGGCGCAGCTGAAGGTCAACCGGAAGAAATCCGGCGACCTGCAGAAGAAGATCGAGCCCCTGGCGCTGCAGAGCGAGCTGGCGCTGAACCGGGTCGGTGACCTCGCCTCCCGTTACTACATGTCCGGGCCCTCGCAGGACATCGGCGCGCTGCTGGTCAGCGCCAAGCCGGACACGCTCACCGAGCAGCTCACCGTCCTCGATCGGCTGGCCTCTCTGGAGCGCAAGGAGATCGAGGGCGTGCTGGCCGCGCGTGCCAAGTACGACGGCGAGAAGCAGAAGCTGGACACGCTGATCGTCACCCAGACCAGGCAGCAGAACGACCTGGCGGCCAAGAAGAAGCAGATCGACGTCGAGATCAAGCGGCTCGAGGCTTCCCTGCCGAAGACGACGATCAAGACCGAGGGCTGCCCGACCATCAACGGTGTGACCAGCACCGCCGCCCAGAAGGCGATCAAGACCGCCTGCCAGCAGGTCGGCGATCCGTACGTCTGGGGCGCCACCGGTCCGAACTCGTTCGACTGCTCGGGTCTGACCCAGTACGCCTACAAGTCGGCCGGGATCAGCCTCACCCACCACACGGGTGACCAGTGGCACGAGGGCAAGGCCATTGCGCGGGCCGATGCCCGCCCCGGTGACCTGGTCTTCTTCTTCAGCGACCTGCACCATGTCGGCCTGTACCTGGGCAATGGCAAGATGGTGCACGCGCCCCGCGCCGGCAAACCGGTGCAGGTGGCGAGCATCGACAACATGCCGGTCGCCGGGTTCCGCAGACCCGGCTGATCCACCCCCACGCACGACGACGGCCCCCGGTCAGCGACCGGGGGCCGTCGTGGTTCTCAGCGAGGTGCGCCCACCGGGGACGGCAGGAGCTGCACGTCGGCGAGGTCGACGTACATGATCCGGTGGCCGAACTGGATCTGCACATAACGGTTCTGCCCGCGGATCACCGTCCAGTCGCCCGGCGAGGAGCCGTCGAACGTGCTGGCCCGGTAGTACTCGCCGGCGAGCACCGCGCCGACGGCGTACCGCTGCCCGGCGGCCAGGGTGTACTGGAGTGGCGAGATCGTCTGGTAGGGCACGCCTGCCGGGTACGCCGCCTGCTCCGGGTAGGCCCGCCCGTACACGGGGATGGTGGCGCGCCCGGGCTTCGGGGTGGCCACCACGCCCAGGGTCCAGCTCGCCGTCGGCGCGGACGACGGGTTGTGGAACCAGGCCTTCTGCCCGAGGTACCAGATCGCCGTCCAGTCACCCTGCCTCCCGGCGAGGGCGTACGTCTGGCCGGCGGAGGCACGGGCACCGTGATCCGACACGGCCATCGTGTTCGGGGTGCCGTCCGGGCGCAGCGCGATGTCGTTGACCAGAGGAGCATCCGCCGACGGCGCACTACGCAGGATCACCGCGGACGAGCCGCGCGGCGGGCACGGCACTCCAGCGGTGACGCAGCCGGTGAACGCCGGCTGGTTGGTGGCGAAGTCCGGGTCGATCCGGACCAGCCCGGTGGCCGGGGTGCCGGTGTCCAGCCGGGGCGCGTGCAGCAGCTCGAAGTAGTGCGTCCAGTCCCAGTACGGGCCGGTGTCCCAGTGCATCCCGCGGACGTTCGCGGCGATGGTGCCGGGCACGTTGTCGTGACCGATGATGTGCTGACGGTCCAGCGGGACGCCCAACCGCAGCGCCAGGTGTCGCACCAGCTTCGCCGAGGTCCGGTACATCGCCTCCGTGTACCAGGTGCCCTGCGCGGCGAAGCCCTCGTGCTCCAGCCCGACCGCTTTGGAGTTGACGAACCAGTTGCCGGCGTGCCAGGCGACGTCCTTCGTCTTCACGTGCTGGGCAATGTGCCCGTCCACCGAGCGCAGCGTGTAGTGCCAGCTCACGTAGGTGGGGTCCTGGACGAGTTTCAAGGTCGTCGCGTAGCTGCCCTCGGTGTCGTGGATGACGATGTACTCGATCTTCTGCCGGGAGGGCCGGTCGGAGAGGTCGTGGTTGCCGTAGTCCCCGTCGCCGAACGCCGCGTAGGGCGCCGGGATCCACTCGCAGGAGATGGTGGTGGGGCATTCCAGCCCGTCCGGTCGGGCGAGCCGGCGCAGCCCCAGCCGATCCAGCCAGGAACGCTCCGGCTGGACGGCCCGGGGCGGCAGCGTGATCCGCTGACCGTCGTCGGTCACCCGCGACTCGCCGGCCCCGATGGTGGTGAAGACCTCGTCGGCGAAGGCCGCCGCGGCGTCGGCGCTGTCCGCGCCGGCGTAGCGGGCCACCGCGCCGTACCAGGTGGCTGGGTCGGTGCCGGCGCCGACCGGTGCGCCCAACTCCCTCTGGTACGAGGCCAGCAGCGCCGCCCCGCCCCGGATGTTGACGTCGGCGTCGGTGCGTAGCGACTCGGGGGCGGCGCCGGTCAGGGCGGCGGCCGCGTCCACGGTCTGCAACGCGGCGGCAGGCGGTGCGGGATCCTCGGCCGGCCGGGGTGCGAGCGCCACCGCCGAGCGGGAGTCGTCGCCCCGCGGGTCTTCGGTGCCGGCGTCGTGGTGTCCGGTCCCGGGCAGGGCGGTCACGTGCCGGGCGTCGGTCAGGTGCATCGGGCCGTAGCCGGCACCGGTGCTCGGTGTGCCGTCGTTGCTGTCCCAGCGCGACTCCAGGTAGGAGACGCCGAGCAGCACGTCCGTCGGCACGCCGTACTCCGCTGCCGCCGCGACGTACTGCTGCTGACGGTCGGCGGTGGGTGCGGCGGCGGCCGGGCCGGCGGAGAGCGGTACCGCGGTCGCGGCGGCGACCACGGCGGCGGCGAGCAGTGCGCGCCGGCCGGCCGTCAGGTCTGGACCTTGCATCGAACCCCCTATATTCGGCGAGTGCAGGTGAGGTCACCATCGCGCCGTCCGGGAGTCCGCGTCAATACCTTTCCATTTATCGAAGTCTTGAGAAGAAAACCTTCGCGTACGGACGGTGACCCCGCGCAATCGGTACGGAGTGTCACGGCGGCACGGGTTGCGAAGCGGTAACGGGCGTCTCTACTCTGGTCATTTGTCGGCCCGGTAGCAGGTCCGCCCACCCCGGGCGGTAACGGACCGACACCGCCGAGTCGCTTTCGAGCGAACCGGGGACCCAGGTCCCTCGGGGTGAATCCGCATCCACTGCGGTAGGGCGCCCACTTCCCGCCCGAACCCGTCAGCTAACCCGGTAGGCGGTCAGGAAGAAGGAGTACGGAACCCGGTGGCCCACCATGCCCCGCAGCCGTCGTCCGAGTGGTCGGCATCAGCCGGCCCGACGACGACTGTGCCGCGCCCACGCTGGTCCCGATTCACCACCGCCCTCGCCGCACTGGTCGGCGTCGCCGTCGTTCTGACCGGCAGCGCCACGGCGGCCCACGCAGACCCGTCCGTCGCCGAGATCGAGCGCCAGATCGACGCCGACTGGAACAAGCTCGAGCCGATCATCGAACGGCACAACGCCACCCGGACCGACCTGGCCGTCAAGCGCAAGCAGGCCGACGCCCTGGCCGCCCGGATCGCCCCGCTGGAGCGCCAGGTCGACGCTGCGATGGACAAGGTCAGCGCCCTGGCCGTCCGCGCCTACAAGGGTGAGAACGTCTCCACCGTCAACGCCGTGCTCGGCAGCCGCTCGCCCAGCGAGGTGGTCGGGCAGCTCGAGATGCTCGACCGGTTCGCCCACAATCAGCAGCAGGACGTACGCGAGGTCGCCGACCTGCGCGACCAGCTCGCCCAGCAGAAGGCCCCGCTGGACGAGATGGTGGTCCAGCTGACCCGGACCGAGGCCCAGCTCGCGGCGAAGAAAAAGCAGATCAACGAGGAGATCGACCGGCTGCAGAAGCTGCGGCTCAAGGTCTACGGCAATGGCGGCGGCGGCCCGCTGCGCCCCGCGCCGTGCCCGGCCAGCTACCCCGGCGGCGCCGCCGGAGTGGCGGTCAAGTTCGCGTGCGCGCAGATCGGCAAGCCCTACGTGTGGGGCGCCGAAGGCCCCAACTCGTACGACTGCTCGGGGCTCATGCTGGCCGCCTGGAAGAAGGCCGGCGTGTCCCTGCCGCACAACGCCGCCCAGCAGAGCCGGGTGACCAAGAACGTCAGCAAGGGCGACCTTCGGCCCGGTGACCTGGTCTTCTACTACAGCGACATCCACCACGTCGGCATGTACGTCGGCGACGGCTGGGTGGTGCACGCCTCGCAGGCCGGTCAACCGGTCAAGATGAAGAGGGTCGACGACGGCCCGATCCACAGCTACGGCCGTCCAGGCTGATCCACGACAAGCAGAGGGCCCGTCGCGATTCGTCGCGGCGGGCCCTCGTCGTCAGTTCGTCGGGATCAGCGGGTCGGCCAGGTGCGCCAGTGTTGCCAGGCGCGGCTCGGCGTCGGCCCGCGCTGCCCCTGGTAGCGCGACCCGTAGACCACCGAGCCGTACGGGTGCTCGGCCGGCGAGGAGAGCCGGAAGATGCAGAGCTGCCCGATCTTCATACCCGGCCAGAGGGTGATCGGCAGGTTCGCCACGTTGGAGAGCTCCAGCGTCACGTGCCCGGAGAAGCCCGGGTCGATGAAGCCGGCGGTGGAGTGGGTGAGCAGGCCGAGCCGACCCAGGCTCGACTTGCCCTCCAGGCGGCCGGCGAGCTGGTCACCGAGCGAGATCACCTCCAGCGTCGAGGCGAGCACGAACTCCCCCGGGTGCAGCACGAACGGCTCGCCGTCGGGCACCTCGACCGCCGAGGTCAGGTCGTCCTGCTGCATCGCCGGGTCGATGTGGGTGTAGAGATGGTTGTTGAAGACCCGGAAGAGCCGATCCAGCCGTACGTCGATGCTGGAAGGTTGGACCAGGGTGGGCTCGAACGGCTCCAGGCCCAGCGTGCCGGCCTTGATTTCGGAGACCAGGTCACGGTCGGAGAGCAGCATCGGACCACCATAGCCGCGTTGGCCGAAATGGCCGGATCGGGTGGCGGGTGACCAGCGCGTCGAGGTCGCTGCTCGTACATTTGTTCGATAGAATACCGGCATGGCTTCCTGGTCCGATTTCGCCGCCGACGAGCCCCGCCTCGCCGACGGGATCCGCGTTCTCCTCCAGCAGTACGGGCCGGGCTTCGGCTACCTGGCCACGGTCCGCGCCGACGGCGGGCCCCGGGTGCATCCGGTCTCCCCGGTCATCACCGACGAGGGGCTCTTTTGCTTCATCATCGACTCACCGAAGCGCCGTGACCTCGAACGCGACGGCCGTTACGCTCTGCACTCCTTCCTCCCGGAGGACAGCGACGACGAGGCGTACGTGGCCGGGCGCGCCCGGCCGGTGACCGACCCGGCCCGAGTGGCCCGGCTCGCGCAGAGCGTCCGGGCGGCGCCGCAGGTCGATTGGAGGCTGTTCGAGTTCACCGTCGACGTGGCGATGCTGGCCCGCCGCGAGCAGCACGCCACCGGTGTCCCCGGCGGTGCGGCGGGCGGGCCTGCCGTGCAGGTCTGGCTCGACCCGCAGGCTCCGCCCGCGGCGGCCGAGCCGGCAGCCGTCCCCAGGAGCCGCCCAACCCGCCGCAGCCGTGACATCCAGCGCTCGGCTGCCTGACCGCGGCCCTTCGACCCGACGAGCGGGGTGCCTGGGTGCATGGGTTCGGTGACTCAGGTACAGTGGTGCCGCTTGCGGGTGTAGTTCAATGGCAGAACATCAGCTTCCCAAGCTGACAGTGCGGGTTCGATTCCCGTCACCCGCTCCAGGTTGAAGCCCAGGTCAGGACACGTTCCCGAGCTGGGCTTCACTCATTCTTCATCCAGGGCGTTCGGGCACAACGGACGCTCAGGATGACCCCTCCAGCGATGATTCCCAGCCCGAGCACGATATAGATCATCACCAGCATTCGACCCGTCGTCGTTGCTGCCCGATCGTGGAGCCGGTCCGCTCGGAATTGCGCGCGACCGCAGAGGCCAGCTGCTCGAACCCGGCGACCTCGCCGGCCGGCGTCAACCAACTCGCCTCGTTCACCTCGGACAAGGGTGGCGGAGGAATGACGTCGTGTGTCTCGTACAGCGGTTTGATCCTCGGCGGTAGCCGGCGAAATCTGTTGTCCATGCCGGCACAGTCGCAGACGCCGCCAAGGCACCCGCAGGTCAAGCACGGAGGACAAGGTGCCACGGAGACTTGCGGGCAGTCACCACACCGGTTTCTCGGTGACCCAGTGACCGCTCCACGCTGGGACCGCAGCGTCGCGGAGGTCGTTCCGCTTGTCGATGGTGCCTACTGTCGCGGCCATGGGAGCAATCAAGCCATGGCATCTGTTCGTCCTGACGCTCTGCTGCCTCCTGCCAACGGTGGTGGCGATCGTTGGTGGGGTGTGGGCAGTGCGTCGAGGCCGTACCCGTCGGTAATAGATAGTTGATTCGTCCTCCGGGGTTGACGGTCCCATGACGGACAACGTAGGCCACCTATTCGACAGAGCTTGTTTCTGGAGGTGGTGCCGTGTTCACCGAAGCCTTTCCCATCGTGACTACGCCCGACCTGCCACGGCTGATCGCGTTCTATCAGGACGTCCTCGGCTTCGAGCTGATCTACCGATTCCCGGCTGAGGGCGCTCCGGAGTTCGTGGCACTCCGGCTGGGCAACAGCGAATTGGGCCTGGCCGCCGACCCGGAAGCCGGTAGCCAGCCCCTGGCACACCGCTGGGAGCTGTGCGTCTACGCCAATGACTGCGATGCGGCCGTGGAGACCCTGCGGGCGAGTGGCGCATCAGTCACCGAGGAGCCGGCTGACCAGCCCTGGGGTGAGCGGTCCGCCCGGCTCAGGGACCCGGACGGCAACCGGCTGCTGGTGCTCTCCCGTCTGTAGGCGCGGCAGGTGCCCGTGACGGCGGCGAGGGTCGCGACCTGGGCGATAGGGATGGTTCTCTTCACGGATCTCCTTCGGTGGATGGCCGGGTTGGACGCGGCAGCCTCGCCGTCGCCGCCCCGGGCGGCCCTGTGAATGCGGACCGCCCGAGACGTGCCGGAGCGCGCGCCTGCCATCCCCATCGCGGCGCTCCGCCCCAGACCACCGTCTCGCCCCGGGCCTGCAATGCGCTTGCAACGCCCCTGCACGCGACCGCCCATGGTCAGCGGACCTGGCGTACCAGGCTGCCGCCTCCGGCCACGGCGACGTCCTTGCCCCCGGCGGCGGCGCGTGCCTGCTCGACGGCGCTCTCCACGCCGTCGGTGACGTAGGTGAAGCTGGTGCCACCCCCGCGCAGCAGAGGCTCAGGGGCGCGATGGGTGACGACGAAGACCGGCGCGCGGAACGGCGGCTCCTCACCCCAGGGCACCTCGCCGCCGTCGGCCATCCGCCGACCCATCACGTACGCGCCAGCGGCCCCGAACGACTCGGCGACCACCTCCGAGTTGGCGTCCTGCTCCCCGCCGGCGAAGCCCTGCCGCTCGCGCCACGCGAACGCGTCGGTCGCCCAGCGGGTGACCCGGAGGAATCCGGCGCTCTCGGCCGAATCCATCCAGTCGCCGTCGCCGCTGAACCGAGGACCGGCGTCGAACCCGTCCGCCGATACCGACACCTGTGCGGGTGGGCTCGCCCGCTCAGGACTAGAACTTGCGGTCCGTGATCGCCGCCTCGATCCGCAGACCGAGGCCGGTCAGAATGAGGAAGGCGGCGAGGATGTGCGGTTTCAGCCCCTCGTAGCCGGACGTGAGGCTGAGCAGCGTGATGATGAAGCCCGCCACCAGCGAGAGGGTGCCGAACGTTCTCACCATGTCGGTCCGTCGCGCTTGGAGATCCACGGCCGAACGGTAGCGAAGAATCGGCTCTGCTGGTGCCCCCGCGAAGCCTGTCCGTTCCGCTGCGCGAGCTAGCCCACGACCGACCTCTTGAGCAACGTGCCGGCGGGGGCGTAGCCGTGGCGGCGATAGAAGCGCACGGCACCGTCGTTGCGGTGGTGGATGCCCGCCGAGATGCTCGTGACTCCCTGCTCAGCCGCCCACCGATGGGCCGCGTCGAGCAGCGCCGTGCCGACGCCCAGCCCTCGAGCGGTGTCCAGCACCACCGTGTGGATCTGTGCTGACGGCACCGGGCGCACGATCTGGTGTGCCGGCGGGTCGGGTAGTCGCAACACCTCGACCATGCCGACGACCTGGCCAGCATGCTCCGCGACGAGCACCACGTCCCCGCCGAGCTGGCCAGCGTGATCGGCCTGGTCGGTCAACACGGTCGTGAAGTGGTGGACGACCGCGTCGTGTCGCGGCACACGGTAGACGCCGGGATCGAGGGCGATGTGCGCCTGGGCGTTGGCCAGGCGCAATTCCACCAGTGCCGGCAGATCCGCCACGCTCGCCGGTCGCACCATCACATTGATCCGCTGCATCACCGCGATGCTAGGGCCCTCGTCCGGCCCGGTCGATGGCGAGACCGTGCTTCATCCTGGACGCAGTGGCCTGCCTCCCATGCCCCGAACCGCCCCACATCCAGGATCGGGCAGGGCTCCCACTCGCCATGTCGTGACCGAACCTCAGGCACGCCGTCAGCGACCCGTCGAGTGGCGGGCGCGGCGCCGCTAGGCTGGCGATCATGCGGATTGGCATCGTGATCCTGCCGGACCAGCGCTGGGCGGAGTCGCAGCGTCGTTGGCGGCAGGCCGACGAGTGGGGCTTCGACCACGCCTGGACGTACGACCACCTGGGCTGGCGGGACCTGGTGGACGGCCCGTGGTTCGACTCGATGAGCACGCTGACCGCCGCCGCCACGGTGACCTCCCGCATCCGGTTGGGCACGCTGGTGGCGTCGCCGAACTTCCGGCACCCGGCCGCGTTCGCCCGGCAGGTCACCACGGTGGACGACGTCTCCGGTGGCCGACTGCTGCTCGGCCTGGGCGCGGGTGGCATCGGTTTCGACTCGGCGGTGCTGGGTGGCGAGACGCTGCCGCCGCGTCAGCGGGTCGACCGGTTCGCCGAGTTCACCGAGCTGCTGGATCTGATCCTGCGGGAGGACGGCACCACCTGGCGCGGTGACTGGTTCGCCGCGGTGGACGCCCGCAACAATCCCGGCTCCGTGCAGCAGCCCCGGGTGCCGTTCGTGGTGGCGGCCAACGGGCCGCGGTCGATGCGGCTGGTGGCCCGGTTCGGCCAGGGCTGGGTGACCACCGGCACCGGCGACGATGACGACCTGGAGAACTGGTGGGACAGCGTCACCGCGCTGTCCGCGCGGCTGGACCGGACGCTGGATGAGGCCGGCCGTGACCCGGCCACCCTGGACCGCTACCTGTCTCTGGACTCGGCGCCGGTCTTCTCGCTCAGCAGCGCGCAGTTCTTCGCCGACCAGGTCGGCCGGGCCGCGGGCCTCGGCTTCACCGATGTCGTGACGCACTGGCCTCGCGCCAGCAGCTGGTACGCCGGCGACGAGGCCGTCCTGGAAGACGTCGCGACCCGGCTGCTGCCCGAGCTGCGCGGCTGAAACCGCACGGCGAAGGCTGAGGCCGCACGGCGAAGGCTGAGGCCGTACGGCAAGGGCTGAGGCCGCACCGCAGGGGGTCAGGTGCCGAGGTCCCCGCTGGCCACGCCGCCCTCGCCGCCGGAGACCAGCCGCAGGCGTAGGCAGACGATCGGAGTGTCGCCGTCGACCGGGGTGCCGAGCCGCGCCCAGTAGGCCGAGTGGCCGGCGCGCCACTCCTCGATCGAGCGGTCACCCTCGCCCTCGGCGCGGGCGAAGTCCCATGGCACGTCGGCGAAGCGCACCACCTCGACGCCCGTGATCTCCACGACGCCGGCCAACGCGTTGTCGTCGTCGACCAGGACCAGCCGTTCGCCGACCCGCTCCAACTCCTCGCCCTCTTCCGCGTACTCGGCGAGCCGCCCGGCCGTCGCGGTCTTCACTCCGGCCAGCACCAGGGTGTTCAGGGTTGCCCGCAGCTCGCCGGGAGTGCCGAGGGCGAGCGTGCGCAGTTCACCGATCCGAGGCCACATCCTGCCGAGGCTAGGCCAGTGCGGCCCGCGCCGCCGCCGAAAAATATCGGCCCGCCGGAAACGCCCGAGGAGTTCGTTCAGATCAGTTGACCGGCGTAGCCGGCGGCGGCGAGCAGCCGGTCATCGCCGGTGGCCCTGTGGGCGTCGAGCACCGCGTCGGCCAGCTTGACCACGTGCGCGTCGCCGTGGCGGGCAGCCCGGGCGAAGACCTCCGCCGGGGTCGCGGCCGGCACGGTCGGCGGTGCGACCTCGTGCGTCGGGGCGTACACCGAGGTCACGGCCGCCGTCGCGGCCCAGGCCGCGGTGAGGCTCGGCGCCCAGAGCGCCCGATCAAGGGCCGGCAGGGTACGCAGCACCGCGGTCGGTGCGGTGACCGCGTGCACCAGCATGACCGGCTCGGCGTGCCCGAAGCGTAGGTAGTCCAGGCCGGCCCGGTGGACCAGCGAGCCGAGTCCTCGCTCCGCCTCGGCCGGGGTCCGCGCGGGGCGTAGCGCCGCCAGCGCCTGCTCCCATCGGGGTACGCCCGGCAGCCGCCCGAACCGATCCCGGATGCCACCGGACTGGTCGTCGATCCGGGGCACCCCGGCCAGTGCCGTGACCACGTCCACCCCGGCCGGCAGGTCCGCTCCCGTCGGTACGTGCGTGAGGTCGAGGAGCCGTTCGGTGCCGGGGACGGGCTGCCATCGAGCGGCCCAGTAGCCGAGGGCCTGACCCAGTTCGGTGAGCCGCTGCGGGCTCCCGTCGGCCGGTTCGAGTGCCCGTACGGCGTGCCCGACGCGGATCACACCGTGGGTCGCGCCAGCGGCGATGCCCGGCAGCAGCCGGGGCCACCAGACGTTCAGCACGTCCCGCCACGCGTGCTCGCGCAGTTGTCGATCGAAGTACGCCAGCCAGTCACCGGCCCGCTTCGCGTCGCCCAGCGCGGCCCGCCAGTCGTCGATCGGGCGCAGCCCCCGAGGCAGCTCGTCGAGCCGACCGAGGTAGTCGTCGAGCCAGCGGTGCACCCGCTGCTGGTGCCCGTGCCGGGCCAGCGCCTCGACGGCCATGGGGCCGTGGTTGGACAGCCAACCGTGGTATTCGGGCCCGGTGTGGTGCAGTCGTTCGTACGCTTCGTCCAGGATTCCGTCGCTCATCCGTCGATCGTCGGAGGTGAACCGAGGTTGAGGTCAACCCGTCAGGTCCGCTCCGGTCACCAGGCCGGTGATCCGCAGCTCGGTCGCCACCTCGGGCGGGCAGTCGACGGCTATCACCGCGGTACCCAGAACCTCGGCGCCCCGCGCCGCGCAGATGTCGTAGAGGGCGTGGATCTGCGCCCCGGTGCGTACCCAGTCGTCGACGACCAGGACCCGGTCGCCGGGGCCGAGGTGCCGGTCGCGCACGGCCAGGTCGACCTGCCGGCCGCGGTAGTCGAGCGGGCTCCGCGCCCAGGTGAGCGGTCCGGCGGGCAGTCGCCCGTCGCCCGGCTTGTGTGCGGCCACGAAACCGACCCCGAGGGCGGCGGCGGCCAGTGGTCCGAGCAGCAGCCCGGTGACCGCCGGGGCGAGCACCACGGTCGGCCGGGCGGCCCGGTACGGCGCCACCAGGGCCGGCCCGAGCTCGGCCAGCACGGCCGGGTCCCGCCACCAGCCGGAGATGTCGCTGACCAGGTGGCTGGCGCCTGGCCCGGGGTCGATCCACCGGAACAGGGTGGCGAGGCGTTCGCTCAGCTCAGCGGGCATCCGTCCATCCTGCGGCACGCCCGTCCGCCGCAGCGGCGCCTGGGCCGGCCGGCTGACCCGGCCTCGGATGATCGGCTACACGTACCAGTGCAAATACGGGCATACCACAATGATCACGTTGACTTCGGAAGTGCTTCTCTCGTTACGGTCCGATCCGGTTTGTTCAGTCGACGAAAGGACCGGGCCCGTGGTTGGTAGGCATACCCGTACCCGCATCTTCTCCTCTCCGGCGGGCATCGCGGCCGCTGCGGCGGTCGGCGTGGCCATCGCCGTCGGGGGCACCGTGGGCGCCGTGCAGCTGACCTCGGGCTCCGCGCCGTCGCGGCAGGCCGCCATCGAGTTCGTCCCGACGACCGCCCCCACCGACCTCGCCGCCAGCTCTCCGGCCGCCGTTCCGAGCAGCGCCAGCCCTTCGCCGAGCGTGACGGCCAGCCCGTTGCTGAGCCGGTCGCCGCAGGCCGCTTCGCGTAGCAAGGCCCGCACCGCCGCGCCGAAGCCCAAGCCGACCGCGAAGAAGACCACCTCGGGGCCGAAGGTCCTGGACAGCGGGTCGTGCGGCGCCTCCTTCTACTCGGACGGGCAGCAGACCGCCAACGGTGAGGCGTTCAACCCGAACGACCTGACGGCGGCGCACAAGACGCTGCCGTTCAACACCAAGGTCCGGGTGACCAACCCGGCCACCGGTAAGTCGGTCGTGGTGCGGATCAACGACCGCGGCCCGTTCATCGACGGTCGGTGCCTGGACCTGTCCCGCGCCGCGTTCGCCACCATCGCCTCGGTCGACGTGGGCGCGCTCACAGTCAAGTACGAGGTACTCGGCTGAGCGGGGCCAGCCCCGACGAATCGGCCAGATACCCGGACCGGCCGGACAGAACCTCCTCAGACGACGGGCCAGGTTCATTCACCGGTTCACGTGGATCAGGCATGCTGTCCCTCGTACCCACGCGACTCCTCCAGTCGGGCTACCGCCCGCTGAGCCCCGGATCCCGCGCCGGCCTCGGCGCGGCCCTCGTCCTGCTCGCGATCATCTCGGCGGTGGAGCTGGCGGACGGGCGGGTGGCGCACTACGTCGCGCTGATGGTGGCCGCCCCGTTCCTGGCCGCCGCCCTGGCGTCCTGGCGGATGGTGCTGGGAGTGGGTGCCGCGGCGACCCTGCTCGGGGCCGGGTTCGCGCTGGCCGAGCCGGAGATGTCGCTGGTCACCTCGGTCAACGTGGCCGGGATCGCGCTCGCCACCGGGCTGGCGGCGGCCGTGGCGTTCGTGCGGCAGCGGCAGGCCGAGCAGATCGCCGAGCTGTCCAAGCTCGCCGCGGTGGCTCAGCAGGCGGTGCTGCGTCCGCTCGGCCCGCAGGTCGGCACGCTCTCGGTGGCCGGCCGCTACATCTCCTCCACCGCGACGGCCGAGATCGGCGGTGATCTGTACGAGGCGATCGACACGCCCTACGGGGTGCGCATGATCATCGGAGACGTACGTGGCAAGGGCCTGGACGCGGTGCGCCTGGCCAGCATCGTCCTCGGTTCCTACCGCCATGTCGCGTACGAGCGGGCTGACCTGCGCGCCATCGTCGCCGACCTGGACCGCGCGGTGGCCCGCAACGTCGGTGACGAGGACTTCGTGACCGCAGCGCTCGTGGAGGAGCGCGGCGGCACGCTCACCATCGTCAACTGCGGGCATCCGCCACCGCTGCTGCTGCGGCGGGGTGCGGTGATCCCGCTGGAGCCGCCGGCGCCGGCGCCCCCGCTGGGGTTCATGCCGGTGGTCCGCCCCCGGGTCGAGCGCCTGGAGCCTGGCGATCGGCTCCTGTTGTTCACCGACGGCCTCGGCGAGGCCCGACGGGACGGCGAGTTCTTCCCGACCGCCGACCGGGCCTGGCGGCTGCTCGGCCACGGCACGGTAGCGGACGGGCTGGCCTCGCTGGAGACGGCCCTGGTCGAGTGGGTGCACGGCCGGCTCGACGACGACATCGCGCTGGTCCTGATGGAGTACGTGGGCGCGCGGACCGGTGTGACGACGGCCGTGCCGAGCTGGGAGGTCGGCGCGACCGAGAGCTGACCGATCGGGCCCGGCTTTGTTACGGGCGTGTGTGTAATCGCCGTCACTTGCTCGATCGGCTTGTCGGTGCCTACCCGCGAGTAATACAGTCGGGGTTACTGATCGGTAACACCTGTCCGGAAGCGGGGCCAGCGAGCATGACCCACTACAAGAGCAACCTCCGGGACCTCGAGTTCAACCTGTTCGAGGTCTTCGGGGCGGACCGGGCGTTCGGCCAGGAGCCGTACTCGGATCTCGACACCGACACCGCCCGCAGCTTCCTCGCGGAGGTCGACCGCCTCGCCCGTGAGGACCTGGCCGCCAGCTACACGGACAGCGACCGTAACCCGCCGGTCTTCGACCCGGCCACGCACACCGCGCCGCTGCCGGAGTCCTTCAAGAAGTCGTACCAGGCCTTCATGGACTCCGAGTTCTGGCGGCTCGACCTGCCGCCCGCGCTGGGCGGCACCAACGCTCCGCGCGCTCTCTGGTGGGCCCTCGCCGAGTTGGTGCTCGGCTCGAACGCCCCGGTCTGGATGTACGCCTCCGGCCCGTCCTTCGCGCACGTGCTGCACGTCGAGGGCAACGAGCAGCAGCGCAAGTGGGCCAAGCTCTTCATCGACAAGCAGTGGGGCTCCACGATGGTGCTCACCGAGCCGGACGCCGGCTCGGACGTGGGCGCCGGCCGCACCCGGGCCATCCAGCAGCCCGACGGCACGTGGCACATCGAGGGCGTCAAGCGCTTCATCACCTCGGGTGAGCACGACCTGAGCGACAACATCGTGCACTACGTGCTGGCTCGCCCGGTGGGTGTCGAGGGTGTCGGCGGTGCCGGCACCAAGGGTCTGTCTCTCTTCGTGGTGCCGAAGTACCACTTCGACGAGAACACCGGCGAGCTGGGCGAGCGCAACGGCGTCTACGCCACCAACGTCGAGCACAAGATGGGTCTGAAGGTCTCCAACACCTGCGAGGTGACCTTCGGCGAGCACGGCGTACCGGCCAAGGGTTGGCTGCTGGGCGACAAGCACGACGGCATCCGCCAGATGTTCATGATCATCGAGTACGCCCGGATGATGGTCGGCACCAAGGCGATCGCCACGCTCTCCACCGGCTACCTCAACGCCCTGGAGTACGCGAAGAACCGGGTGCAGGGTGCCGACCTGATCCAGCAGGCGGACAAGACCGCGCCGCGGGTCACCATCACCCACCACCCGGATGTGCGCCGCTCGCTGCTGCTGCAGAAGTCGTACGCCGAGGGTCTGCGTGCCCTGGTGCTCTACACCGCCACCTGGCAGGACAAGGTCGCCATCGCCGAGGCCGCCGGTGACGAGCAGGCGACCAAGCTGGCCAAGCGGGTCAACGACCTGCTGCTGCCGCTGGTCAAGGGCGTCGGGTCGGAGCGGGCGTACGAACTGCTCGGGCACGAGGCGCTGCAGACCTTCGGTGGCTCTGGTTTCCTCCAGGACTACCCGCTGGAGCAGTACGTCCGGGACGCCAAGATCGACACCCTCTACGAGGGCACCACTGCCATCCAGAGCCTGGACCTGATCTTCCGCAAGATCGTCCGGGACAACGGCAAGGCCCTGATGGCGGTCGCTGGCGAGATCCAGGAATTCATCTCCTCCGAGGCGGGCAACGGCCAGCTCAAGGAGGAGCGGCAGGCGCTCGGCAAGGCGCTTGGCGAGATCCAGAACATCCTCGGGGTGCTGACCGGCTGGCTGGGTGAGGCGCAGGGCGGCGACACCCGCGCGCTCTACAAGGTCGGGCTGAGCAGCCGACGGTTCCTGCTGGCCATCGGCGACCTCGTGGTCGGCTGGCTGCTGCAGAAGCAGGCCGACGTGGCGTTGAAGGCGCTGGCCGGCGAGGTTTCCACCACGGACAAGGCCTTCTACACCGGCAAGGTGGCCGCTGCCCGGTTCTTCGCCCGTGAGGTGCTGCCGCGCATCGGCGCGGACCGGCGAATCATCGAGGGTGCCGACCTCGACATCATGGACCTCCCGGAGGAGGCCTTCTGATCGTTCCACAGCGGCCTTGAAGGTTCCGGGTCCGCACCACCCGGCACCGACACGACGGCCGGCGGGGGCAATTGCCCTCGCCGGCCGCCGCCGTATTCGGGGTTCGGTGCCTCCTGCCACGGCTCGGGGGTGGGCGTGCCAAGCCGGGCCACGCGTCGTCCCGGTCCGCAGCCCTCATGGGACCTTTGCTCTGCTTCAACGGACGCAACAGTTACGGCCGGAAAGTGTTGCGTGGGTTGAAGCAGAGCAAAGGTGGCGCGAGGACAGGGTCAGTCTCGTGAAGCGGGTACGGTCGCCGGCACCGCATTGAGCGAGCCCGTTCGGGTAGGCGGACGGCGTGGCGGGTAACCGTCGCGTGTCCACGACAGAGAACGCCCAGAGCCACCGCACGGGGGAGTGCAGCGCACATGGGTGTAGGAAGCGGCATCTTTCTCATCGCGATCGGTGCAATCCTGACCTTCGCGCTACGAGCCAATATCTGGTGGATAGACGTGCGGGCGGTCGGCTGGGTGTTCATCCTGGCCGGGCTGGCCGTACTGCTGACCACGCTCTGGTTCTGGCAGGACCGGCGTAAGCGGGCACGGACCCTCATCGTGGAGGAGAACCGGCTTTCCCACCCGACCGCGATGATGCCGCCGCCACCCGATCCGCCGCCACCGACCGCGCCACCCTCCTGAGCCACGTACCACCGAGCCAGGTACGACCGAGCCACGTACGACCGAGCCACCCGTCGACCACGACGGGTGGCTCAGTCGCGTGCGGTGTGCCGTGCGGTGATCAGCGCCCGGCCCCGGTCGAACTCCGCCCAGCCGAGCGCGCCGCGGTGCACCGCCAGCTCGGTGGTGCGTAGTCCCTTTTCGTCTGTCCCCTCCGGGTCGAGCAGCGCGGAAAGCAGCGAGATGCCGGGGTTGTGGGCGATCAGTAGCACCGTTCGGGCCGTGGGATCGACCGTGCGGACCAGCGCCAGCAACTCCTCGGGGTGGGCGTCGTACGCGCTGGGCTCGTAGCGCACGCTCGGGCGGGGACCGGCCGGCCCGCCCTCCGGCGGCGCGCCGGTCATCCCCATCGCCACCCCGTGCCAGGTCTGCCGGGTGCGTCGCGCCGTCGAGCAGATGACCACGTCGGGCAGCAGATCGTGGTGGGCCAGCCAGGCACCGGCCGCCGCAGCGTCGGCGTGCCCGCGGATGCTGAGCGTCCGGTCGGCGTCGTCCGTCCCCTCGCCGCCCTGCTCGGCCTTCGCGTGCCGGAGCAGCACCAGGGTCCGTGTCTCGGCAGTGGCGTCCGTCATGCCCCCAGCTTGCCCGATTGGCGATCTCTGTGCCGGGGTATGTCGATGGATGCCGCACCCCCTTATCGACGACCGCGGCGGGACATCCACCAGGTTTGAGCCGAGGAGCGAGACATGGGCATCGGAGGAAGCATTTTCCTGATCGCGCTTGGCGCGATCTTCGCATTCGCCGTGGAGGCCGACCTGGGCTGGCTGAACCTTGCCGTGGTCGGCTGGGTGCTGATGCTGGCCGGTGTCGCCGGTCTGCTCACCACCCTCTACTTCTGGAGCAGCCGCCGTCGCACGGTGGTCACCGCCGCGCCGGTCCGCGAGGACCGTGTGGTGACCGACCGCGTGGTGCCGGTCCAGGACGACCAGGTGATGCGGGAGTACCGCGAGGTGCGCCGGCCCGGCCGGCCGGTCTGATCCTCGCTCGCGCACTCCGGGGTCCCGCAGCGTCGCGGGGCCCCGGCTCGCGTGTGCCCTGAGGTCAGGCGAACAGGGCGAAGTAGATCGCGATGTGGTGGCAGAGCGCGGCCAGCAGGGTGCAGGCGTGGAAGAACTCGTGGTGACCGAAGACGGTCGGCCACGGATTGGGCCGGCGGAGTGCGTAGAAGACCGCGCCGACGCTGTAGATGGCGCCGCCGACGATCAGCAGCACCAGCGCCGCGACACCGCCGCCGTGCAGGATCTCCGGCAGCATGGCCACCGACACCCAGCCGAGCGCCAGGTAGAGCGGCGCGGAGACCCAGCGCGGCGCGTGCGGCCACACCACCTTGAGTGCCACACCGGCCAGCGCACCACCCCAGACCAGGGCGAGCATGATGGTGGCCGGCTTGGGTGCGAGCAGCAGCGCGCAGAATGGCGTGTACGTGCCGGCGATGAACACGAAGATCATCGAATGGTCCATCCGGCGCATCACCTGGTAGCCGCGCTCCGACCACACACGACGGTGGTACAGGGCGCTGGTGCCGAAGAGCCCGCAGACGGTCAGGCTGTAGACGACGCAGCTCACCAGGGGTGCCCACCCCGGCCGGGTGGCGGCGATCGAGCAGAGCACGATGCCGCAGACCACGGCGACGAAGAAGGCGTACGTGTGCAGCCAGCCGCGCATCCGGGGCTTACCGATGTCGACCGGCTTCAGGCGAAGCGGGGCGGAGGTGGTCACGCCATCAGGTTACGGCACCGTAGGTTACTTGCAAGTAGTCACGCCGGTGACGCCCGGCACCCGCCACCGTGAACACTCGTCGGCACGACATCGGCGAGGATGAACGGATGCGGATCCGACCCGTCGGGGCGCACGCCCTGCTGCTCGACGTCGACGCCCCAGCCGACCTGCCCGTGAGCGCCCTGGTCGAAGCGTGGCGGGCCGAGCTGTGGCGGCGTCGCGAGCACGGCGACCTGACCGCCGTCGAGATCGTGCCGGCGGCCAGCACCGTCCTGCTCGACGGCCTGCCCGACCCGTCCGCCACGGCCGCCCTGCTGTCCGACTGGGCCACCACCGTCACCGAAGCTGGCGACGCCGGCCGCAGCGACGCCGGCCGCAGCGACGCCGGCCCCGGCGGCGACGACAGTGTCGACCGCGATGCCGAGGTGGTCGTGTCGGTCGACTTCGACGGGCCGGACCTGCCGGCGGTCGCCGAGCACTGGGGGGTCGACGTGCCGGCCGTGCTGCGCCGGCTGACCGGCACCCGGTTCCGGGTCGCCTTCTGCGGCTTCGCCCCCGGCTTCCCGTACCTGACCGGGTTGCCCGCCGAGCTGGCCCTACCCCGGTTGACCACCCCCCGCCCCCGGGTGCCGGCCGGCTCGGTAGCTCTGGCCGGCCCGTACGCCGGGATCTACCCCGGCGCGTCCCCCGGCGGCTGGCTCCTGGTCGGCCGGACCGACCTGGTCCTCTTCGACGTGCACATCGACCCGCCGGCTCGGCTCACCCCGGGCACCCGGGTCCGGTTGGCGGCGGCGTGACCCGCCCCGGCGAGATCGAGGTGCTCCGCGCCGGCGCGCTCACCACCGTGCAGGATCTGGGCCGGCCTGGCTGGGCCCATCTCGGCGTACCCCGGTCCGGAGCCCTCGACCCGGCTGCCCTGCGGCTGGCCAACCGGCTGGTCGGCAACCCGGAGGACGCCGCCGGCCTGGAGATCACCCTGACCGGCTGCGCGGTGCGGCTGACGAAGGCCGCCACGGTGGCGGTCGTCGGCGCCGAGGTGGCGGTCCGAGCCGGCGAGCGCCCCGGCGACACCGGGCGGCCCCTCAGCATGCCGGCCGGAACGGTGCTGCGGGTCGGCCCGGCCCGCCATGGCGTACGGAGCTGGCTGGCAGTGACGGGCGGGATCGACGTACCGCTGGTGCTCGGCAGCCGGGCCACCGACACCCTCTCCGGGCTCGGCCCACGACCTCTGCGCGACGGCGACCGGTTGCCACTCGGCGTACCGGTCGGCGAGCCACCGTCGGTGGATTCGACCGTCGGCCCACCACCCCGGTCCGCGCTGCACCTGACGCTGCGGCTCGGCCCCCGCGACGACTGGTTCACGCCCACCGCGCTCGACCGGCTGCTCGGCACCGCGTACACCGTCAGCCCGTTGAGCAACCGGGTCGGCGCGCGGCTCGCCGGCGCGACGCTGCCCCGCACGGTCGCCGGCGAACTGCCCAGCGAGGGCATCGTGCTCGGCGCCGTGCAGGTGCCGGCGGACGGCCAACCCCTGATCTTCCTCGCCGACCATCCGACCACCGGCGGATATCCGGTCATCGGAGTGGTCAGCGACGTGACCCCGCTCGCGCAGGCCCGGCCAGGGACTACCGTCAGATTCCATGGACCTCAACGCTGACCTCGGCGAGGGATTCGGCATCTGGCGGCTCGGCGACGACGAGGCGCTGCTGGACCTGGTGACCTCCGCCAACGTCGCCTGCGGTTTCCACGGCGGCGACCCGTCCACGATGCGGCGGGTCTGCGAGGGCGCGGCACGACGCGGGGTCGCGGTGGGCGCGCAGGTCGGCTACCGGGACCTGGCCGGCTTCGGCCGGCGGCGCATCGCGTACGAGTTCGCCGAGCTGCGCGACGAGGTGACCTACCAGCTGGGCGCGCTCACCGCGTTCTGCCGGTTGTTCCGCACCCGGGTGCGCTACCTCAAGCCGCACGGTGCGCTCTACCACGCGGCCAGCACCGACGAGGCGCAGGCGGCGGCCGTGGTCGCCGCGGTCACCGGCCACGACCCCGAGCTGCCCGTGCTCTGCCTGCCCGGCTCGATGCTCGCCCAGCTCGCCGTCGGCGCGGGCCTGCCGGTCGTCGCCGAGGCCTTCGCCGACCGCGGCTACCTGCCCAACGGGGCTTTGGTGCCCCGTGGCACGACCGGCGCGTTGGTCACCGACCCGGACGAGGTGGCCACCCGCGCGCTACGGATGGCCACCGAACGCACCGTGGTGGCGGTGGACGGCACCGTCATACCCTGCTCGGTGGACTCGATCTGCGTGCACGGGGACACCCCCGGCGCGGTCTCCGCCACCGAGCTTGTCCGCGCGACCCTGATCGACGCCGGCGTTCCCCTCAGCCCGTTCGCCTGAGAGCTAGGCGTCGAGGCCGCGCAGCACCAGCGGAAGCCGGGACGCGGCACCGTCGACCACCCGGACCGGGACGCCCCAGTCCTGGCGGGTGAGGTGGCAGGCGGCGTGCTCGACGTCGGCGTCGCAGGTCGCCGCCTGGGCGGTCACCTGGAGCACCCCGTCGGTGACGTCATCGTTGACCACCAGCCGGCGGGACAGCTCGGTGCCCGTGCCGGCGCCCTCCACCAGCAGCTCAGGCGGGGACGCGGTGACCACCAGCCGGGTCGACGGCCCGAACGAGTCGTCCAGTTTCTGCCCCGGCGCGGGGGTGAAGACGATGTCCAGGATGACCTCGCCCGCCGGCACGTCGGTCGGCTTCCGCTCGGTGCGGTGCCGCGGGCCGTCCACCGTGCTGGCACCGGCCGCCGACAACGCACCCGGGGCCAGCCGGGTCAGCCGGTGTCCGGCGGACTCCACCACCAGGACCTCGCCGGCCGGGGTGAGCACCAGGTCGCTCGGCTCGGCCAGGCCGTCTGCGACCGTGGACACCTGACCGGTGGCCGGGTCGAAGCGGCGTACCGCGCCGTTGTAGGTGTCGGCGATCAACACTGAGCCGTCCGGCAGCGCGCACACCCCCAGTGGGTGCTGGAGCAGGGCCGACTCCGCCGGCCCGTCCACGTGACCGAAGTCGAACAGGCCCTGCCCGACCGCAGTGCCCATGATGCCGTTCTCGACGTACCGGACGGCGCTGGACTCGCTGTCGGCGATCCAGAGCCGGGTGCCGTCGGCGGAGACGGAGAGGCCGGACGGCTGGGCCATCCACGCCTCGGCCAGCGGGCCGTCGCGCAGCGCCTCGACCGTGGTGCCGGCGTACATGCCGGCGGTCCGCTTGATCGGGTCAAACCACCAGAGCTGGTGGATGCCAGCCATCGCGATGATCAGCTTGTCGTCGTACCAGGCCAGGTCCCACGGCGAGGAGAGGTCCACGGCGAGCGCGTCGTGCGCGTGGTCGTCGACCTCGGCACGCCACTGCCGGCCACTGCCGGCCACGGTGACCACCTCGCCGGAGGAGAGACGTACGCCGCGCAGCAGATGATTGACCGTGTCGGCGACCACCAGGTCGTAGCCGGCCACCTGGGCGACGTGCGTGGGGAGCAGGCAGAGTCCTTGCGGCTCGGAGAAGGTCGCCGAACCGGCCGGCCCGTCGGCACGACCACGCTCGCCCGAACCGATCCGGCGCACCGGCGTCTCGCCGTCCGGGCCCAGCTCGACCAGGGACTGCCGGGCCGAGTCGGAGACCAGCAGGTTGCCGTCCGACAGGAGTACGGCCTTGCCCGGGAAGCGCAGCGCGGTCTCCGGCGCGGGTGGCGGGACGTACGGGCCGTCACCCCGGTGCAGGGTGCCCTTGGCCTCATGGGTGGCGATCAGCTCGTCGATCAACCGGGCCAACCCTTCGGCGTGGCCCTCGCCAGCCATCGTGGCCACCACGTAACCCTCGGGGTCGATCACCGAGAGCGTCGGCCAGGCCCGGGCCGCGTACTGCTGCCACATGTCGAGCTCGGGATCGTCGAGCACCGGGTGGTGCACCCCGTACCGCTCCACGGCCGCAGCCAGCGCGTCGGCGTCCTTCTCGTGCTCGAACTTCGGCGAGTGCACGCCGATCACGACGAGCACGTCGCCGTACTTCTCCTCCAGCGGGCGCAGCTCGTCGAGCACGTGCAGGCAGTTGATGCAGCAGAAGGTCCAGAAATCCGCCAGGACGATCTTGCCGCGCAGGTCGGCGAGCTTGAGATCGCGTCCACCGGTGTTCAGCCAGCCCCGACCGCGCAGCTCGGGGGCCCGTACTCGTGCGCTCATGACCCCATCGTGCCTGACCACCGGCCCGCCGCCCGTCGGAGGGGTGCAATGACGTCGGCGGGGCCACGGTTATCCGTGGCCCCGCCGACGGCGGGTCTACTTGGTGGCTGGCTTGAGGCAGAGCACCCGGTTGGTGCCGTCACCGGGCAGCACCACGTGCGGCTGGGTGACGTCGGCGCACTTGTCCTTCGCGTCCACCTTGGAGACCACGGTGAACGCGTCCGCCTCGCCGCAGTCCGCCGCCGAGGCGCCCTGACCGGACTGCTTCACGCAGGTGCCGACCGCCGGGTCGAAGGACGGTGCCTCGTCCTTGTCGCCCACCTTGCCGAGCAGTATCAGCAGGCCGAGCGGCACCGCCAGGATGAGCACCGCGGCGACCAGCACCGCGGCCAGCACCCGGCCGTTGCGCACCTTCGGCGTCGGCGGCTCCACCTTCGGCTCGGCGTCCGGCTTGAACGCGGCGAACCGGTCCTCGTCCGAATCGCCGGGCTCCTGGCCCCAGGACGGCGCGGGCTGCTGAGGCGCCGGCGGGAAGGCTGGCGGGAAACCGCCACCCGAGGCCGGCTCGCCGCCGAAACCCGGGCCGCCGAAGCTCGGCGCGCCGTGCACGGTGCCAGCACCGGCGGACGGTGAACCGGGGCCGCCGAAGGGGTCGGCCGGGCGCTCGGCGCCGGCCTGCGGCCGGACCCCGTTCACCGGCCGGTTGTTGCCCGGCGCGTCGACGAACGACGGCACACCGGGCGGGAACGCCGGCGGCGCGGACGCGGCCAGCGACGCCTCACCGAACCCGTTCGGGGCCGACTGCCGGTCGTCGAAGCGCGGCTCGCCCGCGGACTCGCCCCAACCGGAGCCACTCTGCCGTTCCGGGCCGCTCTGCCAGTCCGGCTGGGCCTGGCGATCGGGGCCGGTCTGCCAGTCCGGCTGGGCCTGGCGTTCCAGGCTGGTCTGCCAGTCCGGGGCGGCCGGCCCAGGGTCGGCCTGAAACGCCTCTGGTGCCGCCTGCTCGGGCTCGTTGTCCGACTCGGACCGGGCCGGCCGGCCGTACACCCGGGGCTGGGCCGTGGACCCGCCGGAGGGACGGATGGCCTGATCGGTCGGTGGCATCACGCGGCTGGCCAGCGGCACCGACGCGCTCGCCGAGGCCCGGCCCACCGCGCCGGCCGCCGACTCGGCCTCCGGCATCGGTACGACAACGCGGCCCGCGCCGGACTCCGGGGAGGTACGCGGGGCGGGCACCGACGGGGCACCGGCCGCAGGCTCCTCGGCCCGACCCCAACCGGCCGGCTCCGCCTCGTACTGCGTGGCGGAGTCCGGGCTCTCCCGCTCGGCGTACGCGGGCTGCTCGGGGATCGGAGAATACTGAGCCGGCGGCGCGTAGTCGGCCGGCGGGGCGGCGGCAAGGCTGGCACCCGGCACGCGCTGCTCCTGCGGTGGCAGCGGAACGGCGTTGGCCGGCGAGATGCCCGGTGCGGGACCGGGCTGGTAGACCGGCGACTCCTCGCCCCGGTCGGCTTCCCAGCCGCCGCGGGGCTGCGCGGAGGATTCCGCCTCGGCACGACCCCACGCCTCGCTGGCGGCCCACGGCTGCACTTCTGCCGGCACGCCGCCGCTGCCCTGCGCCGCATTGTCCGGTGCGGCGGCCCATGCGGGCGTGCCGTCGCTGCCGGGCACGCTGGCGCTGGCCCGCGCCGGGCTGCCGGTCGACTCCTGCGGCGTCCAACCCGCCGGCTCGGCCGGCTGGTCCTGCGCCGGGAGCACCCAGTCCGGCTGCTGCGGGCGGCCGCCCTCAGCGCCACCCCAGGAGGTGGGCTGTGCGGCCTCGTCCTGCTTCGCCTCGGCACCGTCGCCCCAGCCACCGGGCTGTGCCTGCTGCTGTGCGGCCCACCCGCCGGAGCTGGCCGGGTCCTCCTGGCCGGTCCAGCTCGCCGCCGGCACCTGGGCCGCGCCACGGGCGGCGGCCGGCTCGGCCTGCCCCCACCCGGGTGCCGGCTGCTCGGCCTGCTCAGCGGCCTGGCCCCAGGACTGGGACTGCTCCGCCGGCGTCCACACCGGCTGGTCGTTCTGCTGAGCTGCGCCACCGGTCGCCCAGCCACCGGACGAGGCCGGGTCGTTCTGCTGAGGTGCGCCACCGGTCGCCCAGCCGCCGGACGAGGCCGGGTCGTTCTGCTGAGCTGCGCCAGCGGCCCAGCCGGCGGCCTGCGCCGACTCGGGCTGCTGCGACTCCGCGCCGGGCCAGTCACCGGAAGGTGAGTTGGCCTGCGCCGTCGCGCCCCAGCCGCCGGAGCGGGCCGGGTCGTCCTGTGGGGAGTCGGTGGTCCAGCCGCCGGAGCGGGCCGGGTCGTCCTGGGCCGGCCAGGCGGCGGTGGCCGACGGCACCTGCGCGGCACCCCGGGCGGCCGGCTGAGTCTGCGCCCAGTCGGGTTGCTCCCCGGCGGGGGTCCAGGAGGGGGTGCCCTGCTCGGGTGGCGTCCAGCCCTGCTGCTGAGCGGCCCACGGGGCAGGCTGCGCCTGATCCGGGGTGCCACCGTTGCCGGGCCAGGTGCCGGGTTGCTGCGGCTCGCTCGCGCCACCGCCGGTAGCCCACGAGGGCTGCGCCGGCTCGGCGGGCTGCGGCGCGGCACCCCAGGCGGTGGTCGACGGCTGCTCCGGCTGGGTGGCCCAGGCCGGTGCTGTCGGATTTGGCCGCGCTGGCGGCGGGGGTGCCCAGCCCAGGTCGGGACCGTCGGCGTTGTAGCCGTTGTCCGGCTGCGCCGGGCGGTCGCCGTACGGCGCCGGTCCGCCGGCGCCCGGTGACACCTCGTCCGGCTCTTGGCCGGGGCGGTGCGGGCCCTCGGACGTCATGGGTGCGCCTCCTCCATCACATGTCGGCCGCCGGTGCCGATCGGTCTCCTCGGCATGGCTGCCGGCGTCGCCGGCGTACCGGCCGTGCCGGCTCCCCGCACCGTATCCGGTGGCCGCGCGGGGCGTCCAAGGAGCACCGGCCGTCACTCCGCGTTGTCGGTCGGTGTCGAGCAGCTTCTATCGGCTCGGCCCGTACGCCGGCCGCGGGCGACGACCGAAGCCCACCGTACCGGGCGCTGCGGCGGGGCGGAATCCCGGTGTCAAGAGGTGGCGAAACGCCGATGGCCCAGCCGGCGAACCGGATGGGCCATCGATCTGGAGGAGGTGAGAGAAGTTGTGGAGCGTCAGCTCATGTGACGCTGGGCGATGACGAGGAGTTCCTCGCGGACCGCCGGCGAGTTCGCGGAGCGCAGCGCGTGCTCGATGGCACGGGCGCGGCGGGTGGCGTCGCGGTGGTTGCGGATTCGCTCGATCATGCTCATTGGTGGGTCCCCCTGGCTATTCGGTTGTCAGCCCCTGATGTGTCTATTCAACCGCAGAACCCGGGCAACTTCCATCGATTATTAGGTGAGCTGAGACACCTGCCTAACAATCAAAGGTCAACAGGCATCTCCGGCGATGGTTTCGTCGCCCAACGGACACGGCCGGTGTGCCGGGCGTTTACCCGTGGCACACCGGCCGTGGCTGGCGTCAGGACGATCAGGTCCAGGCGAGCAGCGCCGCCTCCGGATCGGCGAGGAAGTCGCCGATGTCGCGGAGGAACTTCGAGCCCAGCTCACCGTCGACGATCCGGTGGTCGAAGCTCAGACCCAACGTGGTGACCTGGCGTGCCTTGACCTTGCCCTTGTGCACCCAGGGCATCTCCCGGACCGCGCCGAAGGCCAGGATCGCCGACTCGCCCGGCGGCAGGATCGGCGTACCGGTGTCCACCCCGAAGACCCCGACGTTCGTGATGGTCAGGGTGCCGCCGGACATGTCCGCCGGCGAGGTGCGCCCCGACTTCGCCGTCTGCACGAGGCCGGTCATCGCGTCCGCCAACTCCCGCAGGGAGAGCCGCCCGGCGTCCTTGATGTTCGGCACGATCAGGCCACGTTCGGTCGCGGCCGCGATGCCGAGGTTGACGTACTCCTTGACCACGATCTCGTCGCCCGCCCAGGTCGAGTTGACCATCGGGTGACGCTCGACCGCCAGCAGCACGGCCTTCGCCACCAGCAGCAGCGGCGAGACCCGGACGTCGCGCCACTCCCGCCGGCCGCGCAGCCGGTCCAGAGCCTTCATCGCCCGGGTCACGTCCACGGTCAGGAACTCCGTCACGTGCGGGGCGCTGAACGCCGAGCGGGACATGTTCTCGGCGGTGAGCTTGCGTACCCCCTTGACCGGGATGCGCTGCTCGCGGTCCGCGCCGAAGCTCGCGGCGCTCGTGGCGCTCGTGGCCACCGACGTCACCGTCGGTGGTTCGGCCACCGCGGCCCCGCTCGCCACCCGCTGCACGTCCTCCCGGGTGATCGAGCCCAGCGGGCCCGACCCGGTCAGCGTGCCCAGGTCGACGCCGAGGTCCTTGGCGAGCTTGCGCACCGGCGGCTTGGCCAGCACCAGTCCGCCGGTCGCCCCGTTGCTGCGACCCGGGCCCTGCGGTGCCGGAATCGTGGGAGTGGCGGCGGGCTTGTCAGCCACCACAACCGCCGCCGGCGCCGGGGCCGCACCCTTGCGGGGGCGGCGCTTCGCGGCCGTCGTACGCGGGCCGTAGCCGACCAGCACCGCCGTCCGTCCACCCGGAGCCGGGCCGCCGATCAGGCCCGGCTCGACCATGCCCTCGGCCGGCGCCACCTGCACGGCGGCCAGCGAGGCAGCCGACGGGGTGGGCAGGTCGCCAGAGGGCGTGGCCGTGGTCGACGGCGCCTCCAGCGGGCCGGCGCCCGGGTCGGTGTCGATCGCGATGATCGGCGCACCGACCTCGACCGTGGTGCCCTCCGGGTGGTGGATCGCCTGCACCTGGCCGGCCCACTTCGCCGGGATCTCCACGGCCGCCTTCGCCGTCTCCACCTCGACGATCGGCTGGTTCAGCTCGATCGTGTCGCCGACCTTCACCAGCCAGGCCAGGATCTCGCCCTCGGTCAGCCCTTCGCCCAGGTCGGGCAGGTTGAACGTCTTGATCCGGGACATGTCGCTCACCAGCCGAAGGTGCGGTCGACGGCGTCGAGCACCCGGTCGAGATCGGGCAGGTACTCCTCCTCCACCCGGGAGGCCGGGTAGGGGGTGTCGTAGCCGGTCACCCGCAGCACCGGGGACTCCAGGGAGTAGAAGCACTCCTCGGTGATCCGCGCGGCCAGTTCGGCGCCGAGGCCGATGTTGGACGGCGCCTCGTGCACCACCACCGCGCGGCCGGTGCGCTTCACCGACTCGTACGCCGCGGACAGGTCCAGCGGCGAGAGCGAGCGCAGGTCGATGACCTCCAGCTCCCGGCCGTCCTCGGCAGCGGCCGTCGCCGCGTCCAGGCAGGTGCGCACCATCGGGCCGTACGCGAGCACGGTGGCGTCGGTGCCGGGCCGGACCACCCGGGCCGAGTGCAGCGGGTACGCGTCGGACAGCGGCGCGTCCAGGTCGACCTGCCCCTTCTCCCAGTAGCGCCGCTTGGGCTCCAGGAAGACGATCGGGTCGTCCGAGGCGATGGCCTGCTGGATCATCACGTACGCGTCCTGCGGGTTGGAGCAGGACACCACCTTCAGGCCGGCGGTGTGCGCGAAGTACGCCTCCGGCGACTCGGAGTGGTGCTCGACCGCGCCGATGCCACCACCGAACGGGATCCGGATCACCATCGGGATGCTGAGCTTGCCGCCCGAGCGGTAGTGCATCTTCGCCACCTGCGACACGATCTGGTCGTACGCGGGGTAGACGAAACCGTCGAACTGGATCTCGCAGATCGGCCGGTAGCCGCGGATGGCCAGACCCACGGCGGTGCCGATGATGCCGGACTCGGCCAGCGGGGTGTCGATCACCCGCTGGTCGCCGAAGTCCTTCTGCAGCCCGTCGGTGATCCGGAAGACGCCGCCGAGCTTGCCGACGTCCTCGCCCATGATGATGACCTTGGGGTCGTTCTCCAGGGCGCGGCGCAGGCCGGTGTTGAGAGCCTTGCCGAGAGTGAGCGTCTCCGTGGCCATCAGTGGGCGCTCCCTTCGAACGACTCCATGTAGCGGCTGAACTTCGCGCGCTGCTCGTCGAGCAGCGGAGACCCGTTCGGGTAGACGTGGTCGAACATCGACACCGGCTCCGGGTTGGGCATGTCGAGCACCCGCTCGCGCAGGTGCACCGACTCGCGGCGGGCCTGCTCGTCGACCTCGGCGAAGAAGGCCGCGTCGGCGATCTGCTGCTTCTCCAGGAAGGCCTTGACCCGGATGATCGGGTCCTTGGCCTTCCACGCCTCGACCTCGCTGGCGATCCGGTAGCGGGTCGGGTCGTCCGAGGTGGTGTGTGCGCCCATCCGGTAGGTGTACGCCTCGATCAGGCTCGGGCCCTGCCCGTGCCGGGCGTTGTCCAGCGCCGTGCGGGTGACCGCGTACGAGGCCAGCACGTCGTTGCCGTCCACCCGTACGCCGGGGAAGCCGAAGCCGGCGGCCCGCTGGTAGAGCGGGACGCGGGTCTGCCGCTCCAGCGGCTCGGAGATCGCGTACTGGTTGTTCTGGCAGAAGAAGACCAGCGGCGCGTTGAACACGCTCGCCCAGACGAACGCCTCGTTCACGTCGCCCTGGCTGGTGGCGCCGTCGCCGAAGTAGGCGATCGCGGCCTCACCGTCGTCGGTGCCGGTCTTGCCGTCCATGGTGATGCCCATGGCGTAGCCGGTCGCGTGCAGGGTCTGCGCGCCGATGACGATCGTGTACATGTTGAACTTGAACTCGTTCGGGTCCCAGCCGCCCTGGTCGACGCCGCGGAACAGGCCGAGCGGCATGATCGGGTCGATGCCCCGGCAGTAGAGGACGCCGTGCTCCCGGTAGGTCGGGAAGGCCATGTCCTGCGTCCGCAGCGCCCGCCCCGAGCCGACCTGCGCGGCTTCCTGGCCGAGCAGGCTGGCCCAGAGGCCAAGCTCGCCCTGGCGCTGGAGTGCGGTCGCCTCGGCGTCCAGCTTGCGGACCAGCACCAGATCGCGGTAGAGCCCGCGGTACTCCTCGTCGGTGAAGTCGACGCGGTACTCGGTGCCGTCCGGCCCGGTGGCGCTCTCGATCCGTTCGCCTTCGGGGGTGAGCAGCTGCACCAGCCCGGGGTCGCCGGCCGCGCCCTTCCTGGAGCGGGGAGCCGCCCGCTTGCTGCGGGTGGTGCCCCCGGGGTCGCCCTTTGCCATCCGTCTCTCCCTGTCGTGTCTGCGTCGGCACCGGGGGGTCACCCGGCCGCGCGCAACTCGTGCGCCTGTCCGGCTGCTGCCGGACCGGTTCCTGGCGGCCGCGCCTAGCCCCGGTGGGGGTTGCCGCGCGGCGTGAGCCGGATTCTGGCCGAACCCGGTTCGGGAGCGCCGGCGCTCAACCGCGCCTGCCGCGAGGGTGCGCGGAGGTCGCGGCTGCGTTGCCGTCGTGCTCCATATTCGCAGAGCAGGTGAGGCGGCCCACAGTACGCCCGCCCCACGTTCCGACCGCCCACCATTTGACGATGTTTGTCGTCATCGTGTCGGCTCGCCATCACCGGGCGTTCGGCGATGGTTCGTCACCGTTCGGTCTTGATCGCGTGTCGACACGCGGTGGAGGTTGGCTGACGGACGGTAACTGGGCGAGGCTGATTACCGCAGGATCGCGCCGATCAGGTGATTTGCCGGCATTCACCCGCCGGCGGCGCTCTGTGGCGCTCAGACGACCGACGACAAGGGGTGTGCGGTGGACGAGCCAGGTGACGGTCCCGGCACACCGGCGCTCGGTCGACACCGGTCCGCAGGCGGCTACCGCCGCGTGGTCGGCGTGCACCGCGCCCCCGGGGTCGGCGGCCCCTCCCGCGGCTACCTGCTCACCGTCGCCCTGTTGGCCGGCACCGCCTCGATGCCCATCCTCGCGGCGATCAGCGCGGGCTCGGCCACGCCGGGCAGCACCGCGCTGCCGGACACCAGCACCCCGTTTCTCCCGACCCCGTCGGTCGGCCCGGTGGTGATCCCGCTGCCGATGACCAGCCAGCCGGCGCTTTCTCCACCCGGTACGCCCGGCGTCGGCCCGACCGCGACGGCCGAGTGGCTGCCCGCCGCTCCCCGACGCGCTTCGGAGCCGCTCGGGCCCGAGCCGACCGCGGTGGACCCGTGGCCGGCCCGCTGGGAGGTGCCCCCGCCACCAGCGCCTCGACCCACCCGGAGCACCCCGCCGGCAGCGCCCTCGCCGCGCCCGTCGCCGGTGCCGTCCCCGACCGGCTCGCCAGACCCGACCCCAACCCCGACCCCGACCCAGACCGATCCGGCGACGCCGACCGCAACCGATTCCGCAACCGCGACCGCCGAGCCGACCGCCACCCGGTCCGTGCCGCCCACCGCACCTCCACCGTCCACCACCCCGGACGCGCCGACCAGCCGGCCCCGCACGCTCGCCCCGACGCCGCCGCCCGCTCCGACTACCCCCGCCGACCCGCCGACGCCCACGACCACCCCCTCGCCGCTGCCCGGACCCGAGCACCCCACGGCGACTCCGGCGGTACGGTGACGATCAGGCACGGCCGACGCGGTGATCGGCGGTAGGCGCGTACCGGAGGGGGTGGCGTGGGCGGCGGTGCGGAACTCCGCCCGGTCACCACCCGGCCCGGCCCGGGGCAGCGAATCGCCCGGCTGGTCACCGAGCTGACGGCGCCGGCCGTACTGGTGTCGCTGCTGATGGTCACGGTGGGTTGGCACAGTTCACGGGGTCGCGGCCTGGCCTGGGGGCTGCTGGCCGCGTTCTTCGTCACCGGCATCCCGTTCGCCTACATCGTCGGTGGGGTGCGCCGCGGTCGGCTCACCGACCACCACGTCGGCCGGCGGGAGCAGCGCCGCGCGCCGCTGCTGGTCGGCCTCGGCTCGGTCGCCGCCGGGTTGGCCCTGCTGGCGGTGCTCGACGCGCCCCGGCCGGTGCTGGCGCTGGCGGTGGCCGGGTTGGTCGGCCTGGTGGTCGCCGTGTCGGTGAGTCACTGGTGGAAGATGTCGATCCACTCGGCGGTGGCCGGCGGCGCGCTCGTCATCCTGGTGCTGACCTTCGGGAGCCTGCTGCTCGTCGCCGCGCCGCTGCTGGCCGTGGTCGGCTGGTCCCGGGTCCGGCTGCGGGATCACACCGTGGCGCAGGTGCTGACCGGCGGCGTGCTCGGGGCACTGATCGCCGGGGTGGTCTTCGGCCTGCTGCGCTGACAGCCTGAGCCCGGCCGGACGGCGAGGTGCCGCCCGGCCGGCACGTCGTCAGGCGCCGTCGTCGGCGAGGCGGTGCCGGTTCGCCTCGATCCAGGCGTCCAGCGCGGCCGGGTCGTCCGGATCCACCCCGTCGGCCATGAGTTGGGCCACCGCGGCCGTGGCCGGGCTGCGCCGCTCACCGGTCGAATAGAGCCGGGCGAACTCCGGCACCATCTCCTCGATTGCCTCGTCGGTCCGCGCCGCGGCCGCCTCGGGCAGCCCGCGCTGGCGCGACGCGTACCGGGCCCAGGCGCGCAGCACCCGGGGCAGCATCGCCGCGTCGTCCATGTCCAGGACGGCACGGCGGTGCACCCAGTCGAGCAGGAAGAGCCCGGAGACCGCCGGGCTCCACCGCATCGGGTCAGCGTCCGGGAACGTCGCCGAGTGGTCCAGCAGCAGGCTCAGGCAGAAGTGCAGTGACGCCAACTCCGCGCCGTCGACGGCGTCCAGCCCGAAGCGGGCGGCCTCCGGCGCGGCCAGGAACCGCCTGACCAGATCGGTGCGTTCGGCGGCGGAGAGCGGCTCGACCTCCGCCGGACCGGTGGGGCCGGCGGCGGTGGGCAGGACCGCCAGCCGGGCGCCGACCAGCGCGCGGTCGGTGGCGAGTGAGCCCTCGCCGGGCAACTCGCCCAGGTCGTCGGTGACGGCGAGGTGGCGGGCGACCTCACCGCGCAACTGGGCCGGGTCCTCGGTGCGGAACCAGGTCAGCTCGTCGTCGGCGCACATCTGCCGGACCTGGTCCAGGATCCGTTCCGCCGGGCCGCCGATGAAGACGTCCTTGGTGATCCCGATGTTGTGGTCGACCAGGGCCACCAGCGCGTGCTCGGGGCCGCCGTCCGCGTCGTCGTAGGCGAAGGTGGCGAGGTAGGAGGTCTGGTCGCCGTAGACGTCGCCGTACGCCCAACTGCCGGTGAGGTGCACCCGGCCGAGCTGACCCGCCCAGGCCGGAGCCTGGCTGCCCGGGCGCACCCGCTCGGTGCCCTCGGCGGTCGGGACGAGCGCGGCGAAGACCTGCCGGATGGTGGTCGCCGCCGCGATCCGACGGCGGGCGGTGGCGACGAGGAACCCGCTGACGAACTGCCGGACGGCGGTGTCGCGGTCGGTCTCCGCGATCGCGTAGACGCTGCCCAGCAGTGCGCTGCCCAGCATCTCGGCGTCCAGCGCGGAGTCCAGCTTGGTCACGTCGCGTGCGGCGTGCAGCACCGCGTCGTAGGGGGTCTGAGGCGTGGCCATGCTCCGACCCTACGCCGCTCGGGGGGCACCGAGAGCGGTAGCGAGCCGTGCGGGCGTCAGCGGCGGGCGGCGTCCCGGAGCGCGTCGCGGGCCTGCGCGTACGAGCCCAGCACGATCCGCACCGGGGCGAGCACGTACTCGTCGCCCACCTGGGCGACCTCGGCCGTCAGCCGCTGGTCGGCGCGGCTCCGGGCCATGCGGGCCGCCCAGCGGACCACCGGTCGGGTCAGCGTTGCGGTCAACAGCCCGGCCAGCAGGCCGCCGAGCAGCAGCAGGGTGGGCAGCGGCACCTGCCCGACCATCGGGTTGTCCAGTGCCGGCAGGCCGAGGGCCCGCAGCGCGTAGCCGAGCACCAGCCAGCCCAGCCCGACCAGAGCGGCCAGGGTGAGCAACCACTGCACGCCGCCCACCAGCCGCCACCAGAGCGGTCGAGCGCCCAGGCCGAGGTCGGTGCCGGCGACCGCGCGGTCCAGCGCGTCCGGCAGGTCGCCGAGGCGGGACCGGGCGGCGGAGGTCACCGCGGCCGGCCAGGCGGCCGGCAGGTCGGCGGCGGCCCGGTCGGCCACCGCGCGGATCGCGAGCCCGAGCGCCGAACGCTGGGCAGCGGTCGGGTCCGGCACCGACGTCGCCGCCACCAGGCTCTCCGCCGGGTCGGCCCGGTCGCTGGTCGGACCGGGCAGGTGCAGCCGACGCAGCGGGTCGGGCCGCAGCCGTCGCCAGCCCCGGACGACCGGCCAACCGGTCACCGCACCGGCCCGGTGCCGGTACGCCTGCTCCACCGCCGCGGTCACCGCCGGCACGCCGGCCACACCGGCCAACGCCCGGTTCAGCACGCCGACGGCCGCGTCGTCCGGCCCGCCCGCCGGCCGGGCCGAACCGACCAGTTCGTCCAGTCCGGCGACCACCGTGTCGACGTCACCGGCGAGCCGGCGCAGCGCCGCCTGCCGCTCGGCGACCGTCCGCTCCAACGCGGTGCGCAGCCCGACCATCCCGGCCGGGTCGATGGCGGTGGTGGCCAGCAGCGGTACGCCGGTCAGCCCGTCCGTGTCGAGCAGCCGGCGCAGGTCGTCGAGGACGCGGGGCAGCTCGGCCGTGGGCAGCCGGTCGGCCTGGTTGAGCACGACCAGGGTGACGTCCCGGTGCCGGTGGAACTCACGCAGGTAGCTCTCGTGGATCACGCGGTCGGCGTACTTCTGCGGGTCGACCACCCAGACCACCTGGTCGACCAGGCCGAGCAGCCGGTCCACTTCCAGCCGGTGGGACCGCTGCACCGAGTCGAAGTCGGGCAGGTCGAGCAGGATCAGCCCGTGCAGGGCGCTCTCGTCGTCCGCGTCGAGCGCGCTCTCCCGGATGAAGCGGTGCCGGGGCAGTACGCCGATCCAGTCGAGCAGCCGGCTGGCGCCCTCCAGCGCCCCCCACACGCACGCGTGCGTGACACCGGTGGTGGGCCGGCGCACCCCGACCGGCGAGAGCTCCAGTCGGGCCAGCGCGTTGAACAGGCTGGACTTGCCGCTGCCGGTGGCGCCGGCCAGGGCGACCACGGTGTGGTCCCGGGACAGCGCGAGTCGGGTGCCGGCCCGCTCGACCAGCGTGTGCGCGGGCACCAGATCGGCGTCCGGCAGCAGGCCGTCCGCAGCGGTCAGGAACCGGCGTACCGCCTCCAACCGGGCGATCAGCGCGTCGGGATCGATCCGCTGGTCACCGCGGAACGCCTCGCGAACCCGACCGGTGATGTTGGTCACCGGACCTCCTCGTCGCCGGTGGCGAGGCCACTGCGGTGCCGGGCCACCTCGACCCGGCCGGCGGCCCACCGCAGCCCCGTGGCGGCGTCCGCGGCGGGCCGGGCGTCAGCGGTGCGGTCCAGGTAGCGGGCGGCCTCCGCGTCGAGCAGCGTCCGCACCCGGTCCAGCAGGTCGACACGGGCCTTGATGGCGAGGGTACGCACCGCCTGGTCACCGAAGATCGCCTGGAGCACCGCCTGGGCGGCGACCGTGGTGCCCGCTCCCGCAGCCACCTCGAGCCCGGTCGGGATGAACGCGGTGGACGCGAACACGGCCACCATCACGGCCAGCCCGGTGGCGTTCACCGCGTACGCGGCGGTGCGGGCCACGAACCGCTTGTCGCCGCCCTCGACCCGGACCAGCTCCAGCACGCCGCGCTGCCAGTCCCGGACCAGCCGTTCGGCGCGGTCGGGCAGGTCGTCGCTCGGGTGGGCGAGCGCAGGCTCGAGCAGCCCGGCACCCGCCGGATGTGCCTTCCACGCCGTGTACGCGCCCTCGGCGGCCTCGGAAGCCACCCCGCGCAGCAGCGTGACCAACTGCGACTCGATGGCGTTGCGCAGCTCGGTGGCCGGTGCCGGCCGGCCCGTGACGGCGGCCACGACCCGGTCCCGCAGTCGCCCGATCCGTGCCTCCAGGGTGCGGAAGAACTCGCCGGTGCCGACGAACTCCTGCCAGCGGGCGAGCACCTCGCCGCGGAGCAGCCGGCCGTCCTGGAGGCCCTGCTCGATGATCCGTTCCGCGCCCCGGTAGGAGGCCCGGACCCGCTCGTCCAGCCCGTCGGCGGCGGCGACCTGCTCGTCCGCGGCGTCGGCCAACTCCTCGATGGCCGGGTGCAACGCGGCGAGCGCGCCGTCCAGGGTCTGCCGGACGACGGCGGCCCGGGCGTCGACGTCGGCGGCGAGCCGGGCGAACCAGTCGGCCAGCGGTGCCGTGACCCGCTCGGGCAGCAGCCCCTGACCGTCGACCCAGGTCTCCGGCAGCACGAACAACGGCGCCCGGCCCAGGTCCTGCTCGGCGAGCATCTCGGCCAGGTGCGCGGCGATCTCGTCACTGGCCTCCGGGGGCACCCGGTCCAGCACCATGGCGATCACCGCGCCCCGGGCCCGGGCGCTGCGCAGCAGCCCCCAGGGCACCGCGTCGGCGTACCGGGCGGCGGTGGTGACGAAGAGCCAGAGGTCGGCGGCGGCCAGCAACTGGCCGGCGAGCGCCCGGTTGGCGTCGACCACCGAGTCGATGTCCGGAGCGTCGAGGAAGGCCAGCCCGGGGGGCAGGGCCGGGGCGGTGACCAGGTGCAGGGCGTGCGGGTCGTCGCTCGGCTCGGTGGTGCGGGTCAAGCCGGGCAGCAGATCGCCCTGGCGGAACCAGGTGGAGTCGGCCGGGTTGCAGACCAGCACCGGCGAGCGGGTGGTCGGCCGGAGCACGCCGGCCGCGCTCACCCGGGCCTTGACCAGGCTGTTGACCAGGGTCGACTTGCCCGCGCCGGTCGAGCCGCCGACCACCACGAGCAGCGGGGCGTCGAGCCGGGCGAGGCGGGGCAGCAGATAGTCGTCGAGCTGGTCGGTGATAGTCGTGGCCGCGTGCCGAGCCTGCTGGGCGGAGGGCAGCGCGAGCGGATACCGGGTCGCACCGATCGCCGCCCGGAGGCCCGCCAGCGCACCCGGAAGGGTGTCGTCCCCGGTGGTGGCGGGCGGCTCCTCCGCGGCGTCCGGCGGGCCGGTGCGGGCTGCGACGGCGGGCGCGCCGGAACGGGTGGCGGGATCGCCGGACGTCGTCACCGCTAAAGCGTGCCCGACCGATGCAAGGGAAGACAACCGGACGGTAATAACGGGTGGGTTGCGTCGGGTTGGCTCAACTCAACTTGACGATTCGCCGGAGCGTGGCACTATTGAGTCCGGTTCACTCAACTTGTGGTGTGGCCCGCTGCGGGCGGCGCCCGCCAGCAGCACGCGGGCGGTGCCCGCCACCTGCTCAACCTTACGAAGCGAGGAAGCGAAGATGGCACGTGCGGTCGGTATCGACCTCGGCACGACGAACTCCTGCGTCAGCGTTCTCGAGGGCGGTGAGCCCACCGTCATCGCCAACGCTGAGGGCTCGCGGACGACCCCGTCGATCGTCGCGTTCGCCCGTAACGGCGAGGTGCTCGTCGGTGAGGTCGCCAAGCGCCAGGCAGTGACCAACCCGGATCGGACCATCCGGTCGGTCAAGCGCGAGGTCGGCACGAACTGGTCCGTCGACATCGACGGCAAGAAGTACACCCCGCAGGAGATCTCGGCCAGGACCCTGATGAAGCTCAAGCGGGACGCCGAGGCGTACCTGGGCGAGCAGATCACCGACGCGGTGATCACCGTTCCGGCCTACTTCAACGACAGCCAGCGCCAGGCCACCAAGGAGGCCGGTGAGATCGCCGGCTTCAACGTGCTGCGGATCGTCAACGAGCCGACCGCCGCCGCCCTGGCGTACGGGCTGGACAAGGGCTCCAAGGAGCAGACCGTCCTGGTCTTCGACCTCGGCGGTGGCACCTTCGACGTGTCGCTGCTCGAGCTCGCCGAGGGCGTCATCGAGGTCAAGTCGACCAGCGGTGACAACCACCTCGGCGGCGACGACTGGGACCAGCGGATCATCGACCACCTGGTGAAGACGTTCCGTGGTGAGCACGGCATCGACCTGGGTCAGGACAAGATGGCCCTGCAGCGGCTCCGTGAGGCCGCCGAGAAGGCCAAGATCGAGCTGTCCGCCGCCACCACCACCAACATCAACCTGCCGTACATCACGGCCGGCTCGGCCGGCCCGCTGCACCTGGACGTGACGCTCAGCCGCGCCGAGTTCCAGCGGATGACGCAGGACCTGCTGGACCGCTGCAAGGGCCCGTTCGAGCAGGCCGTGAAGGACGCCGGGATCAAGATCTCCGACGTCGAGCACGTCATCCTGGTCGGCGGCTCGACCCGGATGCCCGCCGTCACCGATCTGGTCAAGCAGCTCACCGGCCGGGACCCGAACAAGGGCGTCAACCCGGACGAGGTCGTCGCCGTCGGCGCCGCCCTGCAGGCCGGTGTGCTCAAGGGTGAGGTCAAGGACGTCCTGCTGCTCGACGTGACCCCGCTGAGCCTGGGCATCGAGACCAAGGGCGGCATCTTCACCAAGCTGATCGAGCGCAACACCACGATCCCGACCAAGCGCTCCGAGGTCTTCACCACGGCGGACGACAACCAGCCGTCGGTGCTGATCCAGGTCTTCCAGGGTGAGCGGGAGATCGCGGCCTACAACAAGAAGCTCGGCACCTTCGAGCTGACCGGCCTCCCGCCGGCGCCGCGCGGCGTGCCGCAGATCGAGGTCGCCTTCGACATCGACGCCAACGGCATCGTCAACGTGCACGCCAAGGACCTGGGCACCGGCAAGGAACAGAAGATGACGATCACCGGCGGCTCGTCGCTGCCGAAGGACGACATCGAGCGCATGCGCCGGGACGCCGAGGAGCACGCGGAGGAGGACAAGCGTCGCCGCGACGACGCCGAGACCCGCAACGTGGCCGAGGCGCTCCAGTGGCAGACCGAGAAGTTCCTCGCCGAGAGCGGCGACAAGCTGCCCAGCGAGAACCGGGAGAAGCTCAACGAGGCGCTCGGCGAGCTGCGCGGCGCCCTCGGTGGCCAGGACATCGAGAAGATCAAGTCGGCGCACGAGCGGCTGGCGCAGGTCTCCCAGGAGGCCGGTTCGCTGCTCTACTCGCAGCAGGCCGAGCAGGGCCAGGAGCCGGGTGACCAGGCCGGCCCGGGTGCGACCGGATCGACCGGTCCGCAGGCCGGCGCCGCCGGTGGCGCCGACGACGTGGTCGACGCGGAGATCGTGGACGAGGACGGCAAGAAGTGACCGTCGGCCTCCGGCACGTGTCCACGGCGAAGGGGATGAGGTAGCCGCATGACGCAGAAGCCACGAGTCGCCGACCCGGGCGACACCGGGTCGGCGCCGGGTGGCTCCGCGCCCACCGAGCCGGCCACCGGCGACAGGGAGCGGGTCGTCATCCGCAACAAGCGCAAGATCAGTGACACCTCGGAGCCCGAGGGCGTTGCCGCCGACGCCGAGATCGACGTCCCGGCCGAGGGTCTGGTCGAGGACGCCGAGATCGTGGTCGACGAGATCGAGGCCGAGGTCAACTCGACCGACGGGCCGGAGCCGTCCGGTCCGGCGGTGGTCGACGCCCCGGCGCAGCCGGTGGACGGCGGCGGCAACGGCACGTCGCTCGGCGCGGAGCTGCAGGCGCTCCGGGCCGAGCTGGACGAGCGGACCAGGGACCTGCAGCGGGTGTCGGCGGAGTACGCCAACTACCGCAAGCGGGTGGACCGGGACCGCAGCCTGGTGCAGGAGCAGGCGACCGGCTCGGTGCTGGCCGCGCTGCTGCCGATCCTCGACGACCTGGACCGGGCCCGGGAACACGGCGACCTGGTCGGGCCGTTCGGCACGGTGGCGGAACAGCTCACCACCGCGCTGGGCAAGTTCGGCCTGAACCCGTTCGGCGAGCAGGGCGACCCGTTCGACCCGACCCGGCACGAGGCGGTCGCGCACCAGACCTCGGCCGAGGTCAGCGAGCCGACCTGCGTGCAGGTCATGCGGCGCGGCTACCAGCTCGGTGAGCGGCTGCTGCGGCCCGCGCTGGTCGCGGTCGCGGATCCGGAATAGTGCCAGACGGTGACCGGGCCGTCCCGTCCGCCGTGTCGCGGTGGGCGGGACGGCCGGCCCGCGAAGGTCGGAAGGGGGTGGACCGGTGAGTTCGAAGGACTGGCTCGAGAAGGACTTCTACGCCGTGCTCGGCGTGGACAAGGCCGCCTCCGCGGACGACATCAAGAAGGCGTACCGCAAGCTGGCCCGGGAGTCGCACCCGGACCACAACCCGGGCGACCCGAAGGCCGAGGAGCGGTTCAAGGCCGCGTCCGAGGCGTACAACGTGTTGTCGGACACCGGCCGCCGCCGGGAGTACGACGAGATGCGCTCGCTGTTCGGCTCGGGTGCGTTCCGGCGCAACGCCCGGGGCGGGGGTCAGGGCGGCGTGCCCTTCGACGTCTCCGACATGTTCGGCGGTGGCGCCGGGGGCGGTGACCGCCGCTTCGGCGGGGCGGGCTTCCAGGACCTGTTCAGCTCGATCTTCTCCGGCGGATCGGCCGGCGGCCAGGCCGCTCCACGCGGTCCGGCCCGGGGCCGGGACGTGGAGACCGAAGTCGCGTTGGACTTCGGCGACGCGGTACGCGGCGTGACCCTGCCGCTGACGCTGCGCGCTCCGGGTGTCTGCGACACGTGTCACGGCAACGGTGCCAAGCCCGGCACCCAGCCGCGTACCTGCCCGGTCTGCCACGGTGCCGGTGTGACCACCCGCAATCAGGGCTCGTTCAGCTTCTCCGAGCCGTGCCGCGCCTGCCAGGGCGTCGGCACTGTGGTCGAGGAGAAGTGCCCCGAGTGCCACGGCAGTGGCGGGGTCACCAAGACCCGCACGATGAATGTGCGCTTCCCGGCCGGCGTGGCCGACGGTCAGCGGATCCGGCTGGCGGGGCGGGGCGAGCCGGGTGAGCGTGGCGGTCCGACCGGTGACCTGTTCGTGCACGTCAAGGTCCGGCCGGACGAGCTGTTCGGGCGTACCGGCGACGACCTGACGCTGACCGTGCCGGTGACCTTCGCGGAGGCCGTGCTCGGCACGGACCTGCGGGTGCCCACGCTCGACGGCGCGGTGACCCTGCGGGTCCCGCCGGGTACGCCGAGCGGTCGGGTGCTGCGGGCCCGGGGCAAGGGCGTGGTCCGCCGCGACGGGCAGGCCGGTGATCTGCTGGTCACGCTCGACGTGGTGGTGCCGGCCCAGGTCTCCGACGAGGCGCGGGCTGCGCTGGAGTCGTTCGCGGAGCAGAGTTCGCCGGCGGCACGGGAACATCTCGACGCACGGGTACGTCGGTTTAGTTAGTCCGGTGGGATGGACGCGGAGGTGAGCGGGATGTCGGGCGAGTTCCTCGGTTCGGGTGACCCTGCCTACGAGGCCAAGGTGCTGATGATCTCGGTCGCGGCACGCATGGCGGGGATGCATCCACAGACCCTGCGCCAGTACGACCGGCTGGGGCTCGTGCAGCCCGGTCGGGCGACCGGCGGTGGGCGCCGGTACAGCGTCCGCGACGTGGTGCTGCTGCGCGAGGTGCAGCGACTCAGCCAGGATGACGGGATCAACCTGGCCGGAGTCAAGCGGATCATCGGGCTGGAGCGGCTACTGGAACAGGCGCAGCAGCGGGTGGCCCGGCTGGAGGCGGAGCTGGACGCCGCGTACCGCCGGGTGGCCGAACTGGAGTCGTTGGCCCGCTTCCCGGGCCGTGATCTGGTGCCGACCAACCGCACCTCCACGGCGCTGGTGGTCTGGCGGCCCCGCCGGATGCCCGACCGCTGACCCGTCGCTCACCCGGTTCCGATCCTTCGGCCCGGCCCTGCACCGGATTTTCCGGCGCGGGCCGGGCCGCTTCCGTTAGCCTGTCGATACGGGTCCTATTAGCTCAATCCGGACTTACGGCATGGGCGAGGGGGAGCGATGACGGAGCCGGCGAAGAAGGTCGCCCAGCAGACCGAGGAGCGGCTGGAAAACCTGGCGAACACCGTCCGCGCGAAGTTCGAGAAGGTGACCGAGGGAAGCTTCCGGGATCGGATCATCGAAGGGCGGTTCGCCGACCAGGTCGACCACGGCGTCGACCAGGGCCGAGCCGAAGCCCAGCGGAAGCAGGACTGACCGGTAACCGACGTGCGGGCCGGGACCCACGGGGGGTCCCGGCCCGTTCGCATACAACGCCGCCCGCCCCGCCGCCTGTCCCCCCGCCCCCCGCTCCGCCCCCGCCCCGCCTCCGCCCCGCCCCCGCGCCCCCGCCCCGTCGATCTAGGGCATATCGCCGTGCGCCGAGATCCATCGACGAGGATTTCCCCTAGATCGACGGGGAGGGGCGGCGGGCGGCGAGGGCGGGGCGGCGGCGGCGAGGAGGGGCGGCGGCGGCGAGGAGGGGCGGCGGCGGCGAGGAGGGGCGGCGGCGGCGAGGAGGGGCGGCGGCGGCGAGGAGGGGCGGCGACGAGGAGGGGCGGCGGGTCAGCCCAGGCGGCGGTTTTCGCGGACCAGGCCGCCTTCGCACCAGTCCCGGTAGACGAAGAGATCCGGTCGGGCCAGCAGCACCCGGCCGTTGTGCGCCCAGACCTTCATCAGTTCGTCGCCGTCGCGCTCGGCCTGCTCGACCAGCTTGCGGAAGCGGCGCTTCGGGTGTGCGCGGAAGTTGGTCCGGATGCCGTCGGCCGCGTAGATGTAGAGGCAGTGCAGGGCGAAGCGACGGGCCGGACAGGTGGTGTCCATCGCCAACTCGAAGAGCGTCAGCACCAGCCGGTCACCGGAGACCAGTAGGTCCCAGTCGGGTGGCATGGAAGCCAACGGCACAGAATTGGGCTGGTACGCCCAAGCTCGCAACTCCGCCGGAGTCGGATCGACGGGGTTGGCGAAGCCGTGGAACGTCGACTCTTGCACGCTCACCGGCCAACCTTCCGCTTTCGCCCGCGATGGCACTGACCACCTGCGGACCGTGGCTGCTGGGGCGAAACGGTAACCCGCCGCCGGGTGCTGCGGAAGTACCTGCGGGCGGCAATTCGGCAACCCGTTGGCCTGGCCGGGTCGACCGGACGGTTGGGCGCACCCCGACGCCGTCGCTGCCGCGCGGTTCGGGCCACGGCAGCGACGGCAGAAGGTCAGTCGCCGACCGGTATCTGGTCCCGCCGCTGGGCCGCGGCGCGGTTGCGCAGCCACCGCTTGAACCACGGGAAGTCCGGCAACCGGGCCAGCATCGGCCCGGTCACCACGGTGATCAGGACGTACGTCGCGGCCAGCGCAGCCAACCGCGGCTCGACGCTCCCGGCGGCCACCGCGAGCCCGGCGATGACGATGGAGAACTCACCCCGGGGTACGAGTGCGAGGCCGGTCCGCCAACGACCAGGTTCGGCGATGCCGACCCGGCGGGCCGCGAGGTAGCCGGTCAGCGTCTTGGTCGCCATGGTGACCACGGCCAACGCGAGCGCCGGCAACAGCACCGGGGGGATGTCCCGTGGGTCGGTGACCAGGCCGAAGAAGACGAAGAACACCGCGGCGAACAGGTCGCGCAGCGGCGAGAGCAGCTCGGTCGCGTGGTGCGCCACCGGACCGGAGAGCGCGATACCGACCAGGAACGCGCCGACCGCCGCCGACACCTGCAGCTTCGCTGCGACGCCGGCGATCAGCAGGGTCAGACCGAGTACGCCGAGGAGCAGCGCCTCCGGATCCTTTGCGGACAGAGCGGACGAGATCAGGTGGCCGTACCGGATGGCGACCACCAGCACGACCAGCACGGTGCCCACCGCGATGGTGAGCGCGATGCTGCCGCCGAGCAGACCGGCGCCCTGCAGCACGGCGGTGACCAGCGGCAGGTAGAGCGCCATCGCCAGGTCCTCGATGACCAGGACCGAGAGGATCACCGGGGTCTCCCGGTTACCGAGTCGGCCCAGGTCGGCGAGGACCTTGGCGATCACCCCGGAGGAGGAGACCCAGGTGATGCCGCCGAGTACCAGGGCGGCGACCCAGTCCCAGCCGAGCAGGAGGGCGAATGCCGCGCCGGGCAACGCGTTCAGCAGCCCGTCGATCAGGCCGGCCGGGGCCGCCGAGCGGAGATTGCCGACGAGCTCGTTGGCTGAGTACTCCAGGCCGAGCATCACCAGCAGCAGGATGACGCCGATCTCGGCGCCGACCGCGAAGAACTCCTCGCTGGCGGCGAGCGGAAGCAACCCACCATGCCCGAACGCCAGCCCGGCGAACAGGTAGAGGGGGATCGGGGAGAGCCCGACCCGGCGGCTGAGCCGGCCGAGGACACCCAGCAACAGCAGCAGCGCGCCTACTTCGACGAGCAGTGTGGTGGAGTCGTGCATCCGCCTCAGCCGTCCGGGTCACTGTCGGCGAGGATGGCGGACACGCCGTCGAGACCCTTGCGGTTCCCAACCACGACCACCACGTCACCGGCCGCGAAACGGAAGGTGGGAAGCGGCGAGACGATCACCTCGCCGTCACGCAGCACCGCCACGATGGAGGCGCTGGTGCGGGTACGCGCCTTGGTGTCGCCGAGCTTCCGGTTGACGTACCGCGACCCCGCCGTGATGGCGATCTGCTCGGTGAGCAGCCCGGCAGCCTGCTCACGCAGCCCGGAGAGCTGACCGAGCATCAGCGATGCGCCGAGGATGTCGGCCAGCGCCTCCGCCTCGTCGTCCGTCAGGGGGATGTCCGCCTGGCAGGAGTCGGGGTCGTCAGGGTCGTACAGGACGAGATCACGGCGGCCATTGCGGTGGGAGACCACGCCCAAGCGGCGTCCGGACTCCGTCACCAGATCGTGGCGTACCCCGATCCCCGGTAAGGCGGTCTGCTCAACACGTACTCGCACGAACCAAGGCTACCGCTTCGTGAACCAAGGGTAGATCTTGGTCGAACTCGGACGCGTTGGTGCCCACCCCCATCGCGCGGGGGCGGGCACCAACCGCCGGCACCAGGGTCAGCGCAGGCTGGCGAAGAATTCGCGGACATCGCCGACCAGCACGTCGGTGGCTTGGTGGGCGGCGTAGTGGCCGCCGACCTCGCCCCGCCCGTCGACGTCCGTCTCGTACGCCGTCCACCGGACGATGTTCGCGTGGTCGCGATCGGCGAAGCGGCGGATGGACTGGAAGTCGCCGGGGAACATGGCCAGCGCGGTCGGCGCGGTGGTCGGCTCGGTGGGCGCCGGGCCGGCGTGCGCGTCCTCCCAGTAGAAGCGGATCGCCGAGGCGGCCGTGCCGGTGAACCAGTAGAGCGCCACGTTGGCCAGGACGAAGTCGACGTCCAGGCTCTCGTCGAAGAGCTGCGCGTTCCAGGCGAGCAGCCCGACAGGGCTGTCGGTCAGCGCGTACGCCAGGGTCTGCGGCTGCTGGCTGTGCACCTGGTTGAAGGAGAACTTGTTCTCGTAGAACCACTGAAGGTGCTCGAGCGCGGCCTGGTCCGCCTCGGAGAGCCCAGCGAACTCGGCCGGGTCGCCCGAGGGGAACGAGAAGAGCTGGGTGACGTGCACGCCGAGCACGTGCGCCCGGTCGATGCGCCCCAGCTCCGGCGCGACCATCGAGCCGGCGTCGTTGCCGACCGCCCCGTAGCTCTCGTACCCCAGTCGGCTCATCAGCTCGGCCCAGGCGCGGGCCGTGCGGAAGCGGTTCCAGCCGGCGCTGCGGGTCGGCCCGGAGAACCCGAAGCCGGGGAGCGACGGGATGACCACGTGGAAGGCCGGCGCGTCGGGGTCGGTCGGCTCGGTGAGCGGGGCGATCACGTCCAGGTATTCGAGAACCGAGCCGGGCCAGCCGTGGGTGAGCACCAGCGGGGTGGCGTTCGGCCGGGACGACCGGACGTGCAGAAAGTGGATCTGCTCGCCATCGATTTCGGTGACGAACTGGGGGTGGGCGTTCAGTCGGGCCTCGACGGTCCGCCAGTCGAACCCGTTGCGCCACCGGTCGGTGAGGGCGCGAACCCGGTCCGTGCTCATCCCGTACGCGTCGCCGGCACCGGGCAACTCGGCGGCCCAGATCGTGCGGTCCAACCGAGCGGCCAGGTCGTCGAGGGCGGTCTGCGGGATCTCAACGCGGAACGGGCGGATCGCGGTGCCGGTCATCGTGTAACTCCTTCGGAACGGAATGTTTCGTTCTGCAATCAGAGTAGCAGACCGGAACGATCCGTTCCACTGCTAGTGTGAGGTCATGTCGACGACTACCGGGAAGACGATGGGCGGGCGCCGTGCCCAGGCCGCCCGCAACAACGAAGTGATCCTGGAAGCCGCCCGCGCGGTCTTCCTCGACGACCCGAAGGCGCCGATCGCCGCCGTCGCCGAACGCGCCGGCGTCGGCATCAGCGCCCTCTACCGGCGGTACGCGGGAAAGGAGGACCTGCTGCGCCAGCTCTGCCACGACGGGCTGCGCCGGTACGTCGCCGAGGCCGAGTCGGCCCTCGCCGAGCCGGACGACTGGGCCGCGTTCACCGGGTTCCTGGCCCGGGTGGTCGACGCCGACGTGCACTCGCTCACCGTCCACCTGGCCGGCACCTTCACCCCGACCGAGGAGATGGGCCGCGACGCGATGCGCGCCAACGAGCTCGCCATCGCGCTGGTCGAACGTGCCCATGCCAGCGGGCGGCTGCGCCCCGACGCGGTCGTGCAGGATTTGGGGCTGCTGCTGGAGGGTTGCGCCGCGGTGCGCGTACCCGATCCGGAGCGGACCGGGCAGCTGCGCCGCCGCCAGCTCGCGGTGCTGCTGGCTGGCCTGTCGACGGCGCCGGACGCGGACCCGCTGCCCGGCCCACCCCCGGCGGCCGGAGAGCTCGGTTGGCGGTGGCGGCAGCGCGAGTGACCGGCGTCACAGGGCTAAGGTTGAGCGGAATACGCTCAACTCTGGTTTTGTCCAATCCAATGGACATCGCCGATCCGGGGGAGCCCATGAACAGCGAACGCCTCACCACCAAGAGCCGCGAAACCATCACCGGTGCCGTCGCGCGGGCAAACCAGCGTGGCCACGCCACCGTGGAGCCCTGGCACCTGCTGCTGTCACTGCTGGACACCGACGGCTCGACCGCCGCCGGCCTGCTGCGCGCCGTGGGGGCCGACCCCGCCGAGCTGCGCCGGGCCGCCCAACGCGCGGTCGACGCCCTGCCGGCGGCCCGCGGTTCCAGCATCGCCGAGCCCACGCTGGCCCGGGAGTTCGTCAACGCCATCGGCGCCGCCGAGCAGATCGCGCGGCCGCTGGGCGACGAGTACACGTCCACCGAACACCTGCTCGCCGGCCTGGCGCGGGTGGGCGGTGCGGTGTCCGGCGTGCTCAAGTCGGCCGGGGCCACCGAAGAGACGCTGATCGCCGCCTTCCCGACCGTCCGGGGTGGGGACCGGCGGGTCACCACCGCCGACCCCGAGCAGACCTACCAGGCCCTGACCAAGTACGGCATCGACCTGACCGTGAGCGCCCGGGACGGCAAGATCGACCCGGTGATCGGCCGGGATTCGGAGATCCGCCGGGTCATCCAGGTGCTCTCCCGGCGTACCAAGAACAACCCCGTGCTGATCGGCGAGCCCGGCGTCGGCAAGACCGCGATCGTCGAGGGCCTGGCCCAGCGGATCGTGGCCGGTGACGTGCCCGAGTCGCTGCGCGACAAGAAGCTGGTCTCGCTGGACCTCGGCGCGATGGTCGCCGGTGCACAGTACCGGGGCCAGTTCGAGGAACGGCTGAAGTCCGTACTGGAGGAGATCAAGAACTCCGACGGCCAGGTCATCACGTTCCTCGACGAACTGCACACCGTGGTCGGCGCCGGCAAGGGCGAGGGCTCGATGGACGCCGGCAACATGCTCAAGCCGATGCTCGCCCGCGGCGAGCTGCGAATGGTCGGCGCCACGACGTTGGACGAGTACCGCGAGCACATCGAGAAGGACCCGGCGTTGGAGCGCCGCTTCCAGCCGGTGCTGGTCGGCGAGCCGACGATCGAGGACACCATCGGCATCCTGCGCGGGCTCAAGGAGCGCTACGAGGTGCACCACGGCGTCCGGATCACCGACGCCGCGCTGGTCGCCGCCGCCACCCTGTCCGACCGCTACATCACCGACCGGTTCCTGCCGGACAAGGCGATCGACCTCGTCGACGAGTCCGCGTCCCGCCTCCGGATGGAGATCGACTCGCGGCCGGTCGAGGTGGACGAGATCGAGCGGGCCGTCCGCCGGCTGGAAATCGAGGAGATGGCGCTGGCCAAGGAGCCGGACGCCGCCTCCGCCGAGCGCCTGGTCCGGCTGCGCAAGGAGCTGGCCGACAAGCGCGAGCAGCTCACCGCGCTCTCCGAGCGTTGGCACACGGAGAAGAGCCACATCACCAAGCTCTCCACCGCCAAGGAGGAGTTGGAGCGTCTGGGGGGTGAGGCGGAGCGGGCCGAGCGCGACGGGGAGCTGGAGCGCGCCGCCGAGCTGCGCTACGGCCGCATCCCCGCGCTCGAGGTCGAGCTGAAGCAGGCCGCCGAGGAGCTGGCCGGGCTCCAGGCCGACGGCGCGATGCTCAAGGAGGAGGTCGGCGCGGACGACATCGCCGCGGTGGTCGCCTCCTGGACCGGCATTCCGGCCGGTCGGCTGCTCGAGGGCGAGACGGCCAAGCTGCTCCGAATGGAGGAGTCGCTGGGCGGCCGGGTCGTTGGCCAGGCCGAGGCGGTCGGCGCGGTCTCCGACGCGGTACGCCGGGCTCGGGCGGGCGTCGCCGACCCGGACCGCCCGACCGGCAGCTTCCTCTTTCTCGGCCCGACCGGTGTGGGTAAGACCGAGTTGGCCAAGGCGCTCGCCGAGTTCCTCTTCGACGACGAGCGGGCGATGGTCCGCATCGACATGAGCGAGTACGGAGAGAAGCACTCCGTCGCTCGCCTGGTCGGCGCCCCGCCCGGCTACGTCGGCTACGAGGAGGGCGGTCAGCTCACCGAGGCGGTGCGTCGCCGGCCGTACTCGGTGATCCTGCTGGACGAGGTGGAGAAGGCCCACCCGGACGTCTTCGACGTGCTGCTCCAGGTGCTCGACGACGGTCGACTGACCGACGGCCAGGGCCGCACGGTGGACTTCCGCAACGCGATCCTCATCCTCACGTCCAACCTCGGGTCGTCGGTGATCAGCGACCTGACGCTGGCCGAGGAGCAGCGCCGGGAGGAGGTCCTCGCGGTGGTCCGCGCGCACTTCAAGCCGGAGTTCCTCAACCGGCTGGACGACATCGTGGTCTTCGCCGCTCTGCACGGTGACGATCTGCGCTCCATTGCGGACATCCAGCTCGACCGTATGCGGAACCGTCTCGCGGACCGCCGATTGGCGCTGGACGTCACCGAGTCCGCGCGTCAGTGGCTCGCCGAGCATGGCTACGACCCGATCTACGGTGCCCGTCCCCTCCGCCGCCTGGTCCAGACGGCCATCGGCGACCAGTTGGCGAAGGCTCTGCTGTCCGGAACGATCCGCGACGGCGACACGGTGAAGGTCGACCTCGCAACCCAGACGAACACCCTGTCCGTGACCCCCGCCTGACCCTCCGACCGCTCCCGGCACCGGTGGTCAAGAGGTTTGCGTCAAGTCTTCCCATGACGCAAACCTCTTGATCAACAGGGTGGGGCGGGTGCGGACGGGGAAAGGATGGGGGCATGTTCGGCATCGGAAAGAAGTGGGAACGGGAGTTGGGCGCCGCGGTCGACGAACTGGCTGCGGCCGACACGCTCGCCTTTGGCGGGGTGGGCTTCGCCGGCACGCTGCTGCCGGTGACCGAGGCGTACCACCGGGTCGAGGCTGCCCTCGACGAGCACCCCGAGGAGGTCCGCCGGCAGCTCGACCGGCTGCTGGCCGAGGGCTCACCGGCCGGCCGGGCGTACGCGGCCAGTCTGCTGGAGCGCGCCGACCCGGATGCTGCCCGAGCGGCCTGGGCGTCGCTGCGGGACGACCCGACCGAGTTCACCACCTTCGTCGGCTGCGTCATGGGGCGCGAGACCCTCGGCGGCTACGCGACCCAACGACTCGACGCAGCATGATCCATTCGCCGGCCGGGGCTGCCCGATCGGTCCTCCCGGCGATTGCCAGCCCCTCGTACCTTGCGAATCATGAGCGCGCCGGCACGCCCACCCCGCCCCGGCACCGTGACCGTCGCCTTCTGGCTGCAACTCACGATGGTGCTGATCCTGGTCGCCCTGGCCGCTATGGCGGTCGCCGAGGCGGTGCACTTCGACGACGAGATCAGCCGCGCGGCACGGCTCGTGTCGGACGCCGACCCGGCCGAGGTGGCCGGCGAGCGGAAGAGCAACGTCGCGATAACGCTCATCATCGCCGTACCCGCGCTGTTGCTCGCGGGATGGCTGGCGGCCACGGCCGGCCCGGTCCGGCGGGGCCGCAACACCGCGCGGATCATGGTCTTCGTCGCCAGCGGCGCTCAACTGCTGGTCTGTTTCGCCCAGTGCTGCTCCGGTGGGCTCATCGTGCCCACGTTGTTCCAGCCGGAGACCGTGGCGGAGCCCGGTTCGGACGACGTCTGGCAGGAGTCCAGGTTCTACGACACGCTCTACTCGAACGCCGACCCTCTCGACAACCTGTTCGTCCCGGCGGCCGGGGTGACCGTGCTCGCCGTCCTGATCATGACCGCGGCCCTGGTGCTGCTGCTGGCGCTGCCGCCGGCTCACCGCTGGTTCGTGCCACGTGCCGCATCCACGGAGGGGCCACCCGCCCCGGTCGCCCTGGCCTGGTCCCCACCGTCCTACCCGGCGATCCCGGCATATCCGTTCGTGCCGCCGGCACACGGCACGCCCGGCTTCCTTCCGCCGGGGCAGCAGCTGCCACCCGGTCACCTGATCTGCCCGGATCCGGCCGCGCACCTGACGCCGGCCCCGCCCGAAGCGTGGGCCGGGGAGTCGTCCACGGTGGTGCCCGGCGATGCGTCGGAGTCCTCCCGGTAGCTGAGCGTTCGGCCACAACGCGCCCCACCCGGATACCGGGGATTGTTACCGTTCGCGCCGACGTACCTGGGGGGGTGGTCGGGTGGACGCGTCGGTGACGTACCTGGTGGCGGCCGTGTCCGTACTCGCGGTGGCCGTGGCGGCGACCGTCGTGCGGGCCCGGCGGCGGGCGGTGGCCCGACCCGGCGGCGAGCAGCCCGGCGGCCGGCCGGCACGCGGAACGGTGACGGAGACGCCGCGCGGCGACCCGCAGCGTCTGGCCCCGGGCGACCGCGTGCGGATCCGGGAGCGGGAGTACGTCGTCGACGGCACGGTCCGACTCGTCGAGGGGGACTGGAGCTGGGTGCAGCACCTGCTCGGCACCGGCACCGGCATGTGGCTCTCCGTGGAGGGCAACCCCGACCTGGAGTTGGTGCTCTGGACCGCCGAACCCGGCGCGACGGTCACCCCGGGCGCCCCGACCATCGACCTCGGCGGGCGGCGCTACACCTGGTCCGAGTCCGGGCAGGCGCGCTACACCGCCGCCGGAGTGACCGGGCTGCCACCGGCCGGCACGATGCGCTACCACGACTACCAGTCCGGTGGCGCCGCACGGCTCGCTTTCGAGGCGTACGGCGAAGAGGGTTGGCGGGTCGCCCGCGGTGACCTGCTCGACCCGGCTGAGCTGGCGATCCAACCTCCGACCGGGGAGCGCTGAGCCGGAAACGGCGGGCCACCCGGCCTGCCACGGCATGCCAGAGTGGCCGGTTGTCGATACGGTGTGGGCGCGATCTAGGGAAGGAGAATCGTGGTCGATTCCCAGAGCACGCCGGCCCGCCAGCGGCCATCCACCGTGACGATTTCCAGCTACCTGCTCTTCGTGTTCCTGGCGTGCCAGGTGATCAGTCTGATCCTCACTCTCAGCACCATCGGCAAGACCCGCGACGTGCTCCGCGAGGCGTACGAGGGCAGCACCGTCGAGGGCGCCGAGCAGGTGGCGGACTTCTTCTTCGCCTTCGGCCTCGGCAGCAGCATCCTGCTGCTGGTTCTCGCGGTCGTGTTGGGCGTCCTGGCCATCTTCAACAACCAGGGCCGCAACGGCGCCCGGATCACCACCTGGATCGTCGGCGGCCTCATGGTCTGCTGCGTGGGTGGCACCCTGCTCAGCGGGGCGGCCGGCAGCTTCACCACCACCGGCGGTGGCGACAGCAGCGGTGACATGCCGAGTGGCGAGGAGATCCAGCGTCGGCTGGACGAGGCGCTGCCGTCCTGGCTCACCCCGGTCAGCATCGTGATTGGCGTGATCAGCCTGCTCGCGCTGCTCGCCGCGCTGATCCTGCTGGCACTGCCGAAGTCCAACGAGTTCTTCCGTAAGCCGGCGGCCGCCTGGGAGCCGCCGACCCCGGGCGCCAGCTACCCGGGTTACCCGCAGACCACCGCTCAGCCCGGCTACCCGCAGACGCCCGGCTACCCGTCGAGTGGCGAGCCGAGCTACCCGACGACGCCGGGCCAGGCTCCCGGGCCGGAGCAGCAGGGTTACGCGCCGCCATCCTCGTCCGGGTCGGGCACCGACCGCCCGGCCGAGACGCCGCCGACGGACCGGCCGGACGACGCGCCGCCGACGGACCGTCCGGGCCCGACCCCGCCGTCAACGAGTTGACCGCTCGATAACCACGACGCCGACGATCCCTCCGAGTAGGTTGCAACCCGACGCCTACCGGAGGGATTCGTCGTGTCGTACCCGGAATCGGCACCGGCCCGCCGGCCCGTCGTGGTCCTGCTGGCCGCGGCGGTGCTGTTGCTGATGGCGGTCGCCGCACTCGCGTACACCGTCGTCGACCTGGTGGTGCTGGGGCGAACGGTCGACGCGTTCCGCTCGGCCGCCCGTGACACCTCGGGCAGCCCACAGGAGATCGACGACGTGGTGACCCTGCTGCGCGCGTCGGCGGCGCTGTCGGCGGTGCTGGCGGCACTCTCCGCGGTGCTGGTCGCTGGCCTGGCCCTCGGGCTGCTCAGCGGTCGCGCCGGCGTCCGCGTCGCCGCCTGGGTGGTCTGCGGGGTCGGCCTGCTCGCCGGCTGCTGCAGCGTGGCGGTGCTGATCGGCGAGCGGGCCGCACCGCTGCGGTTGGGTGCCGACGAGCGGGCCACCGCCGAGTTGCTGAACCTGATCGGTGACGCGTACCCGGCCTGGTGGATTCCGCTCAACGCCGGGCTTTCCGTCGGGCAAGGGCTCGGTTACCTTGTGGTGGCCGCGCTGCTGGCCCTGCCGGCGGCGAACGCCTGGTTCGGTCGGCACCGCCAGGCGACTCCGATCGTGCCGTCCGCCCCGCCCGCGTTCATGCCCGCCCCGCACCCGCCCCAGGCGGCACCGCCCGCGCCCCCGTACCCGCCCAGGTGAGGATCGCCCGTGACGCTCGACCCCACGACCACCGAGCGACGGGCCCTGATCACCGGTGCCACCGCTGGCATTGGCGCGGCGTTCGCCCGTCGGCTGGCGGCGGACGGCTGGCACCTGGTGCTGGTCGCCCGGGACGCGGGCCGGCTGGCCGAGTCGGCCGCCGAGCTGGGGTCGCTGCACGGCCGTCCGGTGGAGACCATTCCGGCTGATTTGTCCACGGACGACGGCTGCGCCGCCGTGGAGCAGCGACTCGGCGACGGCAGCCCGGTGCATCTGCTCATCAACAACGCAGGAGTCAGCCTGAACAAGCCGTTCCTCCGTTCGTCGGCGGAGAACGAGGCGCGTCTCCTGCGGCTCAACGTGCACGCGGTCATGCGGCTGACCCTGGCGGCGTTACGGCCGATGACCGAAAGGCGGGACGGGGCAGTGATAAATGTCTCTTCGGTTGCCGGATTCGGTACGGCGATGCCCGGGTCGACCTACTCGGCCAGCAAGGCGTGGGTTACCAATTTCAGCGAGTCCGTGGGCCTGTCGACGCGGCCTCTCGGCGTCCGGGTGATGGCCCTCTGCCCCGGCTACACCCGCACCGAGTTTCACGATCGAGCCGGCATCAACATGTCGAAGACGCCGGAGTGGCTGTGGCTGGAGGCCGACTACGTGGTCGCTGAAGCCCTGCGTGACCTGGGCAAAGGTAAGTCGGTCAGCGTCCCGTCGTGGAAGTACAAGGTGGCCGTTGCCGGTCTGCGGCACGCGCCGCGTCGGCTCCTCGAGGCGTTCACCCGGGACACCCGCGGCCGGATCGGTCGCGACGAACGCTGAGCCCCGACAGGTCGCCCTCGTCGGAGACGTCCGCGCCGCGACGTTGGCGCGCCGCAACCGGTCCGGTCGCTGAGCGTAGTCGTACATCGCCAACCATCGGTCCCCCGCCGGGCTGATCAGGGTGGACCCCGCATACGGCGCTCAGACTTGCGCAGTAACCTCTATCGCCATGGGGGACCGCGACGACCTGCGTAAATTCATTACCGACCTGGCTGTGGTCCACGGCCGGGTCGTGCTCTCCTCGGGGCGCGAGGCGGACTGGTACGTCGATCTGCGACGTGTCACGCTCCATCACCAGGCCGCCCCGTTGGTCGGTCGGGCGTTGCTCGACCTCACGGCCGATTGGGAGTACGACGCTGTCGGCGGGCTCACCCTGGGCGCGGACCCTGTCGCGCTCTCGATGCTGCACGCCGCCGCTCCGAGCGGTCGGGCCCTGGACGCCTTTGTGGTGCGCAAGGCGGGCAAGGCCCACGGTTTGCAGCGTCGGATCGAGGGACCGGAGGTGGCCGGCCGCCGCGTGTTGGCGGTCGAGGACACCTCGACGACGGGCGGAAGTGTGTTGACCGCGGTCGAGGCGCTTCGTGAGGCCGGGGCCGAAGTCGTGGGCGTGGCGGTTATTGTTGATCGAGGCGCCGGCGACGCGGTGCGAGCCGCCGGATTGCCGTACCGGGCCGCCTATACGTTGGCTGACCTCGGCCTTGTGGCGTAAAAATTTACCGATTCGGATCTGCTGATATGCAGGCGGATCGATGCTGCTGGTGGAAGGATGGAATACGTGGGAACTGCGTTGGCCGAAATGACTATGCCTCAGATCTCGCCGCTTGCCGGTGAGCCGATCGAACGTGCCGACGCCGAGCGTCTGGCGGGGGTCCTCAAGGCCCTTGCCGATCCTGCTCGGTTGCGGCTGCTCAGCCTGATCCAGTCGGCCCCCGAGGGCGAGGCGTGCGTCTGTGACCTGACGGCGCCGCTCGGCCTCTCTCAGCCGACGGTCAGTCACCACCTGCGCATCCTCACCGAGGCCGGCTTGCTGGAGCGGGAGAAGCGCGGTGTCTGGGCGTACTACCGGCTGGTCCCGAGTGCGATCGCGACGATCGCCGACCTGCTGACCCCGCCGCGTAAGCGGGCCACCAAGAAGGCCCGCTGAACTAGGCAGTGCACATCGTCCCGCGCCGGGACGGTGTCCGGTGGCGAGCCAGGGGTGGCGCCATCGGTCGATAACCTCTGCTCGTCCCCGGCCGCACCGCCGGAGGCCGGGTCCGAACATGCCGACGGCCGACCCCCAACCGGGGGCCGGCCGTCGTCGTACCCGAGGTCAGTGCTCCTGGCCGTGCTCCGGCCGCCGACGGTCGTGCGGGTGCTCGTCGTGGTCGAACGCCTCGCGGACCGCGTCCACCGCGCCGACGGCGCTGGCTGCCGCGACCACCGCGACCGCCTCGCCGCGCTTACGGGCCCGCCGGTCGCGGAGGAACTCGAAGAAGATCGGCAGCACCGAGATCACGATGATCAGGGCCACCACCGGCAGGATGTAGTGGTCGATCTTGTCGCCGATCGCCTGGTAGATCTGGTCGGCCAGCAGGTAGCCGATCAGCAGGATGCCGTCCACCCAGAGCACCGCGCCGACGACGTTCCAGAGCAGGAACTGTCGGGCCGGCATGCCGAGCGCGCCGGCCACCGGGTTGAGGAAGGTGCGGACGATCGGAATGAAGCGGGCCAGCACCACGGCCTTCGCCGGGCCGAACTTCTGGAAGTAGTACTCCGCCTTCTCCACGTACTCCCGCTTGAAGAGCCGGGAGTTCGGCCGCTCGAACATGCGCCGGCCGAACCGCGCGCCGAGCCAGTGGCCCAGCTGCGCTCCGATGATCGCGCAGATCGGCCCACCGATCAGCAGGCCGATCAGGGAGAGTCGAGTGCCGTCGCCGAAGATCGCGTCCGCCACCGGCGAGGCCGCCACCCCGGCGAGGAACAGCAGCGAGTCGCCGGGGAAGAAGAAGCCCACCAGCAGGCCGGTCTCGGCGAAGAGGATCACCCAGACGCCGATCAGCCCGAAGGTCTGCAACAGATCCTTGGGATCGAGCGGGTTCAGGGCGACGCTCTCCGTGAGAGCCCGGGTCTTCTCAGCTGTGTCCACGGCCACAAAGGGTACCGAAGCCCGGTCTCGTGCCGCGTCGGACCGGGCCCCCGACCACCCGGTCGGCGCTCAACGGACGATGCCCCGCCGACCAGGTGGTCGACGGGGCACCGGCGGTGCGGGGTGGATCAGGCGACGAAGCGGGTCCGCCGACGCTTGGCCACCAGGTAACCGCCGACGCCGGCGGCGAGCAGCAGCGCGCCGAGGCCGGCGACCAGGCCGACCGACTGGCCGGTGACCGGCAACGAGCCGCCGCCGCCACCCTGACCGCCAGCACTGTCACCCGCGCTGGTCGGATGGCTGCCGTCTCGAATGTCACGCTGGCATCAGGATCGTCCGAAAGGTTGATCAGCGCTGCCGCAACGTTCGGGCCACCCGCTCCCGTCATCTGAGGCAGGAGCTCAGGAGGTGCAGTGACGTACGAGGAGTTCGCGGACACGCGACTGGCCCCGCTACTGCGGTACGCGGTGATGCTCACCGGCGATCCGCACCAGGCACAGGATCTGCTGCAGGAGACGATGGTCCGGGTCCAGCTCAACTGGCGACGGGTCGCCCGAGCGGACTCGCCCGAGCGCTATGTGCGCCGGATGCTGACCAACCAGTACGTCGACTGGCGGCGTGGCTCCTGGATGCGCCGGGTGCTGCTGCGCGCGGAGCCCGACGAAGGGGTGCCAGCGCTTGCCGACCACGCCCAGTCCGCCGTGGACCGGGACCAGATCTGGTCCTGGCTGTCCCGGCTGCCGCGCCGACAGCGGGCCACGCTGGTGCTGCGCTACTACGAAGACCTGCCGGACGCCGAGATCGCCGACATTCTCGGCTGCGCCGTCGGCACCGTACGTTCGTCCATCTCCCGGGCTCTGGCCACGCTCCGGGCCGAATACGTGGAGGCCTGATCATGATCGAGGACGACCTGCGTGCCGCCTTCGCCCGGCACGAGCCGCTGACCCCGCCGACCGGCCCGCTGCGGGCCGCGATCGACCGGCTGGTCGCCCGCCGTCGTCGCCGCCGCCAACGTTGGCAGGCCGGGGGCGCGGCACTGGCCCTGCTCGGCGTGCTGGGGATCGGGGTGCCGCTGCTCACCCCGGAGCGCTCCGGGCCGCCGCAGGCCGCCGAGTTGCTCGCCGAGTCGGCTCGCCCGGTGCCGAAGGGGGCGGTGACCATCCTGCTGGTCGGTGTCGACGGCAACGGCACGCCTTCAAGCCCGCCGCGGACGGATTCGGTGCTGCTGCTGCACGTCCCGGCCGACCGCAGTCGCCCGTACCTGATCTCGCTGCCGCGCGACTTGGAGGTGCCGGTCCCGGGCCACGGCAGCCAGAAGCTGAACGCCGCGTTCTTCTTCGGTGCCAGGGATGACCGTTGGGACCTGCCCAACGGTTACGACCTCGCTCGTCGGACGGTCACCGACCTGACCGGTGTCGAGGTGACGGCTGGGGTGGTGCTGACCTATCCCGCGCTGCGCAAACTGACCGACGCGGTCGGCGGGGTGCCCGTCTGCCTGCCTCAGGAGGTGCGTTCCATCCACACGAAGCGGGTCTTCCCGGCCGGCTGCCAGCGCGTCGAGGGCGCCGCGTCGGTCGACCTGCTCCGTCAGCGGCGCGGGCTGCGCGATGGCGGTCAGGACCGGGATCGCAATGCGCGCCTCTTCGCCGCCGGGCTGATCCGTCAGGCCACCGACCAGGGCGTGCTCACCAACCCGGTAGCGCTCGCCAAGCTACTGAGCGCAGTGGGCTCGGATCTCGTGACGTCACCCGACCGGGCTGCCCTGCTCGACCTGATGCGGCTCGTGCCGACGCTCCGAACGCTGGAACCGGTCGGGCTCAGCCTGCCGGTCACGGAGCTCCGGGGGCCGCAACTGCACCTGGTCGCCGATCCGAAACTCGCCCCGGAGCTTCTGGCCGCGCTGCGGGAGGACCGGCTCGCTGACTGGGTGGCCCGCCACCCGATGTTGGTCGACGCTGCCCGGTGAGGTGACGGGGCGTCGCGTCAGCGGTAGTCGTCCTCGTCTCCGGTGACCACCCGGGCCTGTTCCATAGCGTCCCAGTCGTTGACCTCCAGGCCGCGGTGCGGCTCGGCGTCGACGTCGGCGGGGCCGACCACCGCGGCCTGCTCGACCGCGTCGGCCGGCTCCGCCTCGGGATCGCGTTCGTCCGGGGTGAGGTGGTCGCCGGGGATGAAGTCCTCAACGGGCTGGCCCATCGTCTCTCCCGGGTGGGTCGGTGCACGGTCACCACCACCGTACGGGCTGCGTCGGCGTCGCGCGCGCAAGCCGAGTCGGCGGAATCACCCCGGGGCGGCGTGGCCCGGTGCCAGGATGGTGCCGTGGGCTTCCTGATCCGGCTGCTGATCACGGCCGTCGCGTTGTGGATCACCACGTTGATCGTGCCCGGCGTCGACGTGAACGGCCGCTCGGGTGGCAACACCGTGCTCACGCTGATCGTGGTGGCGCTCATCTTCGGCGTGATCAACGCGGTGCTCAAGCCGGTGATCAGGGTGGTCGGCTGCGTGTTCTACCTGCTGACCCTGGGCCTGTTCGCGCTCGTCGTCAACGCGCTGCTCTTCCTGCTCACCGACTGGATCGCGCACGGGCTCGACCTACCGTTCCAGGTGGACGGTTTCTGGGCGGCGTTCTGGGGAGCCATCGTGATGACCATCGTCACCTGGTTGATCAGCGTCATCGTGCCGGACCGCTGGGACAACCGTTGACCGGTGCGGCCAGCCGGTCCGGACCGGGTCGGTTGTGTCGGCGCACCTCACCTACGGGATACTTCCGGGCGGAGGACAGCGCGGTCCGGCGCACAAATGAACAACAGCGGCCAGCACGGCCGAGAGGTAAGTAAGGAGCGTTCGATATGCCCATCGCTTCCCCCGAGGCCTACGCGGAGATGCTGGACCGCGCCAAGGCTGGCCGGTACGCGTACCCCGCGATCAACGTGACCTCTTCCCAGACGCTGAACGCGGCGCTCAAGGGCTTCGCCGACGCCGAGAGTGACGGCATCATCCAGGTCTCCACCGGCGGTGCCGAATACCTGTCCGGTCCCTCGATCAAGGACATGGTCACCGGCGCGGTGGCGTTCGCCGCGTACGCGCACGAGGTGGCCAAGAAGTACTCGGTCAACATCGCGCTGCACACCGACCACTGCCCGAAGGACAAGCTGGACGGCTTCGTCCGCCCGCTGATGGGCATCTCGCAGGAGCGGGTGAAGCGCGGCGAGGAGCCGCTGTACCAGTCGCACATGTGGGACGGCTCGGCCGTGCCGGTCGCAGAGAACCTGCAGATCGCCAGCCAGCTCCTCGACGAGGCCGCCAAGGCCAAGATCGTCCTCGAGATCGAGGTCGGCGTCGTCGGCGGCGAGGAGGATGGCGTCGAGAACGCCATCAACGACAAGCTCTACACCACCACCGATGACGGCCTGGCCATGGTCGAGGCGCTCGGCCTCGGCGAGAAGGGCCGCTACATGGCGGCGCTGACCTTCGGCAACGTGCACGGCGTCTACAAGCCGGGCAACGTCAAGCTCCGTCCGGAGATCCTCAAGCAGATCCAGGACGCGGTCGGCGCCAAGTACGGCAAGGACAAGCCGCTCAGCCTGGTCTTCCACGGCGGCTCGGGCTCCCTGCTCAGCGAGATCCGCGAGGCACTGGACTACGGCGTCGTGAAGATGAACATCGACACCGACACCCAGTACGCCTTCACCCGGCCCGTCGCCGACCACATGCTGCGTAACTACGACGGCGTGCTGAAGATCGACGGTGAGGTCGGCAACAAGAAGCAGTACGACCCCCGTGCCTGGGGCAAGGCCGCCGAGGCCGGCCTCGCGGCCCGGGTCGTCGAGGCGTGCGAGCACCTGCGCTCCACCGGCACCACGATGGCCAAGTAACGACGTTCCACGACGGCCGGCTCCCGCTCGGGGGCCGGCCGTCGTCGTTCCTCAGGTCGTCAGCAGCCGCACGGCTTCGCGTACGTCGTCGGTCAGGTGGATCGTCGCGGAGAGGTCACCGAACGGCGAGGCGGTCAGCAGCGGGCGCAGCAGCGCCTCCACCGGCAGCTCCTCGGTCCAGTACGTGCGGTCCAGGAAGACGTACGCGCCGCTGGCCCCGTCGGTGCCGTAGTAGGTCTTGGTGGCCGCCTGGAAGACCTCCTGCACCGTGCCCGCCCGCCCCGGCGCGAAGACGATGCCGCCCCGAGCGAGCCGCAGGATGGTGTCCTCCCGGATCGCGTTCGAGAAGTACTTGGCGATCCGCCCGGCGAACAGGTTCGCCGGCTCGTGGCCGTACAGCCAGGTCGGAACGGCCAGCCCGCCGGCCCGCGCCCACCCCGCGTCGGCGCCCCGCTGCCGCGGCAGGCCCGCGTACCGCTGCCGGACGGTCAACGCCGTGGCCGTGTACCGGTCGTGGTCGGTGAAGTCGGGCGCCGTGGCCAGCAGGTCGATCGCCGAGGTCACCTCGGCCGCCGGCTGGTCGGCCAGGTAGGCGCCGAGGTTCGCCGCCTCCATCACCCCGGGGCCGCCGCCGGTCACCACCAGCCGGTCGGCCCGGGCCAGCTCCCAACCCAGCACGGCCGCCATCCGGTACGCCGCGCTGCCGCGCCGCACGGCGTGCCCGCCCATGATGCCCACCACCGACTGCGGGCCGTACTCGGCCAGCCAGGCCCGGGTGGCGTCCGCCAAGGCGTTGTCGACTCCGTGGTCGTGCAGCCGCTGACCGAGCGCCTCCTTGACGTCGGGCAACGCGCCGCCGTGCGCCCGGTAGTGCTCGTACACCCGGTTGTCGTACATCCCGGCGAACCCGCCCTCGACGAACCCGGCGGCCAGGTCCTCCGGGGTGTAGAGGTGCGCCGGCTGGGTCGGGTACGGCAGCCCGGAGAACGGCGGCACCACGTTCGCGCCGCGCCGGACCAGGTCGGCGCCGACATCCCGGGAGGCGAACCGGCAGCCCACGAAGAGCGTGCCGGCGACCTCGACGCCGGTCAGGTCGGGCACCGGGGCCAGGTCGAGGCGCAGCCCCTGCACGGTCAGCCCGGTCAGTCGGCCGTCGGCCAGCCGCCGGTCGAACTCGTCCCGGGTCTGGATCTCGTCGGTGTGCGGTTGCGGCTCGATGACGTCCGCGGGAGGTGGGGTCGGCACCGGGCCATCCTGCCCCTGCGGGAGGGCCAGCCAAACCCCGGCCGGGGTGGAAACGACAGGAGCCCGGTGGTTGTGGCCACCGGGCTCCTGCTTAACCGGTTCCTGGGGAGGCTCCGGACCAATAGTTGTAGTGGAAATCACCTGCGGGCGGCATAGGCCGCAGGCGTGACCAACTCCTCAGCCGTTCAGGCGGGCGCATCGGCCGACCCGCTCGCGTGTCGCCCTGTCCAGCGGGTTGAATGGGACGATGCAGAACCTGTTGCCAGAGCCACCGGCCACCCTCCTGCCCGCGCACGTTGAGGCCGACGCCGCCCTGGCCGCCGCCGAACAGGCCGGCAGTGACCAGGCGTACGCCGAGGTGGCCGCCCGTTTCCCGACCTACAGCGCCGCCTGGGCGGAGCTCGCAACCCGGGCGTTCGCGCAGGGCCAGGTGGTGGCGGCGTACGCCTACGCGCGCACCGGCTACCACCGCGGCCTGGACCAGCTGCGCCGCAGCGGCTGGAAGGGCCACGGGCCGGTGCCGTGGTCGCACGAGCCGAACCGGGGCTTCCTCCACTGCCTCTACGTGCTCTCCCGGGCCGCCGACGAGATCGGCGAGGCGGACGAGGCGGCCCGCTGCGCCCAGTTCCTCCGCGACTGCGACCCGGCGGCGGCCGACGCGCTGGCCAGCATCTGACACCGGCCGGACGGCCGGTCCGGCACGAGGCCGGGCCGGCCGCCGGCGGTCACAGCCCTTCGGCGACCGAGGCGGCGATCTTCAGCCAGGCGTCCCGGGTGGCCGAGGAGAGCCCGCCGTACCGGATCGGTTCGCCGGTGTCGATGAGCCGCTCGTACGGGGCCAGCAGCACCGCCCTCGTCCGGGCCGCGAAGTGCTCCTGGATGGCCGGCAGGTCGATCTCCTTACGGGACGGCGGCATCGACACCACCGTCACCGCCTGCCGGACGAGCCGCTGCCGGCCGCTCTGCTCCAGGTGGTCGAGCATCCGGGCGGCGGTCTCCGCCGAGTCGTTACGGGCGGACATGGTGACCACCAGCTGGTCGGTGGCGTCCATCGAGGCCTGCCAGTTCTGCGCCCGGACGTTGTTGCCGGTGTCCACGAAGATCAACTTGTAGAACCGGCTGACCACCTCGCGGATCTCGGCGAACGCGGCCGCGGTGAGCATCTCGCCGCCGGTTGCCGACTCGTCCGAGGCGAGCACGTCGAACATCCCCTCGCCCTGCGAGCGGACGTACTGGGACAGGTCACCGACCCTGCCGTGCGCACCCTGGAACTGCCCGAGGTCACGCAGCATGTCCCGTACCGTGCGGGAGTGGAAGTCCTGCTGGGCCCGCATTCCCAGGGTGCCCTGGGTCTCGTTGTTGTCCCAGGCCAGCACGTACCCGCCGCGCTTCTGACCGAAGGTCATGGCGAGCAGCAGGATGGCCACCGTCTTGCCGGCACCGCCCTTCGGGTTGACCACGGTCACCTGCCGTAGCCCGCCGAAGTTGCGGCGCACCATCTCGATGTCCCGCTTGAGCTCCTGCTCGTGCCGCCCGGGCGCGAGCCGGAGCAGGCCCATCTTGTTGACGACCGCGCGGACACCCGTGGTGGCCACCGGATCGGCGGGGCGGACCTGCCGACGTCGGGCGAAGTCCTCGGCGGTCGGTGCCGCGGTGGTCTCCGGTGTCCAGGTCGCGTCCGGATAGTCGGTGGAGGGAACCTGGGCGACTGCGTCCGCCTCTTGGTACGGCTGCTGCGGTGGTGGTGGCGCGCCGGGCGTGCCCTGCTGCCACGGCGGCGGATACCAGCCCGGCGACGGCGGGAACGGCCCCGGCGGCGGAGTCACCGGCGGAGCCTGCTGCGGTGCCGGGCCGCCGAATTGCGGGGCGCCGAACTGCGTCGGGTCCGGTGGCGAAGGGATGGGCACCTGGCCGGGAATCACCGGAGCCGGCGGCGTCTGGCCGGTGCCGGCGTGCGGGGCGGCCGGGTACGGCGGCTGCGGCTGCGGGCCGGGCGGGTACGGCGGCTGCCGTTGCGGACCGGGCGGGGCGGGGATCGGCGGCGTCGCGGCGGCGGCCTCGTCGTGGGCGGTGCCAGCCGGGCGCTGCGGCGGCTGGGCCCAGGGCGACTCGGTCGTCGGCCGAGCCGTCCCGACGGCGGGCCCGTCCTCGACGGCGCTGGCACCGACGCCCCTTTCCGCCGCCGAGTCCGTCGGTGCGGGCTCACCGGGATCCGCCGGGCCGGGTGGGTCTGCCCCGGGGTCGGTCGCTGCGCGGACCGGCGGTGTGGATTGACCCGTCGAAGGGTCGGTCGCTGCGGGATCGGCGGGCACGGTCGCCGCCGGTTCGATCGGAGCCGGACGGTCGGCGGGCGCGGGTGCGATCGGAGCCGGACGGTCGGCGGGCGCGGGTGCGATCGGAGCCGGACGGTCGGCGAGCTCGGGTGCCGCCGGGGTGGTGCCGTCGGCGGGTGCGGCCGGGCGGTCGAGCGAGAACGGCAGGTCCAGGTCGACGCCCGCCGTCGGGGCGGGTGCCTCGGGTGCCGGAGGAGTCGGCGGGTCGGCCGGCGGCGTCCAACCCGGCTGCGGCGTGGCCCAGCCCGACGCGGTGCCCGACGGCCCGGTGGCTCCCCAACCGCCAGGTGCCGGAACGCCGGTGAGCGACGGGTAGTCGGACGGCGACGGTGGGGCCATGGCTGGAGCCCCCGGCTGGCCGGGAACCGGCGGACGGCCGGTCGGTGCCGGCACCGGCGGCGGCACGACCGACGGCGGCACCGCTGGCGGTGGGCCACCCCGCTGATCGGCGACCGACGCCCACGGCGGCACCACGGCACCGGCACCCGGATCGGGTGGCCAGAGTGGTTCGATGTCCCGCTCCGGCACCGGCTGCTGGCCGGGCACCTGAGCCCGGTCGGCGTTCTCGTCCATTACGGTTCCTCCCCAGTCCCTTGCGAGGATATGCGCACCGGACGACGACGGCCGGCCGGCGCAGCCAGGGTCAGATCGACCAGACCGCCCAGGCGCCCGGCTCGATCCACCAGGACCGCTTCCGGGTCAGCTCGCCCTCGACACCATCGTCGAGGTAGGGCACCTTTCCCTCCCGGGGCAGCACCGACACGGCCCGGCCGCGAGCCCGCCGCACCTCCAGGCGTACCCGTTTCCTGCCCAACGCCGAGCGGACGACCACCGGGACAGCCACCGCGACCTCGACCTGGCCGTCGGCCGGGTCCGGTGCGGCCAGCAGCGTCACGTCGCCGAGCGTCGCGTAGCCGCCGGCATTGCCGACCGCGCAGGCCAACAGCGGCTCGTCGCCGTTGGTGAGGATGGCGTCGTCCACCTCCACCCGGGCCCGCCAGTGCAGCGGCCGGCCGGAGTCGTCGGCGGCGCCGAGCAGCGCGCCGTCCAGGGTCACCGAGCCGCCGTCGTTGCGCAGCAGGTCCAGCCGGCGCGGCGTGCCGTCGAGCACGGCAGCGGCGACCGCCGCCGGGTCGCGTGGCAGCCCGAGCTGCGCGACCAGATCCTGGTGGGTGCCACCGCGTGCCGGGTCGAGCGGCAGTACGGCCACCGGCGGCAGGTCGGGCAGCGTCCGGTCACCGGGCAGGTCCGCCGGACGGCGGCTCGGCGCTGGCGCGTACCGCCGGACCAGCCGGCGCAGCACGGCGCGCAACTGCCCGTCGCTGGCCGTGGCGACGACCAGCCGGGTCTTGCTGTCCGGATCCGGCCAGGTGAGCCCGTCCGGGCGGGCCGGACCGTCGAGCCGGGCCAACACCTCGTCGATCTCCGCGTCGGAGCGGGCGGTGACCGTCTCGACCCGGGCGCCCCGGGCGTTCAGGGCGTCGACGCAGGCCAGCACCGGCACCCGGGGCCGCTCGGTGGCACACCGGTCGGCGTCGCCGCTGCCGGTGTGCCCGGTCGGGCCGGCGCTGGGCTCCGTCGGATCGGCGCTGTGTGCGGTCGGGTCGGTGCCGGCTGCCGGCTCGGTCTCGGCCTCGGTCGCACCGCCGCAGCAGGCACCGCCGCTGCCGCAGCCCCCGGGAGCGTCCCGCTCCGAACCGAGGGTGAGCAGCACCACGTCGTACACGGAAGGAGCCTCCTACCTCTCGCCGCGACCCCTGCCGGCCGCGCCGTCACTACTTGTTAACCTGACACCCCGGGCTCGCCAACCGGTCGCCACCTGGCACCCGAGCCTTCTGGAGGCGGAAAAGATGCCAGCGATCGTGCTCATCGGCGCTCAGTGGGGCGACGAGGGCAAGGGCAAGGTTACCGACCTGCTGGGTGAGCGGGTCGACTACGTCGTGCGCTACTCCGGTGGCAACAATGCCGGCCACACGGTGATCACCCCGGACGGCCAGAAGTACGCGCTGCACCTGATGCCGTCCGGCGCGCTCTCGCCGAGCGCGATGATCGTCATCGGCAACGGCGTGGTGGTCGACCCGAAGGTGCTGCTCACCGAGATCGACGGCCTGGCCGAGCGGGGCGTCGACGTCTCCCGGCTGCGCATCTCCGGCGACGCGCACCTGATCATGCCGCACCACCGGGCGCTGGACCGGGTGATCGAGCGGTACCTCGGCTCGTCCCGGATCGGCACCACCGGCCGGGGCATCGGCCCGGCGTACGGCGACAAGGTCGCTCGGATCGGAATCCGGCTCCAGGACCTGCTCGACCCGGGCATCCTGCGCAAGAAGCTGGAACTCGCGCTGCGCGAGAAGAACCAGATCCTGTTCAAGGTCTACAACCGCAAGGCGATCGACCTCGAGGCGACCGTCGAGGAGTACCTGGCGTACGCCGAGCGGCTCAAGCCGTACATCGCCGAGACCCGGGCCATGCTCTGGGACGCCCTGGACCGCGGCGAGACGGTGCTGCTGGAGGGTGCCCAGGCCACCATGCTCGACATGGACCACGGGACGTACCCCTTCGTGACCTCGTCCAACCCGACCGCCGGTGGCGCGTGCGTGGGTGCCGGCATTCCGCCCACCGCGATCAAGCAGGTGATCGCGGTGAGCAAGGCGTACACCACCCGGGTCGGCGCCGGACCGTTCCCGACCGAGCTGTTCGACGCCAACGGCGCGCACCTCCGCAAGATCGGCGCGGAGTACGGCACCACCACCGGCCGGGAACGCCGGTGCGGGTGGTTCGACGCGGTCGTCGCCCGGTACTCCTGCCGCCTGAACGGCGTGACCGACCTCGTCATCACCAAGCTGGACGTGTTGACCGGGCTGGCCAAGGTGCCGATCTGCGTCGGTTACGAGATCAACGGCAAGCGGGTCGACGACATGCCGATGTCGCAGACGGACTTCCACCACGCGAAGCCCATCTACGAGGAGCTCGACGGCTGGTGGGAGGACATCACCAAGGCCCGCACCGCCGAAGACCTGCCGGAGAACGCCCGCCGCTACATCGCCCGGGTAGAGGAGCTCTGCAACACGAAGGTCAGCGTCGTAGGCGTAGGCCCCGGCAGAGACGAAAACGTAGTCCTCCACCCCCTCCTCCCCTAACCCCCCACCCAGCCCCGCCCCGCCCCACCCCGCTCTTGCCGGTGATCAAGAGGTTTGCGTCAGGGATCCGCTCGGGATTGACGCAAACCTCTTGATCACTGAGGCGTGGCCGAGGTGTATCCAGGCGTAGGGGTGAGTTATCCACAGGGGTCCGATGTTGTCCACAGGGGCTTCGGCCGGGGTGGGTCGGTTGGCAGTGTGGGGTGGTGGGACCACACCAGCTTCTTCGCACTGTTGCCGCCGGGCAGGACGGGATGGTCACCCTGGCGCAAGCGCTGCGCGCTGGCCTGACCCGGGATCAGGTCCGACAGCTACATCGGTCCGGCAGGTGGCAGCGGCTCCTCCGCAGCTGTTTCCTACCGACGGCAGAGGTTACCGACTCGGCACTACGACGGGCACGGGTCCGGGCGGCAGTCACGAGTCTTGGCCCGAGCGCCTTCGCTGTCTTCGGCACCGCGCTCGAGTTGCACGGCATTGCGGGTCTCCGCCGGACTTCGCAGGTCCACGTCTCGGTGCCGGTTGGTCGGCCCCGGCCCCAGCGCGTTCTGGCACCGTGGTTGATCGTGCACCAGCTGAGTGTCGGTCCCGGTGACGTCGCCAAGGCTGGGGGTGTTCGTGCGACCTCCCCGCTTCGGACGGTCTCGGATGTCATTCTCGGAGTTGATCGTTACTCGGCGGTCTCGGTTCTCGACTCCGCGCTCAACCAGGACCGGATCACCGCAGGGGACTTGGCGCTGATCCCGAACCTGATCTGCGGTCGACGGGGTGCGGTTGCCGCGCGGTCCCATCTGGCCGAGGCGGACGGGCGCGCGCAGTCGCCGCTGGAGACGCGCGCTCGGCTGCGGTGTGTGGACGGCCGAGTGCCTCCGGATGCGCTCCAGTTGGAGCCGCGCGACGACGACGGGTACCTGCTCGGCGTTGGCGACTTGGGCTGGCGCGCCCCACGGGTGATAGCTGAAGCGGACGGGCGGAGCGCGCACGACACGCCGCAGGCGGCCTTCGCCGACCGCCGCCGCCAGAACCGCCTGGTCAACGCGGGCTGGGCGGTCCTCCGTTTCACCTGGGCCGACACACTCCAACCCGACTACATCCCCCAAACGATTCGCCAAGCAATCACCCGCCAACCCCTCTGAGAACTTTGTGATCAAGAGGTTTGCGTCACAAGCAGCCCCACCGTTGACGCAAACCTCTTGATCACTGGGCTGGTCAACAAGGCGGGGGGTGGTGGGGCAGTAGGATGCGGGGTCGTGCGGGTTCTTTTGGTGGGTGGTGGAGGGCGGGAGCATGCGCTCGCGCTCGGGTTGGTTGCTGATCCGGCCGTGGAGGCGCTGATTGCCGCGCCCGGTAACCCGGGGATCGCCGGGGTTGCCGAGTTGCGACCGGTCAACGCCACGGAGCCGGCGGCGGTTGCCGCGCTGGCCGTGGAGACCGCAGCCGACCTGGTGGTGATCGGGCCCGAGGCGCCGCTGGTCGCCGGGGTTGCCGACGCCGTCCGCGCCAAGGGCATCGCCGTGTTCGGTCCGTCGGCCGAGGCCGCCCGGCTGGAGGGCTCGAAGGCGTTCGCGAAGGACGTGATGACCGCCGCCAACGTGCCGACCGCGCGGGCGTACGTCTGCACGGACGACGAGAGCACCGCGCGGGCGCTCGACGAGTTCGGTGCACCGTACGTGGTGAAGGACGACGGGCTCGCCGCCGGCAAGGGCGTCGTGGTCACCGACGACCGGTCCGCCGCGTTGGCGCACGCTCGGGAGTGTGGCCGGGTCGTGGTCGAGGAGTTCCTCGACGGCCCGGAGGTCAGTCTGTTCGTGGTTACCGATGGTGAGGCGGCGCTGCCGCTGCTGCCGGCCCAGGACTTCAAGCGGCTCGGCGACGGCGACACCGGCCCGAACACCGGCGGCATGGGCGCGTACGCGCCGCTGCCGTGGGCCCCGCCGGGTCTGGTCGACGAGGTCATGCGTGACGTGGTGCATCCCACCCTGGCCGAGCTGCGCCGTCGGGGCACGCCGTTCTCCGGTCTGCTCTACGTCGGGTTGGCGATCACCGCCGCCGGCCCCCGGGTGATCGAGTTCAACGCCCGCTTCGGTGATCCGGAGACCCAGGTGGTGCTCGCGCTGCTGGAGACCCCGCTGGGCGGGCTGCTGCACGCGGCGGCCACCGGCACGCTGGCCGAGCATCCGCCGTTGCGGTGGCGGCCGGGCGCCGCGGTCACCGTGGTGCTGGCCGCGCCGAACTATCCGGCCGCGCCGCGTACCGGCGACGTGATCACCGGGGCGGATCGACCGGGCATCATCCACGCCGGCACCGCCCGCCGGGCCAGCGACGGCGCGTTGCTCTCCGCCGGCGGCCGGGTGCTCTGCGGTACGGCCACCGGCGCCGACCTGGCCGCTGCCCGCACCGCCGCGTACGCGCTGGTGGACGGGGTGGAGCTGGCCGGCTCGCAGCACCGCACCGACATCGCCGCCGCCGCTGTCGACGGCCGGATCACGATTCCCGGCTGACGCCGGACGACTCCCGACCGCCCCCGCTGCTGATTCACCGGTGAGGTGAGGTGGAGCGGCTCCAGCGCGGGGCCGGCCCTCCGAACTGGGCGGTCAGCCGTAGTAGCGGCGGAGTTCGCGGGTGAGCACCTTGCCGGTGGCGTTGCGGGGCAGGTACTTGACGTAGATCACGTCACGGGGCACGGAGAAGCGGGCGAGGTAGTGCCGGACGTACTCGCGGACCGCCTCGGGATCGAGCGCCTCGCCCGGGTGCAGGGCGAGGAAGGCGGCGAGCCGCTGGCCGTACTCCGGGTCCGGCACCCCGATCACTGCGGCCTCGCGGACCTGCGGCAGTCGGGCGAGCAGATCCTCCACCTCGGAGGGGAAGACGTTCTCCCCACCGGAGACGATCATGTCGTCGGCGCGTCCGTCGACGAAGAGCAGGCCGTCGGCGTTTAGGCGGCCGAGGTCGCCGGTGTCGAGCAGGCCGTCGCGGGTCTCCCGGGTCGCCCCGGAGGTGTAGCCCTCGAAGAGCATTTCGTTGCCGACGAAGATCCGGCCGACCCGGCCGCCGGACACCGGGTCGCCGCGGTCGTCGACGATCTGCAACCGGGTGCCGTGCGGCGGTCGGCCTGCGGTGGTGGGTGCCGCCCGCAGGTCGGCCGGCCCGGCGATGGAGGCCCACGAGACCTCGGTCGAGCCGTACAGGTTGTAGAGCACGTCGCCGTAGACGTCCATGAACGCCGGGGCCAGCCCGCCGGGCAGTGCCGAGCCGCTGACCGCGACCACCTTGAGGGGCGGCCGTGGGTCGGGCGGAGGCACCTCCAGCAGTCGTTGCAGCATCACCGGTACGGCGAAGAGGGCGTCGCAGGAGTGCGTGGCGAGCGCGGCCAGCGTGGCGGCCGGCTCGAAGCGGCGGTGCAGCACGATGGTGGCCCGCAGCGCGAAGGACATCTGGAGCGCCGCGTACCCCCAGGTGTGGAAGATCGGCGCGGCGATCAGCACGGTGTTACGGACGTGCAGCGGGATCCGGTCGATGATGGACACCAGTGGGCCGAAGCCGTTCGGTGTGGGCCGGCGGGCGCCCTTGGGGGTGCCGGTGGTGCCGGAGGTCAGCACGATGATCCGGCCGTCGTGTTCCGGTGGGCGCAGTTCTCCCGGCAGTGCCCCGGCGATCAGTTCCGCGTGGGCGCGCTCGTCGACCCGGTGCAGCTCGGCGGGGACCCCGAGGACCAGCTCGGCGAACTCGTCGTCGTGCACCAGCACCCGCAGCCGTTGCTCCTCGGCGACGGCGGCGAGCTGCGCGGCGGACAGGCCAGTGTTGACCAGGACCGCGTCGGCGCCGAGCAGGGTGGCGGCCACGATCGTCTCGATGAGGCCGTGGTGGTTGCGGCAGAGCACCCCGATCCGGTCGCCGGGCTGCACGCCGAGTGCCGCGCGTAGCGCGCGGGCCAGCCGTTCGGCCCGGTCGAGCAGCTCCTGGTAGGTCAGTTGGGTGCCGTGCTCGTCGAGCACCGCGGGCCGGCCGGGATCCCGGGCGGCGGCCTGGCGCAGCTCACCGGCGAGACTCCAGCCCCAGGTGCGCAGAGCGTTGAGCTGTGACGCGATCCGGACGGGCCGGCCGGGGGTGAGCAGTCCGCGCCGGGTCAGCGTGGCGACGACGAACGGCAGGTCCATGCCGTCTGACCTCCTTCGTGGGTGCACGGAAGGGCCCCCGGAGGGGCCCTTCACCAGGCTTCCAGTCGATCATGCACTGGATTCGCCGTGCCGCCTACCTGGTGTGATCAGCGGATCTGCATTCCGGAGATCGCCCGAGAGATGACCAGCCGCTGAATTTCCGAGGTGCCTTCGAAGATCGTGTAGATCTTGGCGTCCCGGTACCAGCGTTCGACCGGGTGGTCACGCAGGAAGCCGGCCCCACCGAGCAACTGCACCGCCTTCTCGGTGACCGACACCGCTACCTCGCCGGCCTTGAGCTTGGACATCGACCCCTCGCCGGCGGTGAACGGTCGGTTGTTACGACCCATCCAGGAGGCCCGCCAGACCAGCAGTCGCGCTGCGTCGATCTCCATCCGCATGTCGGCCAGCGCGAACGCGACCGCCTGGTTCTCGATGATCGGCCGGCCGAACTGGACCCGGTCCTTCGCGTAGTCCAGCGCGTACTCGTAGGCGGCGCGGGCCACGCCGAGAGCCTGCGCGCCCACCGTGGGTCGGGACAGCTCGAAGGTGCGCATCGCGGCCTGGCCGATGGCCCGCTGTCCCGAGCGGGCCCGGTCGAGGCGTTGCAGCAGGGCGTCCCGGCCACCGAGCAGACACCGCCCCGGCACCCGTACGTCGTCGAGGAAGACGTCGGCGGTGTGTGATGCCCGCAGACCCAGTTTGCGCAGCTTGCGGGTGGCGGCCAGGCCGGGGGTGCCCGGCGGTACGACGAACGCCGCCTGCCCCCGGGAGCCGAGCGTGGGGTCGACCGAGGCGGTGACTACGTGCACGCCGGCGATGCCGCCGTTGGTGGCGTACGCCTTCTGCCCGGTCAGCACCCACTCGTCGGCGGCCTCGTCGTAGACGGCCCGGGTCCGCATCGCGCCGACGTCGGAGCCGGCCTCCGGCTCGGAGCTGCAGAACGCGGCGACGCTCGGCGAGTCGATGTCGCCGAAGCACTGCGGCACCCACTCGACCAACTGGTCGGGTGTGCCCGCGCCGTAGATGGCGGCGACGGCGAGCGAGGTGCCGAAGATGCTCAGCCCGATGCCGGCGTCACCCCAGAAGAGCTCCTCACTCGCGATGGGCAGCGAGAGCCCGGTCGGGTCGGCCCAGCAGGTGGCGAGGAACTCGAAGCCGTAGAGGCCGACCTTGGCGGCTTCCTGGATCACCGGCCACGGGGTCTCCTCCCGTGCGTCCCACTCGGCCGCGGCCGGGCGCACGACCTCGGCCGCGAAGCCGTGCACCCAGTCGCGCAGATCCCGCTGTTCCTCGTTCAGGTCGAGCGAGAACTCAGTCATCTCAGGCCTTGGGGATGTCGAACAGGTTGGCGATGTTGGCGGCCAGGCCGAGGTCACCCTTGGCCTTCAGCTTGCCGGTCATGAACATCATCACCGGGTTGGCGCCACCGGAGACAATCTTCAGGAACTCCACCGGGCCCATGGTCAGGCTCAGCTTCGGGTCGTGCTGCGGGGTCTCGTTCACCTCGCACTTGCCGTCGGCGATGACCACCTCGTAGGTGTCGCTGCCGCCGTCCGGGCGACCGGTGATGACCCAGTGGATGACCGCGTTCGTGGAGCCGGCCCGGTCCGCGCGGAACAGCGACGGCATCCGGCCGAACACCTCGCCCAGGACCTTGCCACGCAGCTCGCCGGACATCACCTGGGCGATCTTGTCGTCCGGGGTGGACTTGACCAACTGGGCGAACTCCTTGGGGCCGACGTTGGCGAAGGTGGCCGGGTCGAAGTCAGTCATGAGGTGCCCTTCCGGGAAGATTTGGTTACTGTGGCGTAACCTTACGCACGAGTAGGTATGCTCGCAAGGTGTCCACCCCTCCCGCCTTCAAGCGCCTGCCACGGGCCGTCCGTGAGCAGCAGATGCTCGACGCGGCCGTCAAGGTCTTCTCCCGGCGCGGCTTCCACGCCGCCAGCATGGACGAGATCGCGGAGGACGCCGGCATCTCCAAGCCCATGGTCTACGCGTACCTCGGCACGAAGGAGGAGCTCTTCGTCGCCTGCCTGCACCGGGAGGGCACCCGGATGATGCACGCCATCGCGGGCGCTGCCGCTCCCGACCTGCCGGCAGACGTTCGGCTCTGGCGGGGATTGAAGGCGTTCTTCGGGTTCGTCGGCGCGCACCGCGACGGCTGGGCGGTGCTCTACCGGCAGGCCCGGGGCGAGCAGCCGTTCGCCGGTGAGCTGGCCACCATGCGGGCCCGGCTGGTCGAGGTGGTCGCCGGGATGCTCGACCACGCGCTGCGCACCGAGGGGCGCGAGGTGGCCGGCACCGATCTGGAGGTCATCGCGTACGCGCTGGTCGGCGCCACCGAGTCGCTGGCCGACTGGCTCGCGGACCACCCGGAGGCCGACCCGGAGCGGACGGCCACCCGGATGATGAACGCGGCCTGGCTCGGTGCCGGTCAGCTCCTGCACGGCGTCACCTGGCGCCCACCGAGCGACTGACGCCGTAGGTCAGTGGCGGGCGGCCCTGCGGCGGCGGCGGACCCAACGGACCCCCTCGATGCCGAGCGTGACGACCACCGAGAGCCCCACGCCGAGCAGGACACCCCGCACCGGGTCGCGTTCGAAGGCCCGCCCGCCGAAGTAACCGAGCAGCCCGCAGTACAGCGCCCAGGTGACCGTGGCGATGCCGTCGAACAACAGGAACGACCGGCGCGGATAGCGCACCGCGCCCATGGTGAGGGTGACCGCGGTCCGGCCGCCCGGCACGTACCGGGCGGTGGCCAGGATCAGCCCGCCACGCCGTTCGACCGCGCGTCGGGCCCAGTCGGAGCTGGCCCGCCGGCGGCTGCCGACGGGCAGGCGGGCCAGCCGCCTCGCGCCGCCACCCCGCCCGATGGCGTACGAGATGTGGTCGCCGGCCAGCGCGCCGAGCGCGGCGCTGACGATCACCGTGACCAGGTTGGGATGGCCACCGTCGGCGGACAGCACCGCCGCGGTGATCACCGCCGCCTCGCCCGGCACCGCGGGGAAGAACCCGTCGACCGCGGTGAGCCCGAAGATCACCAGGTACACCCACGGTGAGGTGACCGTTCCCCGGAGCACGTCGAGCAGGCCTTCCATGCCCTCATGCTCGCCGGGCGCGACCCCTCCGGTGGTCGAGTCGCTGGATCACACCCGCTATCGGACCCCGACGTGTCAGGCCGAGCAGACCAGGGCCGGCGGGGCGAGCAGCGGGCCGTGCGGGGTCTTGTCGTCGGCGGTCGGACCCCGCGAGGTCAGCACCACCGGTGTGCCCAGCTCCGCGCGCACCGCCTCGGCCCAGTCGGGCGGCGGGTCGTCGTACAGCGGGCGGGAGCGCAGCAGGCGGGCGGTGAGGGTGGCCTGCCGGTCCAGGTCCCCGGGCGGGCCCGGGGTGAGCCGGTCGGTGGTGTCGTAGCGACGGCAGATCCGCAGCCCGGGGCCGGCGAGGTCGAGGTGGGTCAGCGCAAGGCCGTCGACGCCGCCGGCCGCGGTGAGGGCGTACCGGTGGGCGACGGCGTCGAAGTGGCCGAACCGGAATCGGCCCTGCCATGGGTTCGTCGGGTTGTACGGGTCGGCCAGTGGCAGGTTCGGATTCTCGGTGACCAACGGGCCGGGCCCGTGCCGGGTGGTGACCAGTCGGAGCACCCCGATCCGGGTCGCGCCGCCGGGCAGGCCCGCCTCGGCGAGCAGGCTCTCGGCGTTGGCGAACGTGGTGGTGCTCCACGTGGTGTACGGGTGGAAGCCGTGCCACTCGTCGAGCAGCACCCCCTGCGCGCCCTCGAAGACGCAGGGCCCTTCGCGCAGCGCCCCGGCGAGCCACTCCCGGTCGACGATCGCGACCCGCCCGGCGAACCCGGTGAAGGCGGGCAGGCAGTCCTCGATCGGTGGGGCGTCCAGCGGGCCGAGTTCGGCGGTCAGCCGGTCCCGCAGGGCGGTCAGCCTGCGGCGCAGCAGCGCCGGGCTGTGGCAGTCGGCGACCCGCGGCGCGTCGTCGGGGTGGGCGAGACCGTACGCGACGGCCTCACCCACCCCCAGCCCGCAGGAGCCGTGCCGGTCGGCTCCCCGGGCGATCTCCCGCGCTCGGTTGGCGGCCCGGTGGTACGGGGTGGCGAGGAGAGCCTCCCCGTCGACGGTCAGCCGGTCGAGCGCGTCGGGCACCCCGACCGTGGCGAGGTGGTCGGCCTCGGCGGCCAGCGCCAGCGGGTCCACCACCACGTGCCGGGACAGGTGCGTACGAACCCCGGGGTGGAACGTGCCGGCGCCGAACTGTGCGAACGTGTGGTGCCGCCCATCGCGCAGCACGACGTTGTGCGCCGCCTGCGCGCCCCCGTTGAAGCGGATCACGGTGTGCACGGGCCGGGTGGCGCAGAGCCAGTCCACCACCGTGCCCTTGCCCGCGTCGCCGTAGCCGAGGTCGACCACCGCCACGTGGTTCACAGCCGGGTCACCCCGCTGGCGGTGTCGCGGAACGCCGGCAGCGTCGACACCTCGGCCCGCCGTTCCCGGCCGAGGCGCGCCAGCGCCTTCGACACGGTCCCGGTGGCGCCGGAGCCGGCGCGGTCCAGGTCGCGCAGGCCCTCGTCCAGGTCGATGGCCTGTTCGCCGAGGCCGATGGTGAGCGCGATGGTCTCGCAGACCGCGTCGAGGTCGTCGAGCACGACGGCGTTCTGCCCGAGCAGGTCCCGCCAGAAGTCGAGCACCTTGGCGTTGCCGGCGTAGTGGCTGCCGGCGGGGAGCAGGTAGTAGGTGTCCCAGTGGCGGGTCACCTCGTCGACGATCTGCCGCAGCGGGATGTCCTCGGCCAGGTCGTCGCCGATAAGGCTGGCCACTTCCCGGGCCTTCACCTGCGGGTACGCCAGTTCGTCGCCGATGATGAACAGGTAGCCGCGTCGGCCGCGCTTCTCCCAGCTGTCGGTGACCGTGTGCCGGGCCATGAAGTACATGGCCAGCTCGTACGACTCGGTCATCTGCCCGCCACCACCGCCCTCCAGCACGAACCGGCCGAGGTCGTCGTCCATCCGGTTGTCCGACTCGAACTGGCCGACCTGCAACGGCACCCGGTCGCAGGTGGCGTCGCCGATCGCGCCGAACATGATCTGCGGGTCGCTGGCGTAGCCCTGCCGTTGCAGCAGCCCGAGCAGCTGCGGCAGCTTGGTCTGCAGGACGCGCGGCACCCTGCGCATCGAGCCGGTCACGTCGAAGAGCACCGCGACGGGGGTGGACCGGGGGTGCTCGTCGGAGTCACGGCTCTCGCGCATCGCGTCGCGGGGGTCGAGCGCGGTGTGCACGGTGCGTGCCCCGCTGTCGCTGTAGGAGAAGGCGCTCTTGCCGGTGGACCGGCGGTAGCGGTCGGCGGCGTCGTACACGTCGGTGGACCAGATTCCACTGCCCATGACAGCTCCTTAGGGGGTGAGGGTGAAGGGGCGGAAGGTGCGTGGCCCGTACAGCCGGTCCAGCACCTGGTCGAGTTCGCGGAGCAGGCGCCAGGCGTCGTCGGGTCGGGCGTCCAGGGACCGCTGCCGGCAGCCCTGCGCGAAGTCGTGCAGCTCTCGGGGCGCGCGTGGCCCCATCAGCCAGCTCATGCAGCGGCTGGCCATCGCGATGTCGGTGCCCGGACCACAGGGCCGCCTGCCGGGGACCTCCTCCGGGTACCAACCCGCGTCGTGGCCGGGCACCAGCGCCGGGATCGTGCCTCCGACGGGGGCGGAGAAGCACCAGTCGACCAGCACCACGCCGTGGGCGTCCGGCTCGATGAGCACGTGTCGCGGCAGGACCGCGCCGTGCACCACGCCCGCCCGGTGGGCCAGACCGAGGACCACCAGCAGCCGCCGCCACATCCAGGCCACGTCCCGGGCGTCCAGCCCGTCGGGGTACGCGCGCCGCACCTCCTCGAGGTCGTGCAGGCCGGGTGCGGTGGCGAGCACGGTGATCCGCCGTTCGGCGCCGCTCGCGGTGTCCCGGTGCCGGAAGTCGTCGACGAGTCGGGGCACGTACGGCAGGTAGCGCGGGTCACCGCGCTCGGCGATGGTGTGCAGGGCGTGCGCCTCGCGGGCCATCAGGTCGTTGTCGGTGGGCTGTCGGGGGAGCTTGAGCAGCCGATCGTCACCGACGTCGTAGAGGTCGGCCAGGTCGCCCGAGTGGGCCGGCGCGCCGAGGCGGTAGTCGCCGAGGACGGTGACCTGCCGGGCCTGCCACCGGGTGGTGACGTGGATGAACGCGTCGAGGGCCTCGGCGCGTACCGCCGGGTCGGCCGGGAGACGGTCGGGGTGCAGGGCCGCGACCAGCTCGCGGTAGCGCCGGGCTGGCTGGTCCGTGCCGAACAGGTCGGCGTCGGTGCGGGCGTCGGTGACCAGGCGGATGGCCGCCGCGGTCCTCATCGCACCGTCTCCTCGCGGGCGGGGCGTAGCAGCGCCGGGTGCAGCAGCCGGGCGTCCCCGGCCCGGTAGAGCCGGGCGCGCGGGCCGCCCCGGGCGCCGCCGCGCTCGGTGCTGGTGCCCGTGCTCTCCACGAAGCCCGGCACGGAGAGCACCTTGCGGTGGAAGTTGCCGGCGTGCAGCGGGTGGCCCCAGACCGTCTCGTAGACGGCGCGCAGCTCACTGATCGTGAACTCGGCAGGGAGGAATCGGGTGGCGAGCGGGGTGTATTCGAGCTTGGACCGGGCCCGCTCGAGCGCGTCGTCGATGATCCGGCCGTGGTCGAAGGCGAGCTGCCGGCTGGTCAGCGCGGTCACCGGCAGCCAGATCGCCGCGTCGGCGTCGGTGCCGGCGGCCGGATCCGGCAGGTCGGGGGCGAACGCGAGGTGGGCGACCGACACGATGCGCATCCGCGGGTCCCGGTCGGGGTCGCCGTAGCTGCCCAACTGCTCCAGGTGTACGCGGCGCAGCCCTGCTCCGCCGAGCCCGGTCTCCTCGGCCAACTCGCGTCGGGCGCCAGCGGTCAGGTCCTCCTCGGGGCCGACGAAGCCGCCGGGCAGTGCCCAGTGCCCCTCGAAGGGTGGTTGGCCGCGCTGGATCAGCAGCAGGTGCAGTAAGCCGTCGCGAATGGTCAGCGCCACCACGTCGACGGTCACGGCGACCGACGGGTAGGCCCGGGGGTCGTACGCGGCCAGAAACTCCTGCTCGTCAACCATGTCTCTCTCAATCTGAGAACATCTCGCTGTGAGAACAACTTAGCGCACGAGAGCACCCCTGCCAAGCCCGGGAATCCGGTCGGCAGGGATGCGTCAGCGCACGAGACCCGCCAGGTGTGGTCGGCCGAGCGAGTCGTGCAGGGTGAACCCGCCGTCCGACAGACGGGTGAAGCTCACCGTGCCCGGTAGCGGTACCGGCAGCTTGAAGGCGACCTCGACGGTGTAGGCGTCCGGCAACCGATTCTCGAACGCGGCCAGGCAGCGGGCCTTGCTCCACATTCCGTGTGCGATCGGCCGGCGAAAGCCGAACAGTCGCGCCCCGAGCCGGGAGGTGTGGATCGGGTTGTGGTCGCCGGAGACCCGGGCGTAATCCGTGCCGACCCGGGTGTCGGCCCGCCAACGGGCGGTGGCGGCCGGCGTCGCGGGCCGGTCACCCTCATCGCGCCGGGCGCCGCCGCCGTCGCCGCGCTCCCGGCTGAGGTACGTGGCGACGCCGCGCCAGACCTCCGCCCCGGCGACCGAGGCGACGAGCACCACGTCGAGCTGCCGGCCCCGGTCGTGCGGGCGCAGGCGCTCGGCGTACGCGCTGAAGTCCAGCAGCTCACCGGCGAGGATCGCGCGGTGCGCGGTGATCCGGTTGGCGACGTGCACCAGGCCGGTCACCGGGAACGGGAAATCCGGCGCGGTCATCAGCCGCAGCGCCAGCGGAAAGCCCAGCACGTGCGGGTACGTCACCGGCAGCCGCTCGGTCAGCGGAAATCCGCAGACCCGGTCGTAGTCGGCCAGGTGCCCCCGGTCGACCTGGACGCCGGCGACGGTCAGCGTGGTCGCCGGCAGCGTGGGATCCCGGCGGCCGCCGGGCAGCACACCGCGCAGTGCCCGTCGGTACAGCGGGCCGGTGGCCGGCAGTCGGGAGAGGACGACGGTGGTCCGGGGAGCCCGATCGTCCGCGCCGCCCATCACGCCCCCAGCAGGCTCTGGCCGCAGACCCGGACCACGTTTCCGCTGACCGCACCGCTGGCCGGCCACGCCAACCAGCCGATTGTCTCGGCCACGTCCACCGGCAGCCCGCCCTGGGCCAGGCTGTTCATCCGCCGGCCGGCCTCGCGGACCACCAGCGGGATGCGCGCGGTCAGTCGGGTCTCGATGAAGCCGGGGGCCACCGCGTTGACGCTGATGCCCCGGTCGCGCAGGGCCGGGGCGAGCGAGTCGACCAGCCCGATCACGCCGGCTTTGCTGGTCGCGTAGTTGGTCTGCCCCCGGTTGCCGGCGATCCCGGCGATCGAGGACACCGCGACGATCCGCCCGCCGGCCGAGATCAGACCCCGCTCCAGCAGGAGGTCGTTGATCCGTTCCTGGCTGGACAGGTTGACGTCGATCACCTGGTCCCACCGGTCGGCGTCCATCCGGCCGAGCGTCTTGTCCCGGGTGATGCCGGCGTTGTGCACCACCACGTCGACCCGACCGTGTCGGCTGGCCAGATGGTCGGCGAGCCGGGTCGGTGCGTCCGGCGCGGTCAGGTCGAGCTGGACGGCGGTGCCGCCGATCTCGTTCGCCACCGCGGCCAGCGCGTCCCCGGCGGCCGGGATGTCCAGTGCCACCACCCGCGCGCCGTCACGGGCGAGCACCCGGGCCAGCGCCGCGCCGATGCCCCGGGCGGCCCCGGTGACCAGCACAACCTGCCCGTCCAGCGGGCGGTCCCAGTCGGCCGGGGCACTCGCCCCGCCGGAGCCGACCCGGACCACCTGCCCCGAGACGTACGCGGACCGGCCGGACAGGAGGAATCGGAGGGTCGACTCCAGGCTCGTGAGTGTGCCGGCGGAGAGATCCGCGCGGGTGACGTACACGAGTTGCGCGGTGACGCCTCGGCCGAACTCCTTGCCGATGCTGCGGACCAGCCCTTCCAGGGCGCGCTGGGCGGTCGCCTCCCGTGGTGTCGCGCACTCCTGCGGCGGGGTGCCCAGCACGATCACCCGGCCGCTGGGCAGCACGGCCCGTGCCCGCGGGTGGAAGAAGTCGTAGAGCTGGCGCAGGTCGGTCGAGTCGGTGATCCCGGTGGCGTCGAAGAGCAGTGCGCCGTACCGCTGCGGGGTGCCGCTGGGGTCGATGCCGGCGGCCGGGTCGGCCAGCTCGACCTCGGCGGAGGCAAGGATCTTGGCGATCGGTTCGGCGAGCCGGCCGCCGGTGGCCGCGCCGAGCAGCGCCGGCCCGGAGAGCAGCGGGTCGCCGGGGGCGTGCCGGCGCAGTCGCGGAGGGTCGGGCAGCCCGAGGCGCTTGACCAGCGCGCGGCCGGCGGCCGATTGGACGAAGCTCGCGTACCTGTCGGTCATGGGCGTAGCCTACTGGCGAGTAGGGTTCGAGCAACACATGTCGAGGAGGCGGATCGTGCAGAGCATTCGGCGGGTCGCGGTCGTCGGGGGCAACCGCATCCCCTTCGCCCGCTCCAACTCGCGCTACGCCGACGCGTCCAACGCGGACCTGCTCGGCGCGGCGCTGGACGGCCTGGTCGCCCGGTACGGGTTGGCTGGGCAGCGGGTCGGCGAGGTGGTGGCCGGGGCGGTGCTCAAGCACTCCCGCGACTTCAACCTCACCCGTGAGGTGGTGCTCGGCTCCCGGCTCGACCCGCACACCCCGGCGTACGACATTCAGCAGGCCTGCGGCACCGGCCTGGAGGCGGCGATCCTGGTCGCCAACAAGATCGCCCTCGGGCAGCTCGACGTCGGCATCGCCGGCGGCGTCGACACCACCTCGGACGCGCCGCTCGCGGTCAACGAGGAGATGCGCCGCACACTGCTCAAGCTCAACTCCGCCCGCACGCTGGGCGAACACCTCCGGGTCGCCGCGAAACTGCGCCCGCTCCAGCCGTTCAAACCGGAGATCCCGCGCAACGCCGAGCCGCGGACCGGCCTGTCCATGGGTGACCACGCCGCCCGCACCGCGCTGCGCTGGGACATCGACCGAGGCTCCCAGGACGAGCTGGCGCTGCGCTCGCACCAGCGGCTGGCCGCCGCGTACGACCGGAACTTCTTCGACGACCTGATGACGCCGTACCTGGGGCTGACCCGCGACCAGAACCTCCGGCCGGACACCAGCCTGGAGAAGCTCGGCTCGCTCAAGCCGGTCTTCGGCACCCGGGGCTCGGACGCCGAGCGCGCCACGATGACCGCTGGCAACTCCTCACCGCTCACCGACGGCGCGTCCACCGTGCTGCTGGCCAGCGAAGAGTGGGCGCGTACGCACAACCTGCCGGTGCTGGCCTGGTTCAGCTGGTCGGAGACGGCGGCTGTGGACTTCGTGCACGGTGACGAGGGGCTGTTGATGGCCCCCGCGTACGCGGTGCCCCGGATGCTGGCCCGGGCCGGGCTGACGCTTCAGGACTTCGACTACTACGAGATCCACGAGGCGTTCGCCTCGCAGGTGCTCGCCACGCTCGCCGCCTGGGAGTCGCCGGAATTCTGCAAGGACCGGCTCGGCCTGGACGCCCCGCTCGGTGCGATCGACCGGGACCGGATCAACGTGAACGGCTCGTCGCTGGCCGCCGGCCACCCGTTCGCCGCCACCGGTGGACGGATCGTGGCCACGCTGGCCAAGCTGCTCGCCGAGAAGGGCAGCGGGCGCGGGCTGATCTCGATCTGCGCGGCTGGTGGCCAGGGGGTCACCGCGATCCTGGAGCGGTGAACGTCAGCCTCTCGGTGTAAATAGCGACAAAAGCGCAGCTTTACTACCAAATCTCCCGAAGATGAAGGCACTGGTCGTCCTTCATCCGGAGGTTTGTCGTGAAACCCAGTCGTTGGCTCCTCACCGCCCTCTCGGGTGCGGCGCTGGTCCTCCTGCCCGGCGCGGCCCACCAGGTGCCGGTGCCGACCGCGCTGGCCCAGGCCGCGACGCTCGTCGAGGACGGCCCGAGCCGCAGCGGCGGTCAGTCCGGTGGCCAACCACAGCCACCGCCGCAGCAGCAGAGCCTCTGCCGCCCCGGCCTGCCACCGAACGCGTCGGCGACCACCCAGTTCCTCGACAACAACCGGATGCTCGGCCCCGTTCAACTGCCCACCGCGAGCCCGGTCGGGCCGCTGCTCGCCGGCTACCAACGGTTCGGCGCGCAGACCCAGGCCCAGTTCCTGCGCAACTACACCACCGGCTCACCGGCCACCTACTTCTTCCCGCCCCAGGACGGCTACGTCCTCGGGCCGCACGGTGAGCCGATCAAGACCCGGCAGACCATGCTGGCCGGGTACCGCCTGGACCGCTTCGGCTTCCCCGGCGGCAGCTTCCTGGCACCGCTCGGCACCCCGTTCAGCGCCCGCTCGCTGCCACCGCAGAACCTGAACACCCCGCCGGTCCCGCCGCCGCCCCCCAATGTTCCGCCCGCGGCGCCGCTGGCCAACTACCACACCTACTGCGTGCTCAAGCCGTTCGACCTCGACTCGGGCCCGATCGCACCGTGGTTCGCCCAACCCGGCATGGGCACCCAGTTCCAGTTGAACCCGGCGTACCTGCCGCAGGCCGGTGCGACGCTGAACGTCCAGTGGCTGATCGACAACAACTTCCTCGTCGAGGAGTTCCTGGACGGCACGGGCCCCGTCCCGGTCCACTGACGACCGGAGGCGGTCGTGGACCGGCGCGAGTTGCGGGACGCCCTGCTGACCGCCGGGCTGTCACCGGAGGCCTTCGAGGTGGAGGGCGTACACGAGCACGCGTCGGTCCCCACCGACTTCTGGTTCCTGCGGCGGTCGTCGGGCGGAGGATGGGAGGTCGGCGCGTACGAGCGCGGCAGGTACGACGTGCGCCAGGTCTTCGCCAGCGAGCAGGAGGCGGCAGCGTTGCTGTGGCGGGCGCTCACCGGGCGACCCGCGCCGCCCTGACCGCTGGTCGATGCGCACCGCGTCCTATCGTCCCGAGCCGCCCGAAGTCGGGACACCGGAAAGCAGACGTTAACGATTCGTTCAGGGCCTGGCCCGCCGATGGAGACGTCACCGGGCCAGGGTGATCGTCTCCACGTCCACGACGCGGAGATGATCGCTCCTGCGCGCGGAACGGGGCCGTATCACCATGGAGCCCGGCATTCCTGGAACGCCCACCCTCTCGGTGGTCATTCCGATGTACAACGAGGCCGCCGTCATCCCAGTCCTGGTCACCCGGTTGCGGCCGGTGCTCGACGCGCTCAGCGTCGTCTACGAGGTGGTCGCCGTCGACGACGGCAGCCGGGACGACACGGTGTCGATGCTCTCCGACCACGCGCGGGACTGGCCGCAGCTTCGGGTCGTCCGGTTGCGCCGCAACAGCGGCCACCAGGCGGCGTTGACCGCCGGACTGCACCGGGCCGCCGGCCGGTGGGTGGTCAGCCTCGACGCCGACCTTCAGGATCCACCGGAGATCATCGCCGAGATGCTCCGCGCGGCCCGGGAGGACGGCGTGGACGTGGTCTACGGCGTACGAGGCGACCGCAGCACCGACACGCTGTTCAAGCGGAACACCGCCCGCGCCTACTACTGGCTGATGCGTCGGCTCGTCGGCGCCGACCTGCCCGCCCAGGCTGGCGACTTCCGGCTGCTCAGCCGGGATGTCATCGAGGTGCTGCGCCGGCTGCCGGAGCGCGCCCCGGTCTACCGGCTGCTGGTGCCGTCGCTCGGCTTCCCCAGCGCCGAGGTGCGGTACGTCCGCGCGCGGCGGGCGGCCGGCGAGACGAAGTACCCGCTGCGGCGGATGATCGCCCTGGCCTGGGAGAGCATGGCCAACTTCTCGGCCGCGCCGCTGCGTCTGGCCACCTGGCTGGGGATGTCCAGCTTCCTGCTCTGCCTCGCGCTGATCGTGTTCGGGATGGTCGCGTACGTCGCGGGGGCCACGATCCCCGGCTGGACCTCGATGTTCGTGGCGGTGCTGCTGCTCAGCGGGGTGCAGTTGGTCTGCCTCGGCCTGCTCGGCGAGTACGTGGGCCGCATCTACGCGGCCGTACAGGACCGGCCGTCGTTCCACATCGGGTCCGACTCGCGCGACGGCAACACGAGCACCGGGGCGGACCCGACCGGTGCCGAGTCGCGCTTCGCGCCGGCGGTCGGCGCCCGTGGCTGACACCCTGCTCGCCGAGCGGGTCGACGCCCCGGCACCCGCGTCCCGTCGGGTCGCCCTCCGGCCGGCTCTCAGTGCGTTGCCCTGGGCGCTCGCCATCGCCGCGCTGTTCCTGGTCTGGTGGCGCGGCGGCGTGCCGATCCCCGACCTCGCCCGGTACGCCGGCTACTGGGCCCTCGCCCTGGTGCTTCCCGGGACCCTGGTGCACCGCGCGCTGCGCGGCAGCCGGGGCAATCTGCCGGAGGACCTCGCCCACGGTGCGGCCACCGGTCTGCTGCTCGAGCTTGCCGCCTGGGCGTCGACCGCGGCGACCGGCCAGCAGCCGATGTTGCGCTGGTGGCCGCTGCCGGTGCTGGTCGCCTTCGCCGTCGTCCCGAGGCTGCGCCGGCACTGGCGGATCGGTGAGCGCCGCCCGTTGCCGCTCGGCTGGCACTGGGGGATGGGCGCCGCGCTGCTGCTGGTGCTCGCCTGGGGGTACACCCAGTGGCGGATGGTGCCGCTGCCGCCGGTGAACGGTGGCTACTACCAGGATCTGCTCTACCACCTGGGGTTGGTGCAGGAGCTGACCCGGGCGATGCCGTTCGAGCTGCCGCACGTCGCGGGGGAGGAGTTGCGGTACCACTACCTCTCCGACGCCCACCTCGCCGCCAGCAGCATGATCACCGGCATTTCGCCGCCGGTGGTGTTGCTGCGGCTCTGGCTGGTGCCGGTGATCGCGACGGCGGTGCTGCTCGCGGCCGGGCTGGTCCGTGACCTGAGCAGCGCCGCCTGGACCGGCCCGGTGGTCGCCGTCGCCGGCTTCCTCGGGGTGACGGTCACGCTCGCCTCGCCAGCGGCCGCGCCCGGCGAACTGCCGCTGTCGTACGCCAGCCCGTCCCAGACCTACGTGCTGGTGCCGTTGCTGCTGCTCGCCGGCCTCTGCGTCGACGTGGCCCGCGGGCGGGGCCTCGGTGCGGCCTGGCCGCTGGTCCCCGCGCTCGGGCTGGCCTGTGCCGGTTCGAAGTCCAGTGCCCTTCCGCCGCTGATCGCCGGCCTGGGTCTCGCCGCGGCCGTTGCCTGGTGGCGGGAGCGGCGGGTGCCCCGCCCCGCACTGGTGGCGCTGGCCTGCCTGGTGGCGGCGATGGCGGTCGGCTTCCGGCTGTTCGCCGGTGGCGGTGCGTCCACGCTGCGGGTGCAGGGGTTGGCGCTGCTGCACTTCATCGCCCCGTACGCCGAGACCCTCGGCCGGGGGGACGGGATCTGGCCGGCCGCGCCACTGCCGCCGGGCATCGACGACGGTGGCGCGACCGGGTGGCTGTTGGCGTTCGCCGTGCTGGGGTGGTGGGTGCTGGCCCAGGCGCCCCGGATGGTGGGGATGATCCTGCTCGTCAGCCGGGGGCAGCGGAGCGATCCGGCCGTCTGGCTGCTCGCCGGCACGGTGCTGGCCGGGGCCGGCGCCACCTGGGTGTTCCAGCACCCGTCGGTCAGCCAGATCTACTTCTGGATGGGCGTCATCCCGGTCGGCGTCGTGCTGACCGTCTGGTCGCTGGCCGCGACCCGTACACCCTGGCCGGTGCTGATGGCGACCGCCGCGGCCGGCGGGCTGGTGGCGTTCGTGGCGGTCGGGGCGCTGGCGGAGCTTCCCGTACCGGTGATCGCTCGTCCCGCTCCGAGCGTCGGCGGCTGGTTGTGGGCGCTGGGCGGCTCGGCGGCCCGGTACGGCCTGTTCGTGGTGTTGGCTGCGGCTTTGGCCGTCGGGGTGGCCGCTCGCCGGAGGCGGCGGGTCCCGGCACCGACGGGTCGGCGACGGACGGCGGCGGTGGCGGCGGCCGGGGTCACGGCGGCGCTGCTGGGTGCCAGCGTCACGATCGGCGTGGCCGGGACGCTGCACGCGGCGGTGCGGGAGCCCGCCGCGACGAGCGGGCCGCAGCCGTACGCGCTGACCATCGACGAGATGCGCGCGGCGCTCTGGCTGGACGCGCACGCCGCCGACGAGGACGTGGTGGCCACGAACGTGCACTGCCGGCCGACGCGGACCACCCCGCACTGCGATGCGCGGGCTTTCTGGGTGACCGGCCTCGGTGGGCACCGGGCGGTCGTCGAGAGCTGGGGTTACACCGACGCGGCCGTGGCCGCGCACGGCGTCCACAACCTGGGGTACGCCCGGCAGGCCTTCCCCGACCGGGAATTGTTCGATCTCAACGAGCGGGTCTTCACCGCGCCGAGCCAGGCCGACCTGGACCGGCTGTGGACGCAACACGGGGTCCGATGGCTCCTCGCCGACACCCGGGCGGGCGCGGTGTCACCGGCGCTGGCCGGGCTGGCCCCGGTCCGGCTGGTCGCCGGATCGGTCACCATCCACGAGCTGAACGGCCCCTGACTGGCCGCTGCGGATCATCCTCGGCCCGGTCCGGGTGCTGGTCAGCACGTGCGGGAGAATGAGGTACGTGACGACGATCCCGAACGTGCTCGCCAACCGGTACGCCTCGCCCGAACTGGTCGCCCTCTGGTCACCGGAGGAGAAGGTCCGGATGGAGCGGCGGCTCTGGCTCGCCGTGCTCCGCGCTCAGCGTGACCTCGGCGTGTCGGTGCCGGACGGCGTGGTCGAGGCGTACGAGCGGGTGCTCGACCAGGTCGACCTCGCCTCCATCGCGGAGCGGGAGCGGGTCACCCGGCACGACGTGAAGGCCCGGATCGAGGAGTTCAGCGCGCTCGCCGGGCACGAGCACGTGCACAAGGGGATGACCTCGCGGGACCTCACCGAGAACGTCGAGCAGCTCCAGGTGCGCGCCTCACTGGAGCTGATCCGGGATCGGGTGGTGGCCGCCCTGGCCCGGCTGGCCTGGCTCGCGCACGAGCACACCGAGGTGGTGCTGACCGGCCGCTCGCACAATGTGGCGGCGCAGGCCACCACGCTGGGCAAGCGCTTCGCGTCGGCCGCCGAGGAGCTGCTGATCGCGTACGAGCGCCTGGAGGAGTTGATCGCCCGCTACCCGTTGCGGGGGATCAAGGGCCCGGTCGGCACCGCGGCGGATCAGCTCGACCTCTTCGACGGCGACGCCGACAAGGTGGCCGAGCTGGAGCGGCGGGTGGCCGAGCACCTCGGCTTCAACCGGGTGCTGGACAGCGTCGGGCAGGTCTACCCGCGCTCGCTCGACTTCGACGTGCTCGCCGCGCTGGCTCAGACCGCCGCCGCGCCGTCGTCGCTGGCCACCACGATCCGGCTGATGGTCGGCCAGGAGTTGGCCACCGAGGGCTTCAAGCCGGGCCAGGTCGGCTCCAGCGCGATGCCGCACAAGATGAACACCCGCTCGTCCGAGCGCGTCAACGGCTTCGCGGTGATCATCCGGGGCTACCTGTCGATGGTCGGCGAGCTGGCCGGTGACCAGTGGAACGAGGGCGACGTCTCCTGCTCGGTGGTCCGTCGGGTGGCTCTGCCGGACGCCTTCTTCGCCGCCGACGGGCTCTTCCAGACCTTTCTCACCGTGCTCGACGAGTTCGGCGCGTACCCCGCGGTGATCAACCGAGAGCTGGAGCGGTTCCTGCCCTTCCTGGCCACCACGAAGATCCTGGTGGCGGCGGTCCGGCGGGGCGTCGGCCGGGAGGTCGCGCACGAGGTCATCAAGGAGCACGCCGTCGCGGTGGCGCTGGGCATGCGGGAGAAGGGCAACCCGGAGAACGACCTGTTCGACCGGCTGGCCGCCGATGGTCGCCTCGGCCTGAGTCGCGCCGACATCGACCTGCTGGTCGCCGACCGCAGCGCGTTCGTCGGCGCTGCTCCGGCCCAGGTGGCAGCGGTGACCCGCCGCATCACCAAGGTGGTTGAAACCCACCCCGAAGCAGCCACCTACAGCCCACCCCCCATCCTCTAACCCCCACCCCACCCCACCCCGCCCCGCCCCGCCCCGCCCCACAAGCTTGCCGCGCCCCCGCCTCGTGCCGGTGATCAAGAGGTTTGTGTCATCGTCGATCTCCTGGATGACGCAAACCTCTTGATCACCGGGGTCAGGGCGGCGCAGCGCAGGGCCTGGCGGGCGGGGGTGGGTTAGTCGCCGGTGGGGGTTTCGGCGGCGGTGCGGAGGTTGGGGGCGCTGGCCGGTTCGGCGATGCCGCCGGGGGCCTCCACGACCTCCGCCTGGTGCGCGGTCTCTGCCGCGACCGCCGGCTGGTCGGCGGGCATGACGTCGGGCATGACGGGTACGACGATCACCGCCGTGCCGTACGCGCAGATCTCCATCCACATCTCGCCGCAGTCCCGACTGTCGAACCGCATGCCGATCACCGCGTTCGCGCCCAGCCGCAGGGCCTCCTCGCCGAGGCGGGCCACCGAGTCGGTGCGCCACCGGGTCAGGTTGTCCGGTGCCATCGGGTCGTACGCCCCGCCGCGCAGGTTCTTGACCCCCTCGCGGTAGGGGTTGCGCGTCCTGGCCATCGATGACACCACCTCACCGAGAATCTGGCGGATCTCGTAGCCGGGCAGTTGCTCCGTCGTCACGACCAGCACGTTTCCGATGCTGTCAGGAGCAGCGCGACCCGATCGTGAGCATTGTTCACCTGATCGGATGCTGCAAAACAACGCGGCGCGGACGGTCGGCACGGGGCCGACCATCCGCACCGCGCTGGCGTTAACCGTCAGACACCGGCCGTCGAGGTGATCCAGGCCCGGTTGTACGCGACGCTGCCGTAGTTCTGGATGCTCGACCCGTCGGCCGTCGAGGCGACCCCGACCTGCTGGCCGTTGTAGAACTGCGGGCCACCCGAGTCGCCCCGCCAGGCGTTGCCGTTGACCCGGGTGCTGCGGATCGCCTGCCCGCCGTACGCGTCGGTGGCGCTGTTGCTCGTCACCCGGACGGTGGCGGTCTTGAGCTGGCTCGACGCGGAGCAGCCGCTGTAGCAGGTCATGCCCCAGCCGTAGATCGAGTTCGTCGAGTTGATCGGCGGGTTGCTGCTGGCCAGGCTCACCGCCGAGGTGCTGACGGTGCTGGAGAGCCGCATGAGGGCGAGGTCGTTGCGGGTGTAGGTGGCGCTCACGGTGCGGGTGACCCCGCCCGAGGCGCGGTAGACGCTGCCGACGCGGACCGACATGGTGCCGCTGATGCAGTGGCGGGCGGTGAGCACCCACTGCGAGGAGATCACGCTGCCGGAGCAGGTGAACGAGCCGTTGCTGAACACCGCCGCGGCCCAGGGGGCGGACGACACGGTGCCGCCGCCGATGATGGGTTGCGGGCCGGCCGGGGCGGCGGCTGCGCCGGAGGCGGCGCCGAGGACGCCGACCAGTGCGGTGCCGAGCAGGGCGAGCAGGGGACGGATGCGCATCGGGGGGACTCCTTGGACGGACGGGCCCGGGGTCGCCGGGCTCGGGAGGGCGTCGGCGAGGGTCCCCGCCAACGCTGACATCGAACACTGTCGATGTAGATTAGGGCCCGAGCCCGCCAATTTCAAGAAATTGATCGAGGTGAACCAATGTAACGATTCGGCTACCCGCTGTGCCGTATATGCCCTGGTGGGGGCCTGTGTATCGACGTTCGACCCGTCTGACCCGCCGGTTATGTCGATCACTGCCTGAACTGCACCCGGCCGGTGCGTCCGCGGCGTTAACTGCCAGGTACGCTGGCTGCGCTCGCCCCTTGTGGGTCGGCACCCAACTGCGTACACAGTCAGGAGTGCCCAGTGCCTCGCGTCGTCGTCGACGTCATGCTCAAGCCCGAGATCCTGGATCCGCAGGGCCAGGCCGTCGCAAACGCGCTGCCCCGGCTCGGCGTCACTGACGTCGCCTCGGTTCGAATCGGCAGGCGGATCGAGATCGAGTTCACCAGCGAACCGGACCTGGACCGGGCCCGGGAGATCGCTGACAAGCTGCTCGCCAACCCGGTCATCGAGGACTTCACCGTCCGCCTGGTCGAGGCCGACGAGACTGCGGACGCCCGCTCGTGACCGCCCGGGTCGGTGTGGTCACGTTCCCCGGCTCGCTCGACGACGGGGACGCCGCCCGGGCCGTCCGGATCGCCGGCGCCGAGCCGGTCCGGCTCTGGCACGGTGACCCGGAGCTGCACGGGGTGGACGCGGTCGTGCTGCCCGGTGGCTTCTCCTACGGTGACTACCTGCGCTGCGGCGCCATCGCCCGGTTCGCCCCGGTGATGGAGTCGATCGTCGACGCCGCCCGGGGTGGTCTGCCGGTGCTCGGCATCTGCAACGGCTTCCAGATCCTCTGCGAGGCGCACCTGCTGCCCGGGGCGCTCACCCGTAACCAGCACCTGCACTTCCGCAACCGGGATCAGGTCCTGCGCATCGAGTCGGCCGGCACGGCCTGGACCAATGCGTTCCAGCCCGGCCAGGAGGTGCTCGTCCCGGTCAAGAACGGCGAGGGCTGCTACGTCGCCGACACCGCGACGCTGGACCAGCTGGAAGCCGAGGGTCGGGTCGTCGCCCGCTACGTCGGCGGCAACCCCAACGGGTCGCAGCGCGACATCGCCGCGATCACCAACGCCGCCGGCAACGTGGTCGGCATCATGCCGCACCCCGAGCACGCGGTGGAGGCGTTCACCGGTCCGTCGCTGGACGGCCTCGGCTTCTTCACCTCGGTCCTCAAGCACCTGGTGGGGGCGCCAGCGTGAGTGCGAGGAGCGAGCCGGGTCTGCGAGCCCCGCAGTCGCGAACGAAGAGCGACGCGGTGACCGGCGGGACGATCATCGGTCAGCTCAACCGCCGTTCCGGCGGGCACGAGCGCAGCGAGGAGAGGTCATGACCACCCATCCGGACCCGGTACGGGACACACCGGAGGCGTACTCCGCCCCGGCGCAGCCGACCGAGCCGCTGGCGCAGCCCACCGCCCCGGCGCCCGCTCCCGTCCAGCCGGCCACCGCCGACTGGACCGATGGCGTGGACACCGTGCCGCGCGCCGGTGGCACCCCGGGCGAGTTGCAGCCGTACACCGAGCTGGGGCTCCGCGACGACGAGTACGACCGGATCCGACAGATCCTCGACCGTCGCCCCACCCAGTCCGAGCTTGCGATGTACTCGATCATGTGGAGCGAGCACTGCTCCTACAAGTCGAGCAAGGTGCACCTGCGCCAGTTCGGCGAGAAGGCCCCGCACAGCGACCGGCTGCTCGCCGGCATCGGCGAGAACGCCGGCGTGGTGCAGGTCTCCGACGAGCTGGCGGTGACCTTCAAGGTCGAGTCGCACAACCACCCGAGCTTCGTCGAGCCGTACCAGGGTGCTGCGACCGGCGTCGGCGGCATCGTCCGGGACATCCTCGCCATGGGCGCCCGCCCGGTCGCGGTGATGGACCCGCTGCGGTTCGGTGCCGCGGATCACCCCGACACCGCGCGGGTGCTCACCGGCGTGGTCGCCGGCGTGGGCGGCTACGGCAACTGCCTCGGCCTGCCCAACATCGGCGGCGAGTTGGTGTTCGACCCGTCGTACCAGGGCAACCCGCTGCTCAACGCGCTCTGCCTGGGCGTCCTGCCGGTCGACCGGCTGCAGAACAAGGCCGCCGCCGGCCCCGGCAACGTGGTCGTGCTGATGGGCGCCAAGACCGGCCGGGACGGCATCGGCGGCGTCTCCGTGCTGGCAAGCGCGACCTTCGACGAGGGCAGCGAGGCACGCCGCCCGGCGGTGCAGGTCGGTGACCCGTTCACCGAGAAGCTGCTCATCGAGGCGTGCCTCGAGCTGTACGACGGCCAGTTGGTGGTCGGCATCCAGGACCTTGGCGGCGCCGGGCTGACCTGCGCGCTCACCGAGACCGCCGCCGCGGCCGGCACCGGCATGCGGGTCTGGCTGGAGCGGGTGCCGCTGCGCGAGCCGTCGATGGACCCGCACGAGATCCTGGCCAGCGAGTCCCAGGAGCGGATGCTGCTGGTCGTCGAGCCGGACAAGCTCGAGGCGGTGCTCAAGACCTGCGAGAAGTGGGGCGTGCTCGCCACCGCGATCGGCGAGGTCACCGCACCGGAGCCGGACGGCCGTCCGGGCCGGCTGCTGATCACCTGGCAGGACCACCTGGTCGTCGACGTGCCGCCGGGATCGCTGGTCGACGACGGCCCGGTCTACGCCCGGCCGATGCGTGAGCCGGCCGACCTGATCCTGCTCCAGGCCGACCGGGCCGAGACGCTGCCGCGCCCGGCCGACCCGGAGGCGCTGCGGGAGACCGTGCTGCGCATGATCGCGTCGCCCAACCTGGCCGACAAGACCTGGGTCACCGAGCAGTACGACCGCTACGTGCTGGGCAACACCGTGCTCGCCCAGCCGGAGGACGGCGGCGTGATCCGGATCGACGAGCGGACCGGGCTCGGCGTGGCGCTGTCGGTGGATGGCAACGGCCGGTACGCCCGGCTCGACCCGTACAACGGCACCAAGCTGGCGCTGGCCGAGGCGTACCGGAACGTGGCGGTGACCGGCGCGAAGCCGATCGCCGTGACCAACTGCCTCAACTTCGGCTCCCCGGAAGACCCGGGTGTGATGTGGCAGTTCGCCGAGGCCGTGCGCGGCCTGGCGGACGGCTGCCTGGAGCTGGGCATCCCGGTCACCGGCGGCAACGTCAGCTTCTACAACCAGACCGGTGCCGCACCCATCCACCCGACCCCGGTGGTCGGCGTGCTGGGCGTGCTGGACAACGTCGCCGACCGGGTGCCGATGGGCTTCGTCCCGCGCACCGGCAGCGAGCACGACCAGCTCTACCTGCTGGGCGAGACGCACGTCGAGCTGTCCGGCTCGGAGTGGGCCTGGGTGACGCACGAGCACCTGGGTGGTATCCCGCCCCAGGTCGACCTTGCCGGCGAGAAGGCGCTCGCCGACCTGCTGGCCGAGGCTGCCCGGGTGGGTCACCTCAGCTCGGCGCACGACCTCTCCGACGGTGGCCTTGCGCAGAGCCTGGTCGAGTCCTGCCTGCGTCGCGGCGTCGGTGCCCGGATCGCGGTGCCGGAGCAGTTCGCCGGCGGCTCGATGCCGTTCGTCTACCTGTTCAGCGAGTCGGCCGGCCGGGCGCTGGTGTCGGTGCCGCGTGGCCACGACAAGGCGTTCGCGGCGCTCTGCGCCGAGCGGGGGGTGCCGTTCGAGCTGATCGGCGTCACCGACCCGACCGCCGGCGCGCTCGAGGTGCACGGCCAGTTCCGGATCGGCCTGGACGAGCTGCGTGTCGCGCACACCGAGACGCTCCCGCGTCTCTTCGGGGGTGCTGCGGCCGTCGAGGTTCCCGCTCCGGCGGCTGGCGTGGCGGGCGCGGTCGAGGCCGTGCCGCTGTCGGTCGAGCAGGCGGCACCGGTGGACCCGGCGGCGGTGGCCGCCGAGCCGATCGCTGCGGCCGGGCCGTCCCCGCGGACGGGGGCCGTCGAGCCCATCGCCGAGGCGCCGGCCGAGCTGGATGGCGGGTCATCCGAGTCTGACTCCGGTGCCAGCGAGCCGTCGCCGCCTGACGAGCGCTGAGGCGTTGGCGGCCGCCGTCTACGGCCAACCCGGCTCGGGTGCCCGGTTCGACTGGGGCCTGACCGGGGCGGCCGAGCTCGGTCGGGTCTGCGCGGCGCTGGTGGTGGTGGACGTGCTCTCGTTCACCACCTCCGTGGAGGTGGCCGTCGGGCGCGGCATGCGGGTGCACCCGTTCCCGTGGGGTGAGCAGGCCGCCGAGTACGCGCTGCGGGTCGGCGCGGTGGCCGCGGTGGGCCGTCGACGAACGACAGCGGAGCATCCGTGGTCGCTCTCGCCGGCGGCGCTGAGCGCCGCACCGGTGGTTGCGGATCTGGTGCTGCCCTCGCCGAACGGTTCAGCGATCAGCGCGGCTGCCAGCGCCACCGGACTGCCGGTGGTCGCGGCATGCCTGCGTAACGCCCGCGCCGTCGGGCGTTGGCTGCGCCGCCAGGGGTACGGGACGACGGACGCCCCGATCGGCGTGATCGCTGCCGGGGAGCGGTGGCCGGACGGGTCGCTGCGCCCGTCGGTTGAGGACCAGCTCGGCGCGGCCAGCGTGCTCGACGCCCTCTCCGGTGTGCCGGGTGGGCTCTCCGTGGAGGCAGCCATGGCGCTCGCCGCGCTGGCCAGCACTCCGGACGTTCCCGCCGCCGTGCGGGGCAGCGTCTCCGGTCGGGAGCTGACCGAGGGTGGCTTCGCTCAAGACGTCGAGATCGCCGTGCGCGTCGGCGTGTCGGATGTCGTTCCGGTGCTCCGGCAAGGCGTGTTCTCCGCCGCCTGAGCGCTCCCGACTCCCGACCACCACAGACTTACGCGAAAGGGGCGCCCGGAGATCCGGGCGGCCCTTTCGGCGCGTGCTGGGCTGATGCCCGGTGGGTCAGTCGTCCAGCCAGTCGAGGCGTCGACCACTCCGCTCGGTCGGCGGCGGGCTGTCCGGCCGGGGGTGGCCGGTCTGCTGGCCGTACCCGCCCTGGTCGTAGCCACGGTCGTCGTAGCCGCCCCGCTGCTGCGCGGGCTCCTGCCCGTAGCCGCCCTGGTCGTAGCCACCGCCCTGTTGGCCGTAGCCACCCTGGTCGTAGCCACGGTCGTCGGAGCCGCCGCGCTGCTGCGGGGTCTGCTGCCCGTAGCCGCCCTGGTCGTAGCCGGCGGGCTGCTGGCCGTAACCGCTCTGGTCGTACCCACCGGCCGGTTGGCCGTAGCCGCCCTGGTCGTACCCGCCGCTGGCCTGCGGGCTGTAGCCGCCGGCCGGCTCGGCGGCCCGACCGCCGTACGGAGCCGGGTCGGACTGGCCGTAGCCCTGGCCCTGCTCCGGCTGGTAGACGCCGGTGGCGTACGGGTCGGCCGGAGCCGGGTACTGCGTGCTGTCCCCGGTGTAGCGGCCGGTCGGTTCGTCGTAGCGCTGCTCGCCGTAGCCCGCAGCACCGGCGGGTGCCGGCGGGTAGCCCGCAGCATCGGCCGGAGCGGTGTAGTCGCGGCTGCCGTACCCGTCGGCGGGTGCGCCGCCGTAGCCGCCACCGGACGCCGGCGCGCCGCCGTAGCCCGCGCCGGAACCGGGTGCGGCGCCGTAGCCGTCACCGGCCGCGCCGGCACCGTAGCCGCCGTCGGGGGTCGCCGCCGTGCCGTAGCCACCGCCCGAGGCGGGGGCGTTGCCGTAACCGCCGGCGCCGTAGCCGCCGGACGCCGGCTCGTCGCCGTAACCGGCACCGCCGTACCCGGCACTGCCGTAGCCCTGCTGGCCTGCGGCGCCGTACGGCTGCGCGGGCGCGCCGTACGGGTCCGGCGGAACGTCGTCGACCACCGGGCGGTGCATCATCGTGGGTGCCTCGCTGAGCGCCGCGCCGCCGACCATGGTCGGCTCGGGGCCGCCGCCGACCCGGTTGACGACCCGGGTCTGGTCGCTGGCCCCACGGGGGCCACCTCGAGGTGCGGGCCCTCCACCGGAACCGGGCGCGTCGTCATCGTCGTCGCCGCTGTCCTTACGCTTCATCCAGAGCAGCACGATCGTGCCGACGCCGGCGGCCACCAGCAGACCACCGAGCAGGATGATGACGTAGGAGCTGATGCCGCCGCCGTCGTCCTCCTTGCTGGCGTTCGCCTGGGCACCGGGGCTGGCTCCCTCGGTGGACTCCGCCTCGGTGCCCTCCTCGGTCGTCTCCTCGGTGGGAACGGCCTCAGCACTGGCCGACGGGGTGGGGGTCGGGGTCGCGTTGACCTTGATCCCGAGGGCGATCCGCTGCCCGGTGACGGACTGCCCGGCGTTGGCGTTCAGGGTCTTGAACGCCTTGATCTCGTTGGAGGACGCACCAATGTCGATCCGGCCGGGGGTGATCGGGCTGCTCGCGCTTCCGTTGAACCGGAAGTTGCCGCTGCCGTCACTGATGGTGTCGTAACGATGGCCAGCGGTGTCCTGGAGGACCACGAAAGCGTTCGGCACCGCGTCACCGGTCGCCTGCACGACCACCTTGCCGGAGACCGACTTGACGGTCTGGTTCTGCGGCGGCGGAGGTGCAGCTGCGGCCTTGACTGTGACCCGGAGCGTGCGGGAGTTCGAGTCGCCCGACACCGTGATCTTCGCCTGAGTTCCGTTGGCCGCTGGCGCGTTGGCTGCTGCCGACAGGGTCAGGGTGACCGGCTTCGGGTCCCCTCCCGCGAAACTGATCGGCCCACATCCACCGCAGGTGACGCCGTCGGGCAAATCGGTCACGTCGATGTCGGCGGACGTCTCACCCGCGTCCGGCCTGACGACGACATTGATGCTGCTGCTCTTGCCGGCGTCGATCGTCACAGAGTTGTCAGCTGTGCTGATCTTGGCCGCCAAGGCTGGTGTGGCGGGAACGGCGAGCAGAGCGCCAGCAATCAGCGCTACGACCACACCGGCCCGCTGCTGCCAGGCACGTCGGTGTGTTGACACGTCCACCGCCTTCCGGACTGACTTCCCTGACCGGCGGGGCGCCGGGCCGGGGATCATCACGGTACGAATACGCCGTCGGCAACTATGCCTTGTCTCACTGGATCGGCGCGACCCAGGGCCGATGTCGGGGAGTATGCCTGCGGGTCGTATCGTCCCGTCGTGTCCTCTCCGCACATTAAGTCCGCTGCTGTTGTGGCGGCATTGTCGGCGCTTGACGAGGGGCGTACACCCGAACGGCCGGTCCTTCGGGAGGCGGTCCGGTCCTTGTTGGCCGTCCTCGCGGAGCGCGCCCCCGGCCGATCGGTGGAGGTGCGCGTCCCACCATACGGTGCGATCCAGTGCGTACCTGGCCCTCGACACACCAGGGGAACCCCGCCAAACGTGGTCGAGATGTCGCCCGAGACCTGGCTGCGGCTGGCGAGCGGTCGGATGGGCTGGGCCGAGGCTGTCACCGAGGGTCGCGTCCAGGTGAGCGGCATTCGAGCCGACCTCTCCGCCCATCTGCCCCTCTAGCTGCCCCGATGTCCGGGTGGCGGTGACCCTGAGCAGGGAAACCGTGACTTTCTGTATTGACGGCGATTCGCGTACACTGTCAGGCGACGACAGTGGTCCCGGCCCAGCAGTGTGGATCCGCCCCGTGATCCCGCCAGGCCGGTCCAGACCAGCATGAGGGAGCGGTAGGTGCCCCGAGGCGACGGCCGGCTGAGCCACGACCTTGACCCCCAACGACCCGGCCCGCAAGACGCCTGTGGTGTCTTCGGCGTCTGGGCGCCCGGCGAAGAGGTTGCCAATCTGACCTACTTCGGCCTCTATGCGCTGCAACACCGCGGCCAGGAGGCCGCGGGCATCGCGGTGAGCGACGGCTCCGGGGTGGTGGTCTACAAGGACCTCGGCCTCGTGGCCCAGGTCTTCGACGAGCCGACGCTGGCGAGCCTGCGTGGCCACCTGGCGATCGGGCACGCCCGCTACTCCACGACCGGCGCCTCGAACTGGGAGAACGCCCAGCCGACCATCCGGTCGACCAGCTCCGGCACGACCATCGCGCTGGCCCACAACGGCAACCTGGTCAACACCGCCGAGCTGGAGAAGGAGGTCGCCGAGCGCGGCCTCGTCGCGGACGGCTCGACGAACGACACCTCGCTGGTGACCATGCTGCTGGCCAGCCGACCGGATCTGTCGGTCGAGGCGGCCGCGCTCGAGGTCCTGCCGCAGCTGCGCGGTGCGTTCAGCTTCGTCTTCATGGACGAGGTGACGCTCTACGCGGCCCGTGACCCACACGGCGTACGCCCGCTGGTGCTCGGTCGGCTGGAGCGCGGCTGGGTGGTGGCCAGTGAGACGGCCGCGCTGGACATCGTCGGCGCGAGCGTGGTGCGTGAGGTCGAGCCGGGTGAGCTGATCGCCATCGACGAGAACGGGCTGCGCTCCACCCGGTTCGCCGCGCCGGAGCCGAAGGGCTGCCTTTTCGAGTACGTCTACATCGCCCGTCCGGACGCCACGATCGCCGGCCGCAACGTGCACGCGGCGCGGGTGCAGATCGGGCGGCAGTTGGCCAAGGAGCACCCGGTCGAGGCCGACCTGGTGATTCCGGTGCCCGAGTCCGGCACCCCGGCCGCGATCGGCTACGCCGAGGCGTCCGGCATCACCTATGGCGCTGGCCTGATGAAGAACCCGTACGTGGGGCGCACCTTCATCCAGCCGTCGCAGACCCTCCGCCAGCTCGGCATCCGGCTCAAGCTCAACCCGCTGCGGGAGAACGTTCGGGGCAAGCGGCTGGTGGTGGTGGACGACTCGATCGTGCGCGGCAACACCCAGCGGGCCATCGTGCGGATGCTGCGCGAGGCGGGCGCGCTGGAGGTGCACGTCCGGATCTCGTCCCCGCCGGTCAGCTGGCCGTGCTTCTACGGCATCGACTTCGCCACCCGGGCGGAGCTGCTGGCCAATGGTCTGGACAACGATGGCATCCGGCGTTCCATCGGTGCCGACACGCTGGGCTATGTCTCGCTTCCTGGCCTGATTGCCGCGACCGAGCAGCCGAAGACCCGGTTGTGTCGGGCGTGTTTCGATGGGGAGTACCCGATCGAGCTGCCGGCCGGCAACCTGATCGGCAAGCACGTGCTCGAAGGGGTGGGCCGACGGGTCGCCAACTCGACACCGGAAGCCCCGCCCACCAACGGCCCGCTCGTCGCCACTCCGGGCGGCGTGACCGCACACCGCCCGTAGCACCATCCGGTGCGGCCCGGCCACCGCCGGTGCGGCACCAAGAACCACAAAGGGGAGAACCGTGACGCACGTGTCCGAGCGCAGCGGCGCAGGTAGCAGCCCGACCGGCGCCGGCGGCGACCGCCAGCCCTGGACGGCCGGTGCCGGCCGTCAGGGGCGCAAACGCTCGGTCTCGTACGCCGACGCCGGGGTCTCCATCGACGCGGGCGACCGTGCGGTGGAGCTGCTCAAGTCGAAGGTGCGGGAGACCCGCCGCCCCGAGGTGCTGGGCGACCTCGGCGGCTTCGCCGGTCTGTTCCGCCTGGACACGAAGAAGTACAAGAACCCGATCCTGGCCTCCTCGACCGACGGCGTGGGCACCAAGCTGGTGATCGCGCAGCAGATGGACATCCACGACACGGTCGGCATCGACCTGGTCGCGATGGTCGTCGACGACCTGGTGGCCTGCGGTGCCGAGCCGCTGTTCCTGCTCGACTACATCGCCACCGGCGAGGTCGTACCGGACAAGGTCGCCGAGATCGGTGCGGGCATCGCGGACGGCTGCCGGTACGCCGGTTGCGCGCTGCTGGGTGGTGAGACCGCCGAGCACCCCGGTGTGCTCCGTCCGGACGAGTACGACATCTCCGCGACCGGTGTCGGCGTGGTCGAGGAGAGCGACATTCTCAGCCCGGAGCGGGTCGAGGTGGGCGACGTCGTGATCGCCATGCGCTCCTCCGGCCTGCACTCCAACGGCTACTCGCTGGTCCGGCACGTGCTGCTCGGCGCCGGCCGGATGCGGCTGGACGTCGTGATCGACGACTTCGGTCGGCAGCGGACCCTGGGTGAGGAGCTGCTCACCCCGACCAAGATCTACGCGAAGGACTGCCTCAAGCTGATCGCCGAGGCAGAGGTGCGGGCGCTCGCCCACGTGACCGGTGGCGGCATCCCCGGCAACCTGGTCCGGGTGCTGCCGGAGCACGTCGACGCGGTCGTCAACCGGTCCACCTGGAAGCCGCAGCCGGTCTTCGACCTGATCCAGTCCAAGGGCCGGATCGACGACCCGGACATGGAGTCGACCTTCAACATGGGCGTCGGCATGTTCGCGATCGTCTCGGCCGAGGACGCGGACCGGGCGCTGGCCACGCTGACCGGCCGTGGAGTCGAGGCCTGGCAGGCCGGCGAGATCATCGAGGGCACCGGCAACGTGCAGATGGTCGGCCAGCACACTCGCGGCTGATCACGGTCAGGCGATCGCACGGGCACCTCATCAGGGCTTCACCCGGGTGGCCAACGCCGCCTAGCCTGAAGGGCACCCTTCAGAGACGGTCGGGAAGCCGCGCGGCCCCGAGGCTCTCCGACCGCCTCTCAGGCTAGGCGGAGGAGGGCGATGGCTGCTCGGGGACGGTCGTTCAGCGGGATGCGCGGTCTGGCCGCTGTCCCGTCCTACGTCGTCATGCAGCCCACCACCCTGTGCAATCTCGACTGCGCGTACTGCTACCTGCCGTTCCGTGCCGTCGACCGGCGGATGTCGGTGCCGGTGGCCGAGGCGGTGGCGGCTGCGGTCAACCCGTGGGCGGCTGCCGGCCGGTTCTCCGTGGTGTGGCACGGGGGTGAGCCGCTGGCAGCCGGCCGGGAGCACCTGGCCGACCTGATCGCTCCGTTCGGGCCCGAGGTCGAGCACCATGTGCAGACCAACGCCACGCTGATCGACGACGAGTGGTGCGCCTTCTTCGCCCGGCACGAGATGCGGGTGAGCGTGAGCGTGGACGGGCCCCGGGAACGCAACGGCGACCGGGTCGGCCGGGGTGGTCAGCCGTCGTACGACCGGATTCTGCGCGGGGTGGCCGCGCTGCGCCGGCACGGGCTGCCGTTCTCCGCGTTGGCCGTGGTGTCCCGGCCGGAGCCGGGGCTCGCCACCGAGCTGTACGACTATTTCCTCGAGCTCGGCTGCGACGTGCTGGGCATCAACATCGAGGAGACCGAGGGCGTCAACACCCGCGACAACAGCCACGACCCCGCGGTGGTGACCGCGTTCTGGGCCGAGCTGGTCACGGCCTGGCGCCGGGAGCCGCGTATCCACCTGCGCGAGATCGAGTGGTCGCTGCGCTACGCCGCGGCGGTGCTCGACGGTGCCGCGGACGAGCTGCTGCCCCGCCGACTTGACCCGATCCCGACGATCGGGCACGACGGGTCGGTGACCGTGCTCTCCCCGGAACTGGCGGGCTTCACCGATCCGCGCTACGACGATTTCAGCAGCGGCAACGTGCTGACCACCCCGCTGGCCGAGATCCTCATCGGTGCCGCAGCGACCTCGTGGGTGGGCGAATTCCTGGTTGGGGTGGAGGCGTGTCGCGCGTCCTGCCCGTACTTCGGTTTCTGTGGCGGTGGTCATGCGGCCAACCGTTACTTCGAGCTGGGGCGTTTTGACGGTACGGAGACCGAGCACTGCCGCAACAGCAAGATCCGCCTATTGGAGGGAGTGTTGGAGCATGCCCGAGACCACCAGTCACCGGCGGCCTGAGCGCGACGCGGACGACGCTTCGAACGGACTCACCGAGCGGGTACGTAAGGTCGGCCCCGAGCTCGTCACGCTGCTTCAGGAGGCCGAGGACGCCCGGCGGCTGCGGGCGGAGGTGTCGGGCGGGGACGGTGCCGGCGCGGTCTGCGCCTGGAACCACTTCGAGAACATCCCGACCTTCTACAACTGGAACAACCGGCCGCGCTGAGGTTGGCCGCGGTCAGGGGCCTGTCGTACGGCCGGAGGTGTCTCCGGCCGGGCCAGGCCCCTGAACGTCGGCACCGGTACCGCTCCCGACGGGCACATGCGTGAGCACGCGGGGGTCACCGCGTGCTCAGCTGCGTCGAGAGGTCAGCGGGTCGGACGGACCCAGGGATCCGGGTCGTCGTCCGCGTGATTCTCATCATCGTCGTCGACGAACTCTTTAGAGTCGTCGACAGCGTTGTGCTCAGACTTACCAGCACCCGCCAGTTCGCGCTGCAAGGCGGTGAGGTCGGTGTTCGGGGAGTGGTACTTCAACTCCCGGGCCACCTTCGTCTGCTTGGCCTTAGCACGGCCGCGCCCCATGGCTCGACCCCCTCGCACAGAATGCGGGGCAGCCCGAAGGCGGGCCCCGATGACGTCAGGCATCTCTCGTGGCTCTTACGGTACATGGGGATGCCATCGTTCGGCACCTCGGGTTACCGTCAGCCGGCTCTGCGCGTCGCGTCGATCCGGCCGTCACCCAGTGTACCCGGTAAGGAGCGAAACGGAGAGCGCCCGTGACGCCGGACAAAACACGCCAAACTTGACCGGGCCTCAGCTTACCGAGCCGGGGCGGTAAAAAGGACCCGGAGGCGGATCCCGCCGATCCGCCTCCGGACCACGCTCAGCCCAGGTGGATCGTGCGCAGTCGGCCAACCTCGGCCATCCGCCGCTCGGCCAGCCGGTCCGCGGCCACCGCCGGCGGCACACCCTCGGCATCGGCCAGGTGCAGGATCTCGCGGGTGGTGTCGTAGATCCGGGTGGCGCGCAGCTTCGCCCGGTCGAAGTTGAAGCCCTCGATCTCGTCCGCCACCTGGATCACGCCGCCGGCGTTGACCACGTAGTCCGGGGTGTACAGGATGCCCCGATCGGCCAGCAGCTTCTCGATGCCCGGGTGGGCGAGCTGGTTGTTCGCCGCCCCGGCCACCACCTTGGCGCGCAGCGCCAGCACGGTGTCGTCGTTCAGTGCGCCGCCCAGCGCGCACGGGGCGTACACGTCGATGTCAGCGGCGACCAGCGCGGTGGCGTCGTCCACCAGGGTGACCTGGGGGTGGTTGGTGCGCACCCACTCCAGCGCCTTCGGGTTGACGTCGGTGGCCACCACCTCGGCGCCGTCCTCCAGCAGGTGACCGGTCAGGTACTTGCCGACCTTGCCGAGGCCGGCGACGCCGACCCGACGGCCGCGCAGGGTCGGGGTGCCCCAGACGTGCTCGGCGGCGGCGCGCATGCCCTGGAAGACGCCCCAGGCGGTCAGGATCGACGAGTCGCCAGCGCCGCCGTGCTCCACGCTACGGCCGGTGACGTAACGGGTCTCCCGGGCGATCACGTCCATGTCGGCCACGTAGGTGCCCACGTCGCAGGCGGTGTAGTAGCGGCCGGCCAGCGACTGGACGAAGCGGCCGTACGCGCGCAGCAGCGCCTCGCTCTTGACCTGCTCCGGGTCGCCCCAGATGACCGCCTTGCCGCCCCCCAGGTCCAGACCGGCGAGTGCGTTCTTGTACGCCATCCCGCGGGACAGGTCGAGCACGTCGGCGAGAGCGGCTTCCTCGCTGGCGTACGGGTAGAAGCGGGTGCCGCCCAACGCTGGCCCCAGCGCAGTGGAGTAGATCCCGATGATCGCCTTGAGGCCGCTCTGCTTGTCCTGGCAGAACACGACCTGCTCGTGACCGGTCGATACCGGGTCGTCGGTGCTCGCGAATACGCCCATGGCTGGCTCCTGGATTGGTGTGCGTCCTTGTGGGACGCGGCCCTGGTGAACCCCGGCGGGGATGCTGCCGGTGCGATCGAGCCTAGTATCGGCCGCCGTGCGGGTGTCCGACACGCTCCCGGTCGTCCCACGCTGCGGCGCGCGTGGTCCGGCCGCTGACCGCGCCTGGGGGTGGTTCGTGGGAGGATCGCGCCGTGCCGTCGCTCTTCGCTTCTTACCTGCGCGTGTACGAGCCGTTGACCGCCTTCGATCGGGACCGTCAGAGCTACTGGCGACGTTACGTCTCGGAGGGGCGGGCGGTGGCCCCGGTGGAGGGCCCTGGCCGGCAGCGGACGGCGGTGATCGAGGCGCTGGGCGCTGGCTGGACCCGGCTACCGGACCCGCCGGAGGAGGCGTACGTCCTGGAGACGGACGACAGCCTGCTGATCTGCCCATGGAATCTGCGGATCCGGGTCGCCGAGGCGGCGTTGAGCGCCCGGGACGGGGTGCCCTCGGTGCTCGCCGACGCTTTCGTACCGCCGGTGCTGGCCGGGCAGGCCAGGGCAGTGGTGGACGACTGGCGTAGTGGCGCCCACGTGCTGGAGCACGGGGTGCCCCGGGTGCACGAGCAGATCGCCACCTGGGGTGTTCCGCTGCGCTGGTTCGTGCTCTTCGACGCGACCGAGCGGGATCTGGTCACCGAGCCGGGCCGCCGGGCGCTGCGCTACCGCACCGAGATCTCCAAGGCCCGGCGCCGCTCGTCGCGGGCGCTGTCGGTGCTGCGCAAGTCGGTGGGCGAGGCGCCGATCACCGAGGCGGTGGAGGAGGCGGCCCGCTGGCTGGAGGAGTTCCACCCACGCTCGGTGGTGGAGCTGGACTACGGCGGCCTGGTCGACCTGCTCTCCGACGAGACGTTGACCGCGGACGACTCTCCGGAACTGGTCGCCGGCGGTCTCGCCGGGCTGGCTCGTGGCGAGGCCGAGGAGGCCTCCGCCGCGTACGACAAGCTGGTCGCGCGGTGGCGCGCGGTGCAGCTGCTGGAGCGGTGCAATTAGGGCGGATCGCCCCGCAGAGCGCTCCCAAGACGAGGTGTGCTCGTAGTTGACGCATCACGAACCGTGATCATGAGTCCGAATAAGGTACTTTCTGCCGTGTAAAAGTCGTAAAAATCGGGCATGGTTCATCCGTCCGTCTAGGGACCTTCATCCGTTCGGCCCATGTCGGACATCGGGGACTAGCCGGACCATGGGAGACGCGTCGGCCGGCGGGACCCCGGCCGATGTCTATAAACGTGGAGGAGTGACCGATGGCATCGCGAACGCACGAACCAGAGCCGCTACTCACACCGGCCGAGGTGGCGTCGATGTTCCGTGTCGACCCGAAGACGGTTACCCGGTGGGCCAAGGCTGGCAAGCTCAGCGCCATCCGCACCCTGGGTGGCCACCGTCGGTACCGCGAGTCGGAGGTCAGGGCGCTGTTGCAGGGGCAGATCCCGCAGCAGCGGCAGGGCGACTGAGTCGACAGCAGCTTTTCTGGTCAGGGGCGGCGGATCTCGATCTGCCGCCCCTTTCCATGTCCGAATGCCGTCACGTCACCGCAGCGGGCACGGCCTCAGGCCGGCCGATCGGGCAGCGTCAGCCGGATGCCGACCGTGCCGCCCTCACCGCGCCGTAGCCGGCTGCCGAGCAGGCTCAGCCGGCCGATCACCCGGTACTTGTGCTTGAGCAGGTCGCGTACCCGGCCGATCTCGCCGCTGGCGTAGAGCGTCGCGAACGCGGGCACCTCCGCGCCGTGCGGTCGGCCCCGCACGTCGCACGGCGCCACCGTCACCTCGCCGTTGCGGCGGATCCGCTTCACCTTGCCCGAGTCGGCGCGGGTCCAGACCGCCAACGCCTCGCCGTCGCGGACCGCCCAGACCGGCGTCGGCACCGCCCGACCGTCCTTGCGGAAGGTCGTGAGCAGGATGTACTTCTCGGCCGACAGCCTGTCCAGCATGGTCACGCCGCCAGGATACGGCCGGCACCGACCGCCGGTTGGCCAGATAGCGTGAACGTCGTGACAGGGGAACCACTAATCGGTGACGTGATCGGCGAGCTGCTGCGGGACACACTCGCGGTGGCCACCGGCGTGGGCCCCCGACCGCTGGTCGGTGGACGGCTACCCCGGCCCGTCATCGAGATCATCGAGCGGGACGACGGGTTGATCAACGGCGCGCCGGCCGCGCACTACCTGGACGGGCCGGCGGACTGGCAGCCGTACGACCACCGGGCCGTGGACCTGGTCCGGGGCGAGACGCTGGACATCGGCACCGGCGCCGGCCGGATCGCGCTGCTGCTCCAGGAGCGCGACGTACCGGTCACCGGGCTGGACACCTCGGCGGGGGCGTTGGCGGTGAGTCGGCGTCGTGGCGTCCGGCGGCTGGTGCACGGCACGGTGGACACCCACGTCGCCGACGGCCAGCGATACGACACATTCCTGCTGCTCGGCAACAATCTCGGGCTGTTCGAAGGAGCGGAGCGGGCCCCCGGGTTCCTGGCCGCGCTCGCCGCCCTGGCCCGGCCGGGGGCGCAGATCATCGCGCACGGCACCGACCCGTACGGCACCCGCGACCCGGTGCACACCGGCTATCACGAGCGCAATCGCGCCCGGGGTCGGCTTGGCGGCCAGCTTCGGCTCCGGCTGCGCTACCGGGAGTTGGGCACCGACTGGTTCGACTATCTGGTCTGCTCGGCGGACGAGTTCGCCGCGCTCGTGCACGGCAGCGGCTGGCGACTGACCGACGTGGACGATCGGGACGCCCCCTACTACCTGGCAACCCTGCGCCTCGCCGCCTGAGCGCCCCGCTGAGGCCTCCGGAGGGCCCCCTGCGATCCGGGGGCCCACCGGACAAGCTCAGACCTGGACGGTCGGGGGCAGCGGCTCGGGCGGCAGGCCCCCGTCGCCGTCGACCACCTCGTCCGGTTGGCCGTCCTCGTCGAGGTCGACCATGGTGATGTCCACCTTGCCGTCACCGTCGGTGTCGAACTGGAACAGATCGGCCTTGCCGTCGCCGTCGGTGTCCACCACCCAGACGTCGGTCTTGCCGTCGTTGTTGGTGTCGGCGCGCAGCAGGTCGACCCGCTCGTCGCCCCGGGTCTCAACGATCTCCCCGTCGGTGCTGCCCGGGTCGGTGACGCTCTCCGGTGCCTGGCTCATGTCGATGCGGTCCTTCCCTCGGTTGACGGCCCGTCTGTACCCGATCTCGCGCTCCCCCACGCATCGGTGGGACAGCCGTGCTGCATAGGGTCGCACCATGAGCGAGCGGAGCGGGCTGAGCAACCGGGCCGGCGTGGCGGCGACCCCGCGCGCCACCGGGCGGGACAGGGAGGCGTGATGAGCGATCGTTTCGTGGTCGTCGGGGCCGGCACGATGGGGCTCGGCATCGCGTACGTGGCGGCCGGGGCCGGGCACGACGTCGAGTTGGTCGAGGTGGACCCGGCCCGGGGCGCGACCGCGCTGAACCGGCTCGCCGAGTTGTGGGAACGGGCGGTGCAGCGCGGAAAGCTGTCCGCCGACGAGGCCGCCGCGAACCGGGAGCGGGTGACGCTGCGACCGACCCTCGCCGAGGTCGCCCCCGCCCCGGCGGTGATCGTCGAGGCGGTGCCGGAGCGGCTCGACCTGAAACGGGCGGTGCTGCGCGACGCCGTCGCGTTGAGCCCGGCGCTTCTGGGCAGCAACACCTCGAGCATCGCCATCGGCGAGCTGGCCGCCGGTCTGGACCGGCCCGAGCACTTCCTCGGCCTGCACTTCTTCAACCCGGTCTGGGCGATGGCGCTGCTGGAGATCGTGGTGGGCCCGGCGACCGCCGAGGAGACCACCGCCGCGGCCGTCGCGCTCGCCGGCCGGCTCGGCAAGGACCCCGTCGTGGTACGCGACCTGCCCGGCTTCGCCACCTCCCGGCTCGGGGTCGCCCTCGGTCTGGAGGCGATCCGGATGGTCGCCGACGAGGTGGCCAGCCCAGCCGACATCGACAAGGCGATGGTGCTGGGCTACCGGCATCCGATCGGGCCGCTGGAGTTGACCGACCTGGTGGGTCTGGACGTGCGGCTGGACATCGCCCGCACCCTCCAGGCCGCGTACGGGGACCGCTACGCGCCACCACCGCTGCTGGTGGAGATGGTGGCCGCCGGGCGGCTGGGCAAGAAGGCCGGGCACGGCTTCTACCGGTGGGACGGCGGCGCGAAGCAGTGAGTGGACTGCGGATCGAGGAACTTCCGGACCGGCTGGTGGTCACCCTGGACCGGCCGGAGAAGCGCAACGCCATCGACGCCGATCTCATCGCCGAGCTGCACCAGGTCTGCGCCGAACTGGAGGCGCGCCCCCGGCTGCTGCTGCTCACCGGTGGCGCGGCCGGCATCTTCGCCGGCGGTGCCGACATCGGTCAGCTCCGTGAGCGAGGCCGAACGGACGCCCTGGCCGCGATCAACTCGGCCGCCTTCGCCCGGATCCGGGCACTGCCGATGCCGAGCGTGGCGGCCGTGGACGGCCCGGCGCTGGGCGGCGGCGCGGAACTGGCGTACGCCTGCGATCTGCGGGTGTGCACGGCGCGGGCGGTCTTCGGCCAGCCGGAGGTGCGGTTGGGCATTCTGGCCGGTGCTGGCGCGACCCACCGGCTGCCCGCCCTGATCGGCGAGGCCCGGGCCAAGGAGTTGCTCTTCACCGGCCGGCGGGTGGACGCGGCGGAGGCACTGCGGATCGGCCTCGTGAACCGGGTCGTGGACGAACCGGGTGCGTTGCTGGCGGTGGCGCACGGGCTGCTCGACGAGATGGCTCAGGGCTCGCCTCTGGCACTGCGGCTGACCAAGCTGGCGGTGGACGCGCCAGCCGCCGCGCACCCGCAGCTCGACCTGGTCAGCCAGGCGGTGCTCTTCGAGGACGAGGAGAAGCACCGTCGGATGACCGAGTTCCTGGAGCGTCGGCGCCCCCGCTGACCCTCGACAAAGGAAACGGCCGCACCGGCGGGTTGCCGGTGCGGCCGTCGTGGCTGGCGGTCGATGCTCAGTGCTGGATCTGCACCCCGTTGTCGGCCAACGCCCGGATCACCTCTGCGGACTCACCGAAGCCGATGATCAGTACGGCGTCCGCACCGAACTGCTTGATGTCCTTGGCGCCGCTGGCGAAATCCACCGGAGGAGCCTTGGCGTCGGCCGGCGGCTCGTAGGTGAGCAGCTTGATCCGGTCGGTGGCGATGCCGGTCTTCTCCAACTCCTCGCGGACGGTGGCCTGGAGGCCCTCGCCGTACGAGTCCTTGCGGGCCACGATGGCGATCTTCTGCGAGCCGTCGCGGAGTATCACGTCGGCCAGTGCCCGGCCCTGCAGGCTGTCCGGCGGGGCGGTCCGGAAGTAGAGGCCCTTGTCCTCCACCGCGGTCAGGCTGCTGTCGGTGTTCGACGGCGAGAAGAGGATCCGGCCAGCCTGCACCACGTCGGGCAGCACCTCACGGGAGATGCCCGAGGCGCCGGCGCCGATGATCACGCTGGCCCCGTCCGCCACCTGCTTGGCCACGGTCGCCTTGGCCACCGCGAGGCTGGTGCCGTCGTCGCCGTCCTTCCAGACCACCGGGTGGCCCAGCGCGCCGCCAGCGGCGTTGATCTCCTTGATCGCCAGCGCGGCGCCAGCGGCCATCGGCGGGTACGCGATCGCCAGGTCACCGGTCTTCGGCAGCAGGCCACCGATGATCAGCGGATCCTGGCCGGCGTTGTCACCTGCGGGCTGCTTCTTCGGCTTCGGCGGCGTCTTCGTGCTCGCCGCCGACTCGCTGCCCGCCCCGACGAACTCGGTCTTGCCGTCGTTGATCGTCTGGCCGTCGAAGTTCAGAGTCGCGTAGCTCGCTGTGGCGGGCTCGCCCTCGTCGGTGAATCCCGCTCGGGTCAGCGACACGCTGCGGTACTCGATGTCCTGCCCGTTGCGGGCGAGCGCCAGGCAGGTGGCCGGGTCTTCGCAGCGCTGGCCGTTGTTGGTCACGCCGACGATCTGCTTGGCGATGGCCGCCGGATCGTTGCTCCCCGCCAGCTGGGAGGCGAGCGCCGTGATCACTACCGCGTCGTACGTCTCGGCGGAGTAGAGGTAGTCCGTCAGTGCCGGGTTGACGGACCGTAGGCGGCTCTTGAAAGCGTCCGGCAGTGGGGTGAGGGGCGTGGTGCCCTTCATTCCGTCAACCAGGCCGGCACGTTCTTTCAACTCCGCGGGGTAGGAGTTGAGCATGTTGCCGTCCGTGCCGTAGAGGCGTACCTGTTGGGCACTGCCCTCCTCGGCCTTGTCATCCCCACAGGCACTGGTGGCGAGCAGGATCGTCGCGCAAGCGGCCAGTGAGGCCACCCGCGAGCGGCGTGATACGAGCATGGTCGTCCTTCCTCCGGCGAAGGTCCGCTGCGCACATTAGCGTGCCCGGGCCGACGGCGGGACCGTGGAGGTGGCGAAATGCGCAGGTCGCTCGCCTTGTATACGGAGAGTGACGATTGGCAGGGGCCTTGACCACCGGTCCTACTGTGCGCTGGGTGACGGATCTACCACAGCAGACGTTCGACGACGCGACCGCCGTGCTCCGCTCGGCGCTGGCCGGGGATGGTGACGCGGTGGTGGGGGCGTTCGACGCGGTCGTCGACCGGGCCGGCCTGAGCGGCGCGTACGGGGTCGCCTGGTGCCTGGCCGCGACGATGGTCGGTGACGCGCCGTCGGACAGCGGATGCGCGCTGGACTTCCCGGGGATCGACCAGGCCGACTACGACACCCGCTGGGTGGCCCGCTTCGTCAGTGCGTACGCCAACCGGGACGTACCGACGGGGGAGGCGCTGTTCGGCGCGGCGGCGGCCGACGGTCAGCTCCCCGACTGCCTGCTCACCCTCGCCGGCTCGACGATCGCCACGCTGCGCAGCCGGGCCGGCTGACGGTTCCGTGCGGGCGCGGCGCCCTCGGGGCCGGACGCCGCGCCCGTGCGGGACTGGTCAGAAGGCGTGGTACGCGATCAGCGGCTCGTACTCGTACCGCAGGTTCTCGAAGCGGACCCGGAAGTTGACGCCGTCGCGGACGTTGGTCGCCACCACGATCCAGCCCGAATTTGCCGGCAGGTAGGTCCAGTAGTTACAGGCGCCGGTCCGGTCGACGAAGATCACACACGCGTCGGTGCCGTACGCGCTGGCGTTGCGCACGTTGATGTCGCCGCAGCGGCTCGTGGTGCGGTAGGTGCCGGCCTGGCCGCCGTAGCCGCCGGTCTGGAAGTACGACCGGACCGCCCCGCCGTAGCAGGTGGCGAGTGGGGCGAAGAGGTTGCCCTCGGAAGCGGTCGAGGTGGCCGGAGCGGCCTGCGCGGGGGTGCCGGTGACGAGCAGTGCGGTGGCCGTGGCGACGGCGGCGAGCAGGCGTGCGGTCGGGGATGACATGCGTGCCTCCGGAGACAGTCAACTGACCGTCCGTGCTGGACGGGGGAGTCAATCGTGACGATGATACGGATCGATCAATGGCGGCGCGGTCCCGCTGATGTCCGACCGATGTGATAGCTCTGGTGGCATGTCCGAGGCCATGCTCAGCAAGGTGCGCAAGCTGCTGGCTCAGGCCGAGGACCCGGCCTGTACGCCCGCCGAGTCAGCCGCGTTCACCGCCAAGGCGACCGAGTTGATCGCTCGGTACGGCGTGGACCGGGCCCTGCTCGCCGCCCGGGACCCCGCCACCGACCCGGTCGGCGACCGGGTGCTGGACATCGTCGCCCCGTACGCCCGGGACAAGGTGGGCCTGCTCGCCGCCGTTGCCGACCCGTTGCGCTGCCGCTGCGTCCGCCGCCAGCAGGGCAGCGGCTTCGCCCTGCACCTGTTCGGCTTCGCCAGTGACCTGGAACGGGTCGACCTGCTCTTCACCTCGTTATTGGTGCAGGCGGCGCACGGCCTGGCCGGCACGGTGGTGCCGGTCGGCGAGCATCCGGCCGCCTTCCGCCGGTCCTGGCTCGCCGGCTTCGCCGAGGTGATCGGTGGCCGGCTCTGGGCTGCCGAGACGGCGGCGGCCAGCGGGTCGGGCGAGCCGTCGATGGCCCTGGTGCTGGCGGACCGCTCGGACCGGGTGCAGCGGCGGCTCGCCGAGGAGTACCCCCGGCTTCGGACCGCGCCGCGGCGACGGCTGGCCGGCACCGGCTTCGGTTCCGGGGCGGAGGCCGGGCAGCGTGCGGATCTGGGTGGCCGGGACATCGCCAGCGGATCGGGCGGGGGACGGCGACTCGGCCGCTGAGCTCGCCGGTCAGGCGGACGTGGTGGGGTGGCGCCGAAGGACCGTGGCGACGTAGCGGGTGAGCAGTTCGTGCCAGCCAGCGGTGAGCGCCTTGCGGTAGCCCTCGGCGGCCTCGCCGTGCCGATCGAAATGCCGGTGTGCCAGCTCGACCCGGGTCCGCTCGGGCCCGTCGGGAAGGAACAGCACCTCGACCTCACTGGCACGGGCCGGGTCCGGCACCGGCACCCGGTCCGGGCCGAGCTGCCAGGCGAAGACCAGCCGCCGCGGCGGATCCCAGGTGAGGACCCGACCCCAGTCGGCGCGGAAGCCGTACGGGCCGATCTCGTAGAGCATGCCGCCGGCCCGGGGCTCCATGCCCAGGTCGGCGAGGGCCTCCGGGCCGGACCACGTGTACTCCGTCACCCACCAGTCGGCCAGCTCGTCAGTGAAGACCGCGAATGCGTGCTCGGCCGTGCCCGGGACGAAGAGGCTGCACCGGAGGGAGAACCGGTCGGTGTCCTGCCGGATGTCGGCCGGATCGACCATCCCCTGTCCCATAGGCCCGGACCATACCGGCGAATGCCCGACTGCGCAGCTTTGTGCGGTGCCCGTTTCCAGACAGTGGGTTGCCGAGTGATCACGGACGGGATGCTCCGCGCGGTGCCGCCGGCGACGGGGTAAGCAGCGCGTGATCGACTCGGTATCGGTGATATAGGGGCATCCGGATGTCCGGGACACCGCAATATCAGGAACGGAGTGGATCATGCCGTGCCGCGTCGGACTGTGCACACCAAAGCAGAACGCCGACCTGCGTTTCCGCTGGTCGGCGCTCCTGTAGCCCGGCGAAAGGCTATGTGGCCAGGGGCGGGGTCGAACCGCCGACCTTCCGATTTTCAGTCGGACGCTCGTACCAACTGAGCTACCTGGCCGTACCGCTCGGCTCATGCTACCCGCCAACCGGATGACCCGCTGGCAGCGTCACACGCTCCGATACGCAGAACGCCGCGCGAGGCGCGGCGTCAGCGCTGCGGTCCTGACGGGACTTGAACCCGCGACCTCCGCCTTGACAGGGCGGCGAGCACTCCAACTGCTCCACAGGACCTAGCTTGTGTTGCTCCGGCTTGCGCCGGTCGTGCCCCCAACGGGATTCGAACCCGTGCTACCGCCTTGAAAGGGCGGCGTCCTGGGCCGCTAGACGATGAGGGCGGCCCCGCCATCATTGCACATTCGCAACTTCAAGCGGACTTGCTCCCATCCGGCCCCGCCGGAGGCTTGGAAAGCATACGTGATGCCTGGTCGGTCGACAAAATCGGTATCGCCAGGACCTCGGATGGGCGCATAAGAGCAGGTCAGAGCCGGTTCAGGTGAGTCGAGCGATGCCGAAGCGGCGCTTCAGGTCGGCGATCACGTGGGGGCAGGCGGCGAGCGTCGCGGCCCGATTCCCGCCGCCGTCGTGCATCAGCACGATGGCTCCGGGGCGGGCGGCGGAGTGGATCCGCTTGGCGATCGTGGCCGCGGTCGGCTTGTCCCAGTCCTGTGGGTCGACACTCCAGTGCAGGGGGCGCATGCCCAGGTCCTTGGCCACGGCCAGCACCTCGGCCGTCCACCGACCGCCCGGCTGGCGGTAGAAGGGCACCGGAGCGCCCGGGACGGCGGCCTGGATGGCCTTGTTGGTCCGCAACAGGTCTGCCCGCATATCGGCAGCCGGCCGTCGGGCCAGATCGAGGTCGTGCCGCCAACTGTGGTTACAGAGCTGGTGTCCCTCGCGGACGATCCGCCGGACCAGATCCGGGTGACGCTGCGCCTCACGGCCAACCAGGCAGAAGGTGGCCGTCACGTGGGCGGCCCGGAGCTGGTCGAGCACCTTGGGCGTCCAGGTCGGGTTGGGGCCGTCGTCGAATGTCAGCGCCACCGGGCGTACGCCGGCGGCCCGTCGCAGGCCGGCCGGGAGATTGGCCGGCAGCGGCCGCAGTGGCGGTTTCGGCGGTTTGGCGCGGGTGGGAGTTGGTGACGGGGTGGGGCTCGGCGGGGTGGGTGGCACGGTCGACTCGACCGGCTGCGGTGCGGCGGCGGGTGTGACGTTGTCGTCCGACTGGGCGCAGCCGGACAACAGCAGCGCCACGGCGAGGACGGTCGCCAGAACGGCGCGGGCTTGCATGGTGCTCACTCCCGGGGGTCGGGGTAGGCGTACGCCCCGACGCTAGTGGACGCGGCCGGAGTCCGACAGGCCGGTCAGTCCCCCCGCGACTGATCCAGCGAGTCGCGGACCGCGACCGCGAGCGCGACCGCCTCGGCCAGGTCGACCGGCCGCACCACCCCGGCGGGCAGCGTGTCGGCCTGCCAGCCGGGGCCGGCGGCGAGCACCAGCAGCGGGCGGCGGGGCACGGTGAGCAGCGCGCCGAGCTGAGCCGGGTCGGCGGTGGCCCGGGTGTGTGACCAGAGCACCACGGCCGCCGGCCCGGTCCGGGTGACCGCCTCGATGAGGGCCGGCACCGGCACCCGGGCGCCGAGCATCCGGTAACCGACCCCGACCTCGGCGAGCGCGGCGGCCAACGCCTCGAGCGGGAGACTGTGCTGCTCCTCGTCCGCGCAGGAGAGCAGGATCCGAGCCGGTCCGGTCGTCGCGGCGGCCCGGCTGGTCGCCGCGAACGTCTCCGACACGCAGCGGGAGAGCAGGTGCTCCACCTCGATCAGGCCGGCGGTGGCGGCGTGCCGTTCGCCGATGCCGACGAGCACCGGCCGGAGCAGACCCTCCCAGGTGGCGATCACTCCGCTGACGGCCAGGGTGTGCGCGATCGTCTCGTTGATCGCCTCCGCGTCGAGCCGCATGGCGGCGCGGGCCAGTCCGCGGGCGGCCGGGCCGGCGCGACCCACCGGGATGGTTCCGCCGCCGTCCCGACCGGGCGGGCGGGTGCGGCTACGGGTCACGCTGTCGACCGGCACGGGATCCGGCGCCTGGCGAGCCCAGCGGGCAGCGTCGGCGGGGCTCACCCCGTCGGCGGTGAGCCGTCGCATGATCTCCAGGCGGGCCATGTCGGCCGGCGTGTACCGGCGGTGGTGACCCGGGACGTGCTCGCTGGGCCCGAGCCCGTAGCGCTGGTGCCAGGTGCGCAGCGTGGTGACCGCGACCCCCAGCCGGCGCGCGACGGCGCCCGCGCTCAGCGCCTCATCGGCCACCCGGCCGCTCCGCCGCGTCAGCCGCCGACGATGCGGAGGGAGTCTCGACCGGGCCGGGTGCGCCGGGCGTCGGCCCCGAGGGACGGAGCAGCCGGTTCACCACACCGCCCAGCCAGGGTGCGTACGACCGGGGGTCCCGGTCGAGGTCCGTCTCGAGCGCGAAGGGATCGGCCCAGCGCAGCTCGGCCACCTCCGTCGGGTCGGGCAGCAGCGGGGCGCCGGGGAGGAAGTCGCCGCGCAGCACGTGGTCGTACTCGAATTCGACCCGCCCGGTGGCCGGGTCCTCGGCGTAGTAGACGTAGACGCCGAGCTCGGTCAGCTCGACCGGGCCGGCGCCCAACTCCTCGTGGAGTCGCCGGTTGGCCGCCTCGGCGAGCGATTCACCCGGCTGGGGGTGGCCGCAGCAGGAGTTGGCCCAACGCAGCGGGAAACGGGTCTTGACCGCGGCCCTCCGTTGGAGGAGCACCTGGCCGTCCGGGTCCACGAGCAGCACCGAGAACGCCCGGTGCAGTTGCCCGGGCGGCTGGTGCGCGGTGGCGACGGTGGTCGCACCGTGCGCCTGGCCAGCGTCGTCGACCAATTCGACGAGGTGGTCCTCGCGGCTGCTCATCGACCCTCCCCGGTGATTCGGCCGGCTGCCAGCTTGCCGGAGATGAGCACCATCGGTACGCCGACCCCGGGCTGGGTGCCAGAGCCGACGAAGACGACGTTCGACAGGTCACGGTGCAGGTTCGACGGGCGGAACGGGCCGGTCTGAAAGAGGCTGTGCGCGGCGGCGAACGGAGTGCCGGCGGCCATCCCCTGCTCGGCCCAGTCGGCGGGAGTGATGGCCTCCAGCACCTCGACCCCGGCGCCGAAGCCGACGTAACCGCGCTCCTCCAGGGTGCCGATCAGCTGGTCGCTGTAGTGCCGGGTCAGGTCGCCGCGCCACTCGAACGGGGCGCGGTCGAGGTTGGGCACCGGTGCGAGCACGTAGTAGCTGTGCCGGCCCGGTGGGGCCACCGACGGGTCGGTGCGGCTCGGGTTGGTGACCAGCAGTGACGGGTCGGTCATCAGCTCACCCCGGCGGATGACCTCATCGAAGGTGCCCTTCCACGCGCGTCCGAAGTGGATGTTGTGGTGGGCGATCTTCGCATAACCCTGCCGCGAGCCGATGTGCAGGACGACGCAGGACGGTGAGTAGGTGAGCCGCCGCTGGCGGGCCGGCGGGAGCAGGTCCCGGTAGGCGACCGGCAGGTCGGGGTTGAGCACGACCACGTCGGCTGGGACCAGGTCGCCGTCGGCGGTGCGTACGCCGGTGGCCCGCCCGTTCGCCGTCTCCACCCGGGCCACCGTGGTGTCGTACCGGATCTGCACGCCGTGCTTCTCGGCGGCGCCGGCCATCGCCCGGGAGACCGCGTGGATGCCGCCGCGCGGGAAGTAGACGCCGGCCACCGAGTCGAGGTACGCGATGACGGCGTAGATGGCCAGGGCGTCGTGCGGGGCGAGCCCGGCGTACATCGCCTGGAAGGAGAAGATCCGCTGGGTGCGTGGATCCCGGAAGAACTGGTTGATCTTCGTTTGGAGGCGGCGGAAGGCTCCGCCGGCGAGCAGCTTGAGCAGATTGCCGGTGAGCAGGTCGGTCGGCGCGTCCAGGTTGCGCTCGATGAAGTCGGCCCGCTCCAGCCGCCACAGCTCCCGTGCGTAGTCGACGAAGCGCAGGTAGCCGTCGGCTTCGCGGGGCCCGCAGACCCGGGAGATCTCAGCCGCCATCCGGGTGGTGTCGGTGAGCACGTCGAGGGTCGAGCCGTCCGGGTAGTACGCCCGGTAGGCCGGGTCGAGGGGGGTCAGATCGAGCCAGTCGCGCAACTCCTCGCCGACCGCCCCGAGCGCCTCGGCGATCAGCTCGGGCATGGTGAGCACGGTCGGCCCGGTGTCGAACTCGTAGCCGTCCACGGCGAGCCGACCGGCCCGCCCTCCGGGCACCGGCTCGCGCTCCAGCACGGTCACCTGCCGACCGCTGCCGGCCAGGTGCAGCGCGCAGGCGAGCCCACCCAGCCCGGCCCCGACGACCACCACCCGGTCCGTACGTCCCGTCACCGTCCGCACGTGACCACCTCCTTGAGAAAGTCGCTCATCAGGCTCGCCGGTTGGTGGCGGTGGTCGCCAGCCCGGTCAGCGCGGTCCGCGCGGCCCAGTCCACGGGGGCGGTGTCGAGCGCGGCCAGCGCGTCGCTGACCCGTTCGGCGATCATCCGCTCCACCCGGGCCGCCGCACCGGTGTCGGCAACCAGCTCGGCGAGCCGGTCGACCTTCCGGTCGCCGGTGCTCGCGGCGGCCCGCTCCAGCGCCTTGAGCTGTGCCGGTGTGGCCAGTTGCCGGGCCAACATGAGCAGGGTGGTCGGCTTGCCGGTGCGCAGGTCGTCGCCGGCCGGCTTGCCGGTGGAGGCCGGGTCTCCGTAGGCGCCCAGCAGGTCGTCACGGAGCTGGAACGCCTCGCCGACGGCCAGGCCGTAGCGGTGGTACGCGCCGACCAGCGGGGCGTCGGTGGGCACCCCGGCCAGGCAGGCGCCGAAGAGCAGCGGATGCTGGACGGTGTAGCTCGCCGTCTTGTAGCGGGCCACCCGTAGCGCCCGGTCGAGCGACCAGTTGGCGGCGTCGTGCTCGCCGAGCACATCGAGGAACTGCCCGGCGACCGTCTCGACCCGCATCTGGTCGTAGCAGCGGCGGACCTCGAACAGTCGGGCCGGTGGCACGCTGGCGTGCGCCAGGAGGCGGTCGGCCCAGACCAGGCAGAGGTCGCCGACGAGCACCGCGACCGCCTCTCCGAACCGGCCCGGATCGCCCCGGCGACCGGCCGCGACGTGCTGCGCGGCGAGCGCCACGTGCGCGGTGGGTCGGCCACGGCGGGTGGCCGAGGCGTCCATCACGTCGTCGTGCACGAGCGCGAAGGTGTGCAGCAGCTCGAGGGCGGCCAGCGCGGGCAGCACGGGTGGCAGTGGCTCGGTGTCGCCGACCGCTCCACGCCAGCCCCAGTAGGCGAAAGTGGGCCGGACCCGCTTGCCGCCGGCCAGGACGGCCTCCCGCGCGGCGACCGCGAAGTCGCCCATCGCCACGTCGATCTCGCTGAGCGCGTCGACCTCGGCGGTGAGGAAGGTGATCAGGGTGTCGTCCACGGCTGTGACCAGGTCAGCGGTGGACGCGGCCAGGACGGCGTGGACCGAGCCGACTCCGTCGTTCGGCGGAGTCGGCGCCACGCGGAGTGCGTTACCCGCAACTGCGTCGTTGGCCATGTGGCTGAGCGTACCCTAGGGTTACGAGTTGCGTCGATTGGTGCGTCGATAAATGAGGAGGGCCGGTGGAAACTGATCTCACCGCTGCCTATGACCGGTGCCGTGAGCTGCACAAACGTCACGGGCGCACCTACTATCTCGCCACCAGGCTGCTCCCCGCATGGAAACGGCGGCATGTGCACGCCCTCTACGGGTTCACGCGGTACGCCGACGAGATCGTCGACCGCACCGACGACCTGCCACCGCCCGAGCGGGCCGCCCGCCTCGACGACTGGGCACGCCAGTTCATGGCCGGCCTGCACGGTGCGTCGGTCGACGACCCGTTGCTGCCGGCCGTGCTGCACACCATCGCCATCTTCGATCTCGACCGCGACGACTTTGCGTCGTTTCTGAAGAGCATGGCGATGGACCTGACCGTCACCGCGTACCCCACCTACGACCACCTGCTCGACTACATGGAGGGGTCGGCCGCGGTCATCGGCACCATGATGCTGCCGATCCTGGGCAGCTCCGACCCGGCAGCGGCCCGGGAGCCGGCCCGGCAACTCGGCTTCGCCTTCCAGCTCACCAACTTCATCCGGGACGTCGCCGAGGACCTCGACCGGGGTCGCACCTACCTGCCGGACGAGGACCTGGCGAAGTTCGGCGTCACCCGCGACGAACTGCTCCAGGCCGCCGCCCGGGGGCGGGGCACGCCCCGGATCCGCGAGCTGATCGAGTACGAGGTCACCCGGGCCCAGGCGCACTACGCCGCCGCCGCGCCCGGCATCACCCTGCTCGCGCCAGCCTCGCAGGCCTGTATGCGCACCGCGTACGCGCTCTACGGCGGCATCCTCGACGAGGTGGCCGCGCAGGACTACGACGTCTTCGCCCGGCGGGCCCTGGTGCCGCAGCGGCGCCGGATGGCGGTGGCGGCCCGCGCCCTGCTCACCTCGACCGGTACGCCGGTCACCATCCCGGGACCGACGATCCACCCGGCGGGCCGGTGACCACGGGCACCGCGATCGTGCTCTTCACCCGCGACCTGCGGGTGCACGACCATCCGGCGCTGGCCACCACCTGCGCGGCGTTCGACCGGGTGGTGCCGCTGTACGTGCTCGACCCGGAGCTGGCCGGGCTGTCGGCCAACCGCACCCGGTTCCTGCACCAGGCCCTGGCCGAGCTGCGCGTCGAGCTGCGCGACCGCGGCGGCGACCTCGTGGTGCGGCGCGGCGACCCGGTGGCCGAGACGATCCGGCTGGCCGGCCAGGTGGGCGCGACCGCCGTCGCGCTCTCCGCCGACGTCAGCCGGTACGCCCGTCGCCGGGAGCGGCGGCTCCGTGCCGAGTGCGAGCAGCATCGGCTGCACCTGCGGCTCTTTCCGGGGCTGACCGTGGTGGAACCGGGCGCGCTACGGCCGGGCGGCGGCGGCGACCACTACCGGGTGTTCAGCCCGTACCACCGGGCCTGGACGGGCTCCCGTTGGCGCGAGGAGCTGGCGGCGCCCCGCCAAATCGTGCTGCCCGACGGGGTGGACCTGGGCCGGCTCCCGGCGCCACCGGCCGGAGAGTCGCCGGACGCGGCGCTCGGCGGCGAGCGGGTGGCCCGTCAACGGCTCACCGACTGGCTGCCCGACCTGGACCGGTACGACGACCAGCACGACGACATGGCCGGCGACGACACCTCCCGGCTCAGCCCGTACCTGCGCTTCGGTTGCGTGTCGCCGCTGACGGTGGCCAACCGGGCGGGCGACCGGTCCGGACCGTTCGTCCGGCAGATCTGCTGGCGGGACTTCTACTACCAGGTCACCGCCGCCTTTCCGGAGATCTCGAGCAGGGCCTACCGGACGGGCGTCACCGAGCAGTGGCGCTACGACGACGACGCGCTGACGGCCTGGGCCGAGGGGCGGACCGGCATGCCGATCGTGGACGCCGGGATGCGGCAGATGCGAGCGCAGGGGTGGCAGCACAACCGAGCCCGGCTGATCACCGCCGGTTTCCTGACCAAGCACCTTGGGCAGGACTGGCGGGGTGGGGTGGGGGTCTTCTTTCGCTGGCTGCTGGACGGGGACGTGGCGAACAACTCCGGCAACTGGCAGTGGGTCGCCGGCACCGGCAACGACACCAAGCCGTACCGGGGTTTCAATCCGGTCCGGCAAGCCGAACGGTACGACCCGGACGGCGACTACGTGCGCCGCTGGGTGCCGGAGCTGGCCGCGGTGTCGGGCAAGGCGATCCACCAGCCGTGGCGGCTGCCCGACCAGCTTCGTCGCACCCTCGACTACCCACCCCCGCTCACCGTGCCCGGCACCGACCCGGTCTGGCTGCGGTGACTCCGGTGGCGTCAGAGCACCGAGTGCAACGCCTCGACCAGCTCGTCCACCCGGTCATGCTCGGCCAGGTGCGCGGTCGCGTACGCGAAGGTGTAGCCGCGCTCCGGGTCGGCCCACGCGCTGCTGCCGCCCAGGCCGCCCATGCCCCAGCTGCCGTCCGGCTCCCACTGCATGCCCAGCGTCCAGTGGGTCTGGCGGTCGAGCACCAGATCCGGCCCGTCGTACTGGACCCGGGTCGCCTCGGCCACCAGCTCGGCGCTGAACAGCCGCACGCCGTCCAGGACGCCACCGGCCAGCAGGCCGGCGTAGAGCCGGGCCAGCCCGGAGGCGGTGGCGTGCAGGTTGACCGCCGGCATCTCGGCGCCTCGCCAGAGCGGGCTGTTCAGCACGGCCAGGTCCTGCCCGCCGGCCGGGTTGCCCATCGCCCGGGCCCGCAGTGAGCCTGGCTCGCCGAGTGCCCGGACGGGCCATTCCGGGTCGCCGTAACGCAGGTCGGCGCAGCGCCGCTGGTCGGCCTCGGCCAGCCCGAAGCCGAGGTCGAGCCGCCACCGACCGGCGATCTCCTCGGCCAGGAACCGGCCCACCGACCGCCCGTCCACCCGCCGGACCACCTCGCCCACCAGGTGTCCGTACGTCCAGGCGTGCTCCCCGGCGACCGAGCCGGGCGTCCACTCCGGGTCGGCGGCGGCCAGGTCGCCGACGAGCAACGCCCAGTCGGCGATCGCGGTGGCCGGCCGGGGAATCGGGAAGGCCGGCAGCCCGGCGGTGTGCGCCAGCACCTGACGAACGGTGGCCGGTGTACGGAGTTCGGGCCAGTACCGGGAGACCTGCGCGTCGAGGTCGACCAGCCCCCGGTCGACCAGCACCAGCAGGCAGAGCGCGGCCACCGGCTTGCCGACCGAGTAGACGTTGACCAGCGTGTCCGGCCGCCACGGGTCGCCGTCCGGTGTGCCGGTCCCGGTGCTCGTGCGGGAGCCGGCGACCAGGTCGAGCACCGGTAGGCCGTCGTACCAGACGGAGAGGCTGGCAGCGGTCTCGCGGCCGGCGGCGAACAGGTCGTGGAAGCAGTCCCGGACCGGGGTGAGGCGTGCGTGCATGCGGTCACCGTAAGCTGCCCGGCCCGGTGAGCGTGCCGGCATTTTGCGGACCCCGGTGGCTGGTGGGTGGTCGCCGGGGGATGCTGTCCAGGTGGCGAAGCCGGAGCTGGTGGATGTGGTCGTGGTCGGGCTTGGGGTCGGCGGCGAGGAGGTGGCCGAGCGACTCGCCGACGCCGGCCTGAGCGTCGTCGGCGTCGAACGGGACCTGGTCGGCGGGGAGTGCCCGTACTGGGGCTGCATCCCGAGCAAGATGATGATCAGGGCAGCCAACGCGCTCGCCGAGGCCCGCCGGGTCGACGGGCTGGCCGGAACGGCGCAGGTCCAGCCGGACTGGGCGCCGGTGGCGAAGCGGATCCGCGAGGAGGCCACCGACACCTGGGACGACACGGTCGCGGCGGACCGGTTCACCGGCAAGGGCGGCCGGCTCGTCCGGGGCAGCGCCCGGCTCGACGGGCCGGGCCGGGTCCGGGTCGGCGACCAGGTGTTCCAGGCCCGGCACGGGATCGTGCTGGGCACCGGCACCCGGCCGTCGGTGCCGCCGATCGACGGGCTGGCCGACACCCCGTACTGGACGAACCACCAGGCCATCGAGGTCGAGCAGCTGCCGGCGTCGCTGCTGGTGCTCGGCGGTGGCGCGATCGGGCTGGAGCTGGCCCAGGTCTTCGCCCGGTTCGGTGTCCGGGTCACCGTGGTGGAGGCGCTCGATCGGGTGCTTGCGGTCGAGGAGCCGGAGGCGTCCGAGGTGGCCGAGTCGGCGCTGCGCGCCGATGGCGTGGAGATCCACAGCGGCGTACGAGCCGAGCGGGTCGAGCACGACGGGCAGCGCTTCACCCTGCGCGGGGCCGGCGGGGCGGAGTTCACCGCCGACCAGCTGCTGGTGGTGACCGGGCGGCGCGCCCACCTGGAAGAGCTGGGGTTGGACACGATCGGCGTCGACGGCACCCAGCGTTACCTGCCGGTCGACGACCGCCTGCGGGTCGCCGACGGCATCTGGGCGGTTGGTGACGTGACCGGCGAGGGCGCCTTCACGCACATCGCCATGTACCAGGCGGCCATCGTGATCGCCGATGTGCTGGCCATGACCCGGCAGATGAACGCCGGCCCGGACGCCAGCGGCACGGCCAGCGTGGTGGGCGGCGCGATCGGCGCGGCCAGCTCGCTCGGGGCCAGCGGGTCCAGTGGCTCGGCCGGAACGGTCCCCCGCGCCGACTACCGCGCGCTGCCCCGGGTGACGTTCACCGACCCCGAAGTCGGCGCGGTCGGGTTGACCGAGCGGCAGGCCCGCGAGCGCGGCATCAACGCGCAGGTCGGTTTCACCAAGCTGGGCAGCTCGACCCGGGGCTGGATCCACCGGGTCGGCGACGAGGGGTTCATCAAGCTGATCGCGGACGCCGACCAGGGCGTGCTGATCGGTGCGACCTCGGTCGGGCCGGCGGGTGGCGAGGTGCTCTCCGCGCTGGTGGTGGCGGTGCACGCGGCGGTGCCGCTGAGCCAGCTCCGACACATGATCTACGCGTACCCGACCTTCCACCGAGCCATCGAGGACGCGCTACGCAACCTGTCCTGAAGCGGGTCAGCGGCGCCGGTGATCGTCCCGGTTTCGGTGATGTCGCGGTGTCCGGCCGTCGGGATGGCCCGACATCGGCGATGTCGAGTGGATCACGCCCGGTGCGACCCGTTAGACGCCGCCGCTCTGCAATTCTGCGGCAGCCCGCTGCTCATTTCTTGCACTCTGGTGACGTACGATTGCGGTCGTGACGAAGCGGTTGACCGAAGTTGCCAAGAAGGCGGGCGTCAGCGAGGCCACCGTCAGCCGAGTGCTCAACGGGCGGGACGGGGTCTCCGAGGCGACCCGGACGGCCGTGCTGACCGCGCTGGACGTGCTCGGCTACGAACGGCCGACCAAGCTGCGTGGCGAGCGTGCCCGGCTGGTCGGGCTGGTGCTGCCCGAGCTGCAGAATCCGATCTTCCCGGCGCTCGCCGAGGTGGTCACCGGCTCTCTCGCCCAACGGGGCTACACGCCGGCGCTCTGCGCCCGCACCATCGGTGGCGTCTCCGAGATGGACTACGTCGAGATGCTCCTCGACCACCAGGTCTCCGGGGTGATCTTCGCCGGGGGTTCGTACGCGCTCGCCGACGCGCGGCACGACCATTACCGCCGGCTGACCGACCGGGGCCTGCCGGTGGTACTGGTCAACGCGGGTGTCGACGAGCTGGGCTTCCCCCGGGTCTCCACCGATGACGCGGTGGCGGTCGAGCAGGCGTACGGGCACCTGCGCTCGCTCGGGCACGACCGGATCGGCATGGTGCTCGGCCCGGAGGGCCACGTGCCGTCCCGGCGCAAGTTGGACGCGATGATCCAGGCTGCGGGCTGGTCCGACGACACGGAGTTCGTCGAGCGTTCCAGCTTCTCCATGGAGGGCGCGCGGGTCGCGGCGACCAAGCTGGTCGAGCGGGGCGTGACGGGCATCATCTGTGCCAGTGACGTGCTGGCCCTGGGCACGATCCGGGCCGCCCGGCGGCTGGGTAGAGCGGTGCCGACCGACGTGTCGGTGGTGGGCTTCGACGACTCCGCCTTCATGACCTGCACCGACCCGCCGTTGACGACGGTGCGGCAGCCGATCGAGACGATGGGGCAGGCCGCGGTGGACCTGCTGGTCACCCAGATCGAGGGGGCCGGTGTGCTGCACGACGAGCTGCTGTTCGAACCCGAGTTGGTGGTCCGCGGCTCGACCGCCCCCGCCCCCGGCCGTTGATCCGTAGGCCGAGAGGCCGTTGACCCGTAGGCCGAGAGGCCGTTGACCCGTAGGCCGAGAGGCCGCTGACCCGTCGGCCCGAAGGGCCGCTGACCGACGCTCTGGCCGTCGACCGCTGATCGCGGTCGGCGGCCTTTTCGTTGTCGTCGGTGCGGTCGGAAAGCCTCGCCGTGAATCGTGACGTCGACGCTGGTTCCGAATAGGACTAAAACCCTACATCTCGGGCCGGTTTCAAGATCCTGTCATCATCTGTCGTTAGAAAGTCGTGTCCTTTCAAGACAGGATCGATACCTTGCCGAAATGAGTCGGCGTCGTTACAGTGACTCCACTCACACCTGGCTCCGGCGCAGCTACAGGGCGTCAGGTCGCATCACCGCAGATCACTGAAGGTCATTGGAGACACCCGTTCCCGAAGGGATGGACAGATGTCCGTACCGCAATACCGAAAGGCTGCGGCGATCGCGCTCGTGGCCGGCCTGGGGTTCAGCCTCACGGCATGCTCCACGAAGAGTGACGACAAGGACACCACCGCCGGCGGGAAGGTCACCATCACGGTCGACTGCCAGCCGGTCGGGGCCCAGAAAGAGCTGTTGAAGAACTGGAACGACGACGTCGCGGAGTTCCAGAAGCAGAACCCCGACATCATCATCAAGAGCGTCAGCGTCGGGGAGCAGTGCAACAACCCGCCGGACTTCACCGCCCGCCTTGCCGGCGGCACCGTGACGGACGTGTTCTACGGGTACATGACCGATCTCCAGCAGGTGCTCGACTCCGGTCAGGCGAAGGACATCACCGAGCTCGTCAACAAGGACACCATCCCGTCCTGGGACAGCGTCGACCCGGCGCTCAAGGAGGTCTTCAGCGACGGCGGCAAGCTCTACGCCGTCCCGGTGAAGAACTACTCGATGGGCCTGGTCTACAACAAGGTCCTGTTCCAGCAGGCCGGGCTCGACGTGAACAACCCGCCCAAGACGTGGGGCGAGGTCCGGGCCGCCGCCAAGAAGATCTCCGCTCTCGGCAACGGCATCGCCGGCTACTCGGAGTACAGCGCCGGCAACACCGGCGGCTGGCACTTCACCTCGCTGCTCTACTCGCAGGGCGGCCAGGTGCTGTCCGCGGACGGCAAGAAGGCCGACTTCAACAACGCCCAGGGCAAGCAGGTCCTGCAGAACCTCAAGGACATGCGGTACGGCGACAACAGCATGGGCTCCCGCCAGCTGCTGCAGTGGGGTGACCTGCTGACCAACGCCGGCGCTGGCAAGGTCGGCATGTTCATCGGCGCGCCGGACGCCACCCAGGCGATCGTCAGCCAGTTCCAGGGCAAGTTCCAGGACTGGGCGATGGCTCCGCTGCCCGGCCAGGACGGCGCGGCCAAGGGGACCCTCGGTGGTGGCGAGGGTTACTTCTTCAAGAAGGACCTGACCCCCGAGCAGGTCAAGGCCGGTCTGAAGTGGATCGCGTACCAGAAGCTCACGCCGGGCAAGGGCCAGTTCGACTACGCCCGGGCCAAGCCGCAGAACTACCCGGTGGGCCTGCCTCAGCCGCTGCTCTTCGCCAACGGCAGCGCCGTGCAGAAGCAGGAGCTCGAGCTGCGTAAGGCGAATGCGAACGTCGACACCGCGAACTTCGCGCTCTTCGAGGCCACCCCGGTCACGATCAAGGGTGAGCCCCGTAACGCGCAGGCGATCTACGCGGTGCTCGATGCGGCGATGTCCGGGGTGCTGACGAACCCGAACGCGAACATCGACGCGCTGCTCAAGACGGCTGAGGAAAAGGTCAACCAACTCCTGGCCGCCGAGAGCTGATCCGGTGCGGTGGGGGCCGGAACGCCGATCCGGCCCCCACCCATCCGCTCCGCACCGTCCGGTCACTGAATTCACGCAGGAGTTGCCTTGGCGATCACCACCGTCCCGGGTGCCACCAGGAAGCCGGGACGCCCCGCACCGTCGTACGCGGGGCCGCAGCGTACGAGTTTCGGTCGCAAGTTACGGGACAACCTCACGGGGCACGCGTTCCTGATCGGGGCGGTGCTGTGCTTCGGGGTCTTCTCCTGGTACCCGATGATCCGCGGCGTCGTGATGAGCTTCCAGCGCACCCGTCGTGGCGTCACGACCTGGGTCGGCTGGGACAACTACGAGCGCATCATCGCTGACCCCAGTTTCTGGACGGCCTGGAAGAACACGTTCTACTTCACGCTTCTCGCGCTCGTGCTCGGCTACGCGGTGCCGTTCTTCGTGGCGATCCTGCTCAACGAGTTCCGCCACGCCAAGGGTTACCTGCGGATGCTGGTCTACCTGCCGGTGATGCTGCCGCCAGCCTCGGCGCTCTTCCTCTTCAAGTTCTACGCCTACGACCCCAGCGAGGCCGGGCTCTTCAACGCGATCCTCAAGGCACTGCACCTGCCGACGTCGCAGTGGATGCAGTCTCCCGGGATGACGATGCCGGCCATGGTGCTCGCGTCGACCTGGATGAACATGGGTGGCGCGGTGCTGATCTACCTGGCATCGCTGCAGAACATCCCCGGCGAGCTCTACGAGGCGGCCGAGCTCGACGGCGCCGGCATCTGGCGGCGGATCGTCCACGTGACCATCCCGCAGACCCGGCTGATCCTCGCGCTCCTGGCGATGCTGCAGATCGTCGCCACGATGCAGTTCTTCATCGAGCCACTGATCCTGGCCAACGGCGCGGGTGCGGAGGATTCCGCGACCTCGGTGGCGTACCTCATCTACCAGCACGGGTTCTTCCAGAACGACCTCAACGGCGCCGCCGCGCTCGGCGTGCTCATGCTCGTGGTGCTGGCCGGCTTCTCCGCCGTCTACGTGCGGCTGAGCTCGAAACAGGACTAGGACGAGGCAACCCATGGCACAGGATTCCGGGACCCGGACCCTCATCTCCCACGCCCAGCTCACCCGGGGGCGCGGCAGGGTCATCTACTGGACGTTGCTCACCGTCGTCGTCCTGGGCTTCACGCTCGTCTTCCTCGGCCCGCTCTACTGGATGGTCACCGGCGCGCTCAAATCCGGCCAGGAGATCGCGCAGACGCCGCCGTCGCTGTTTCCGAAGGACCCTCAGGCGCAGAACTACGTCGATGCGTGGAACAACCTGGAGCTGGCGAAGCTGCTCTTCAACACGTTCTACTACGCCATCGGCGCGGTGCTGTTCCAACTCGTCTTCGACACCGCGGCGGCGTACTCCCTGTCCAAGCTCCGACCGATGTTCGGCAACGTGATCCTCGGCCTGATGCTGGCCACGCTGATGATCCCGGCGATGGTCCTCATCGTCCCGCAGTACGTGACCGTGATCGACCTGCCGATCGTGCACATCAATCTGCTCGACTCGCCGTTCGCCATCTGGCTGCCGCTGGTCGCGAACGCCTTCAACATCTTCCTGTTGAAGCGGTTCTTCGACTCGATTCCCGAAGAGTTGATGGCTGCGGCGTTGATGGACGGGGCGACACCGCTGCGCACGCTGTGGTCGATCATCCTGCCGATCTCGCGCCCCATCCTCGGCGTGGTCTCGATCCTCGCCGTGACGGCGGTCTGGAAGGACTTCCTCTGGCCGAAGCTGGTCATGCCGTCACCCGAGACCAGAACGGTCAGCGTCGGGATCTACGCCTTCTCGGGCGGTACGCCGATGAACGTGGTGATCGCCGCCTCGGTCATCGCCGCGATACCCACCGTCATCATCTTCCTGATCTTCCAGCGGAACATCATGTCCGGTCTGACCACAGGCAGCATCAAGGGATAACCACCCCGCGTAACCTCCGGCGGCGAACAACGACCGTTCGCCCGACACACATTCAGGCCCGGCGGACACGCCGACGTACTGACGCAGAAAGCAGGTGCTCGTGTCCACAGCAGACAGCAGTCCGTGGTGGCGTGGGGCGGTGATCTACCAGGTGTATCCGCGTAGCTTCGCCGACGGCAACGGCGACGGCATCGGCGACATCGCCGGTATCCGGTCTCGGCTGAACCACCTGTCCGCGCTTGGTATCGACGCGATCTGGTTCAGTCCCTGGTACCCGTCGCCGATGGCCGATGCCGGCTACGACGTGTCCGACTACCGCGACATCGACCCGGTCTTCGGCACCCTGCCCGAGGTGGAGGCGCTGATCGAGGAGGCACACGCGCTCGGCATCCGGACCATCGTCGACGTCGTGCCCAACCACTGCTCCGACGCGCACCCGTGGTTCCAGGCCGCGCTCGCCGGCGGCCCCGGCGCGCCCGAGCGGGACCTGTTCTGGTTCCGCCCCGGCCGGGGCCCGAACGGTGACCAGCGGCCCACCGAGTGGATCGGGGAGTTCGGTGGCGAGACCTGGACCCGGACCACCAACCCGGACGGCACCCCCGGTGACTGGTACCTGCACCTGTTCGCCCCCGAGCAGCCGGACTTCAACTGGGAGCACCCGCGCGTCCGGGCGGAATTCGAGGACATCCTGCGGTTCTGGTTCGACCGGGGCGTGGACGGCATCCGCATCGACTCGGCCGGGCTGCTGGTCAAGGACGGGACGCTCCCCGAGACGCTCCCGGACCAGCCGCACCCGTTCCACGACCTCGACGGGGTGCACGACATCTACCGCGCCTGGCGGCGGGTCGCCGACGAGTACCCCGGCGACCGCGCGCTGATCGGCGAGGTGTGGATGCCGGACCGGCAGCGGTTCGCCAACTACCTGCGCCCGGATGAGCTGCACGCGGCGTTCAACTTCGACTTCCTCGGCTGCGCCTGGGACGCGTCGAAGTTGCGCGAGAGCATCGACGGCACGCTCAGCGCGCACGCCCCGGTCGGTGCCCCGGCCACCTGGGTGCTCTCCAACCACGACGTCACCCGGCACGTCACCCGCTACGGACGCGCCGACACCACGTTCAGCTTCGCCGCCAAGCGCGAGGGGACCCCCACCGACCTGGAGCTGGGCACCCGCCGGGCCCGGGCCGCCGCGCTGCTGTCGCTGTCGCTGCCCGGCGCCACCTACGTCTACCAGGGCGAGGAGCTGGGCCTCTGGGAGGTCGAGGACATCCCGTACGCGCTTCGTCAGGACCCGATGTGGGAGCGCTCCGGCCGCATCGACCCCGGTCGGGACGGTTGCCGGGTGCCGCTGCCGTGGAGCGGTGACGAGCCACCGTTCGGGTTCAGCCCCGACGGGGCCCAGGCGCCCTGGCTGCCGCAGCCGGCGGACTGGAAGGACCGGACGGCGCGGGCGCAGGACGGCGACGCGACCTCGATGCTGGAGCTGTACCGGTCGGCGATCGCGATCCGACGGGCCACCCGGGTGCTCGGCGACGGCGAGCTGACCTGGCTGCCCGCGCCGGCCGGGGTGCTCGCCTTCAGCCGCGGCGAGGGCTTCCACTGCCTGGTCAACCTCTCCGAGTCGGCGGTGCCGTTGCCGACCGACGGGGAGTTGCTGCTGGCCAGCGGGCCGCTCGACGACGACCAGCTGCCGTCCGACACCGCCGTCTGGTTGCGTACCCCGCAGCCAGCCTGACCACCGTGGTGCCGGCGGCCCCGTCCCGCCGCCGGCACCGCGCCACCGAACCGGATCCCCACGGGGGTCGCTGAGGAAAGGAGGCACGAGGAGAACACTGCACCGCCGTACGGACACGGGGGACCTGGCCTGCCTGACGAAAGGGAGAGCGCAGCTCATGGCCAACCACACCACCGGCACCCCGCACCACCTTCGACACCCGGCCCGGGTAGGGCTGGCCGCCATCGCTGCCACTCTGCTCGCCGCGACCTCGGTGACCGTTCTCGCGGTCACCGGCACCGCGACCCCGGCCTCGGCGGCCGGCCTGTCCCCCTTCGACATCACCGGCCGGGGCGCCACCGTGCCGTTCCTCGAGCAGGAGGCGGAGAAGGCCGCCCACAACGGCACGAAGATCGGCCCGGACCGGCGCTACGGCACGCTGCCCTCGGAGGCGTCCGGCCGGGAGGCGATCACCCTCGACTCCGTCGGTGAGTACGTCGAGTTCACCCTCACCGCCCCGGCCAACGCGGTCACCTTCCGGTACAGCCTGCCGGACAGCGCGGCCGGCACCGGGCGCGACGCCACCATCGACCTGCGGGCCAACGGCAGCCTGCTGAAGTCGGTGCCGGTGACGTCGAGGTACGGCTGGTACTACGGCGGTTACCCGTTCAACAACAACCCGGGCGACACCAACCCGCACCACTTCTACGACGAGACCAGGGCGCTGTTCGGCAGCACCTACCCGGCCGGCGCGAAGATCCGGCTCCAGGTCGCCTCGACCGCCCAGTCGCCCACCTTCACCATCGACCTGGCCGACTTCGAGCTGGTCAGCGGGCCGATCGCCAAGCCGTCCGGCGTCCTCGACGTGGTGACCGACTTCGGTGCCGACCCGTCCGGCGGCTCGGACTCGACCGCGAAGTTCCAGGCCGCGGTCGACGCCGGAAAGGCCCAGGGCAAGGCGGTCTGGATCCCGACCGGCACCTTCACCCTCTGGGACCACGTGGTGGTCGACGGCGTGACGCTGCGCGGCGCCGGCCCGTGGTATTCGGTGCTCGGCGGTCGGCACCCCACGGACCGCAAGCGGGCGGCCGGCGTCTACGGCAAGTACGTGCCCGGCGGCGGCTACACCGGGGAGGTCCGGTCGCACGAGGCCAACGGGCCGAGCCGCAACGTCACGCTGCGGGACTTCGCCATCATCGGCGACATCCGGGAGCGGATGGACGACGACCAGGTCAACGCGCTCGGTGGGGCGATGACCAACTCCGTGGTGGACAACCTCTGGTTGGAGAACACCAAGGTCGGGGCCTGGATGGATGGCCCGATGGACAACTTCACGATCCGCAACAGCCGGATCCTGGACCAGACTGCGGACGGGGTGAACTTCCACACCGGCGTCACCAACTCGACGGTGACCAACACGTTCCTGCGCAACACCGGCGACGACGCGTTGGCCATGTGGGCGCAGAACGTGCCGAACGTCAACAACTCGTTCACGCACAACACCATCGGCGTGACCCTGCTGGCCAATCACCTGGTCAGCTACGGCGGTCGGGATATCAAGATCACCGACAACGTGACGGCCGACTCGCTGAGCAACGGCGGCGGCATCCACGTCGCCAACCGTTACCCCGGTGTGCAGGGCGACACCGCCGTCCGGGGCACCTGGACGGTCGCCCGCAACACGCTGATCCGCAACGGCAACTCGGACTACAACTGGAACTTCGGCGTCGGGGCGATCTGGTTCTCCGCGCTCAACGAGTCGTTCCAGCAGGCCACGATCAACATCACTGACACCGACATCCTGGACAGCTCGTACGCGGCGCTGCACTGGATCGAGGGCCAGACCAGCGGAATCAACCTGAACAACGTCCGCATCGACGGTGCGGGCACGTACGCGCTCCAGGTGCAGGCGCCCAGCCAGGTGTCGTTCACCAACGTGCGGGCCACCAACATCGCGCAGAGCAACCCGATGCACAACTGCGTGGGCGGTGGCTTCCAGATCACCCAGGGCGCCGGCAACTCGGGCTGGTACACCCCGACCCCGTACTGCGGCCCGTGGCCGGATCCGCAGTGGGGCGGCGGCCCCAGCTCGCCGCCGCCGACCACCCCGCCGCCGACCACGCCCCCACCGACCACGCCGCCGCCCACCGGCGGAAACCTGGCGTTGAACCGGCCGGCGACGGCGACCAGCACCAACCAGAGCTACACGGCGACGAACGTGGTGGACGGCAACGCCTCCAGCTACTGGGAGAGCGCCAACAACGCGTTCCCGCAGTCGGTGACGGTCGATCTGGGCGCCGCACGGTCGGTGAACCGGGTGGTGCTCAAGCTGCCCGCCGGTTGGGAGAGTCGCACCGAGACCCTCTCGGTGCTCGGCTCCACCGACGGTTCGTCGTACTCGACCCTGGCGGCGTCCGCCGGCCGGGTCTTCGACCCCGGCGCGGGCAACACCGTGTCGATCTCCCTGCCCGCCGGTGACCGCCGCTTCGTCCGGGTCACCGTCACCGGCAACACCGGCTGGCCGGCGGCCCAGCTCTCCGAGGTCGAGGTGTACGGCGACACGTCCACCACGCCACCGCCGACGACGCCACCGCCGACCACCCCACCCCCGACCACGCCGCCGCCCACCGGCAACCTGGCGGCCGGGCGGCCGGTCACCGAGACCAGCCACTCCGACGTGTACGGCGCGTCGAACGTCGTGGACGGCAACGCCAACACCTACTGGGAGAGCGCCAACAACGCGTTCCCGCAGTCGGTGACGGTCGACCTGGGCACCAGCCGTTCGGTGTCCCGGGTCGTGCTGAAGCTGCCACCGGCCTCGGCCTGGCAGACCCGTACCCAGACGCTCTCCGTGCTCGGCTCCACCAACGGCTCGTCCTTCGCCACCGTGAAGTCGTCCGCGGGCTACACCTTCAATCCGGCCAGCGGCAACACGGTCACCGTGACCTTCACGGCGACCAGCCAGCGGTACCTACGGCTGCCCTCCACCGGGAACAGGGGCTGGCCGGCGGGCCAGCTCAGCGAGTTCGAGGTCTACACCAGCTAGGCCAATGGCCCCCGCCCGCCCCGGGCGGGGGCTCCCGGCCTGGGCGGACCGGCGCAGCGCAGCTCCGGTCCCGCCCGGTCCCGTCCCCCCACCGCACCGTCCCCCACCTGTCGCGGCACGACGGGCGTTCCCCTGCACCCGCTGCCGTGCACCCGCACACCCCACCCCCGAAAGAGGTGTACCGGAACCATGTCCAGACTCGGCACCACCCGAGGTACCCCGCCAACCGGCAGGTCCCGTCCCGTACCCCGTACCGCCCGGCGGCTGATCGCCGGCGTGCTCGCCGGGCTGCTCGTCGCCTCCGTCCCGGCCGTGACCCCCGCATCCGCCGCACCGTTGGCAAATCCGGCCCCGGCCCCGGCCGGGTCCGCCCGCGCGGCTCTGCTCGCCGGGCTCTCCGCCACCATGAGCGCCAGCAGCTACAACCAGAACTACGTGGCGAGCAACGCCAACGACGGCAACGCGAGCAGCTACTGGGAGAGCGCCAACAACGCGTTCCCGCAGTGGATCCAGGCTGACCTCGGTGCCACGGTCAGCGTGGACCGGGTGGTGCTCAAGCTGCCACCCGCGGCGGACTGGCAGACCCGCACCCAGACGCTCTCGATCCTCGGCTCGACCAACGGCTCGTCGTTCAGCACCCTGAAGGCGTCCGCCGGCTACACCTTCAACCCGAGCAGCGGCAACACCGTGACCGTCACCTTCACGGCAGCCAGCACCCGCTACGTGCGGGTGCAGGTCACCGGCAACACCGGCTGGCCGGCCGCCCAGTTCTCCGAGGTCGAGGTCTACGGCGCCACCGGCAGCCCCGACACCCAGGCCCCCAGCGTTCCGGGCAACCTGGCGTACACCCAGCCCGGCAGCGGGCAGATCCGGCTCACCTGGTCGGCGTCCTCGGACAACGTCGGGGTGACCGGGTACGACGTCTACGCCAACGGCGGGCTGCGCGGCAGCGTCAGCGGGTCGACGCTGACGTACACCGACAGCCAGCCGGACACCGCGACGGTCTCGTACTACGTGCGGGCCAAGGACGCGGCCGGCAACCAGTCGGCGAACAGCAACACCGTGACCCGGACCGGCACCGGCAACCCGCCCACCGGCACCAACCTGGCGATCGGCAAGCCGATCACCGCCTCCGGCTTCGTGCACACGTTCGTGGCGACCAACGCCAACGACAACAACGTGGCCACCTACTGGGAGGGCAACGGCAACCCGAGCACGCTGACCGTGCAGCTCGGCGCCAACGCCAGCCTCAGCCAGATCGTGCTGAAGCTGAACCCGGACTCGGCCTGGGGTACGCGTACCCAGAACATCACCGTGCAGGGCCGGGACCAGGGCTCCTCGACCTTCAACACGCTGGTCGGCGCGGCGAATTACACCTTCAACCCGGCCAGCGGCAACACGGTGACCATTCCGGTCTCCGGCGCGGTGGCCGACGTACGGCTCTCGATCGCCTCGAACACCGGCGCCCCGGCCGGCCAGGTGGCCGAGTTCCAGGTCTTCGGCACCCCCGCGCCGAACCCGGACCTGACCATCACCGGGATGTCGTTCAGCCCGTCGGCACCGGTGGAGACGAGCACCATCACGCTCTCGGCCACCGTGCGTAACGCCGGGTCGGCGGCTTCCGGCGCGACCAACGTGAACTTCTACCTGGGCTCCACCCGGGTGGGCACCGCGTCGGTCGGCGGCCTGGCGGCCGGTGCCTCGACCACGGTCACCGCCAGCATCGGCACCCGCGACGCGGGCAGCTACCCGCTCAGCGCGAAGGTCGACGAGTCGAACACCGTCGTCGAGCAGGACGACACCAACAACAGCTACAGCAACCCGAGCCCGCTCGTGGTCAGCCCGGTCGCCACCTCCGACCTGGTCGCCTCGGCGGTCGACTGGTCGCCGGGCAACCCGACGGCCGGCAGCACGGTCACCTTCTCGGTGTCGATCCGCAACGCCGGCAGCGTGGCCTCCGCGTCCGGCGCACACGGCATCACGCTCACCGTGCTCAACGAGGCCGGCTCCGTGGTCCGTACCCTGACCGGCTCGTACAACGGTGTGATCAACGCCGGGGCCACCGTGGGCCCGATCAACCTGGGCACCTGGACCGCCGCGAACGGCAAGTACACCGTCCGGGTGGTGCTCGCGGCCGACGGCAACGAGCTGCCGGTCAAGCAGACCAACAACACCAGCGAGCGTCCGCTCTTCGTGGGGCGCGGCGCCAACCTCGGCTACGACATGTACGAGGCCGAGGACGGCACCATCGGTGGCGGCGCCGGGCAGGTCGGGCCGAACCGGGAGATCGGTAACCTCGGCGGTGAGGCGTCCGGACGTCGGGCGGTGACCCTGAACAGCACCGGCGCGTACGTCCAGTGGACCACCAGGGCGGCGACCAACACCCTGGTCACCCGCTTCTCCATCCCGGACTCGGCCGGTGGCGGTGGCATCGACTCGACGTTGAACATCTACGTCAACGGTGCCCTGCACAAGCCGATCAACCTGACCTCCAAGCACATCTGGCTCTATGGCGCGGAGGCCAGCCCGAGTGACTCGCCGAGTGCAGGGCCGCCGCGGCACCTGTACGACGAGGCCAACGTGATGTTGAACTCGACCATCCCGGCCGGGAGCACGATCCGGCTGCAGAAGGACCCGGCCAACACCACCACGTACGCGATCGACTTCATCAACCTGGAGCTGGTCGCGCCTCGGGCCAACCCGGACCCGACCCGCTACCGCGTGCCGACCGGTTTCAGCCACCAGGACGTGCAGAACGCCCTGGACGCGGTCCGGATGGACACCACCGGCACGCTGACCGGTGTCTACCTGCCGGCCGGCACGTACGAGACGTCGCAGAAGTTCCAGATCTACGGCAAGGCGATCTCGGTGGTCGGCGCGGGCATCTGGTACACCCGTTTCCAGACGCCGACGGGCCAGTCGAACACCGACGCCGGTTTCGGGGTGCAGTCCTCGGCCAGCGGGTCATCCTTCTCGCACCTGGCCTTCTTCGGCAACTACACCAACCGCATCGACGGGCCGGGCAAGGTCTGGGGTGAGCTGAAGGACGTCGACAACATGACGTTGGACAGCGTCTGGGTCGAGCACACCGTCTGCGCGTACTGGGGGGTGAGCGTCAGCGGGCTGACCATCCGCAACAGCCGCTTCCGCAACACCTTCGCCGACGGCGTGAACATGACCAACGGCAGCACCAACAACCTGGTCACCAACACCGAGGGGCGGTCGAACGGCGATGACGCGTTCGCCCTCTTCTCGGCGACCGACCAAGGCGGCGCGACCGCCAACAACGGCAACGTGTTCGAGAACCTCTCGGCCACGCTGACCTGGCGGGCAGCCGGGCTGGCGGTCTACGGCGGCTACAACAACATCTTCCGCAACCTGTACATCGCGGACATGCTGACGTACTCCGGCATCACCATCAGCTCGCTGGACTTCGGCTACCCGTTCATCGGGTTCGGCTCCAGCCCGCCGACCCAGTTCCAGAACATCTCGCTGATCAGAGCCGGCGGGCACTTCTGGGGATCGCAGACGTTCCCCGCGATCTGGGTCTTCTCCGCATCGAAGGAGTTCCGCGGCATCCGGGTGTCCGACGTGGACATCGTCGATCCGACGTACTCGGGAATCATGTTCCAGACCAAGTACAACGGTTCGCAGCCGGAGAACCCGATCACCGACACCGTCTTCACCAACATCTCGATCAGCGGTGCCCGCAAGAGCGGTGACGCGTTCGACGCGAAGTCGGGCTTCGCGGTGTGGGCCAACGAGATGCCGGAACCCGGTCAGGGCCCGGCGGTCGGCTCGGTCACCTTCAACAACCTGCGGTTGACCAACAACGCGGTGGACATCCGCAACACCACGTCAACCTTCACCATCACCCGCAACTGAGCTAGCCAGCACCGGATGCCGCCGGGAGGTCCACCCCTCCCGGCGGCATTGTGCCGTGCCGGCCCTCGCCGGCGGCGAACCGCGCCGCACCGGCCGCCGCGTCGGTGGCCAGCGAGTTCATCCCGTACGCCAGCTCGGTCGCCAGCGCCTCCGGCTCTGGCTGGCCGGCACCGGCCAGCACCGCCGCCCGGTCGTTGCGCAGGCAGGTCTGCGGGTGCCGGGCGATCTCCGCCGCCAGTTCCTCGGCCGCGATCCGCGCCTGGCCGGGCGCCACCAACCGATTGACCAACCCCATGGTGTACGCCTCCTCGGCGGGCACCGGCCGGCCGGTGAGGATCAGGTCAAGTGCCCGGCTCTCACCGATCAGCCGCGGCAGCCGGACCGTGCCGCCGTCGATCAGCGGCACTCCCCATCGGCGGCAGAACACCCCGAGCGTCGCGTCGGACTCGGCAACCCGTAGGTCGCACCAGAGCGCCAGCTCCAGCCCGCCGGCCACCGCGTACCCGGAGATCGCCGCGATCACCGGTTTGCGCAGTGCCATCCGGGTCGGACCCATCGGGCCGTCCCCCTCGGGCTCGACCCGGTTGCCGCTCGGCGTGCCGATCGCCTTCAGGTCGGCGCCGGCGCAGAACGTGCCGCCGGCCCCCCAGAGGACGGCCACCGCCGCGGCTGGGTCAGCGTCGAAGGCGCGGAACGCGTCGGCCAACGCTCGCGCGGTGGGACCGTCAACCGCGTTCCGAGCCGCCGGCCGGTCCAGCACCACCGTCGTCACCGGCCCGGCGCGCTCCACTCGTACCCCCATCGATCCAGCATGCCCGGCGCGGACCCGCCACACACCCACCGGACGGGGGAGCGCGGCGGCCGGTTCCGGCGCTAGCATTGCCGACGGCATGATCATGGGCGTCGATCCGGAAGCCCGACGGCCGGCCTCGCGTCCATGCCCACCACGCCGGGTCGGGCCGAGCGCAGCGGGAGCCTGCCATGGACCTTTTCGACGCCATTCATCGCCGCCGCGACGTGCGGGCCCAGTTCACCGGCGCGCCAGTGCCGGAGGACGCCCTGCACCGGATCCTCAGCGCGGCGCACGCCGCGCCCAGCGTCGGCTACTCGCAGCCCTGGGATTTCATCCTCGTCCGCGACCCGGACGTGCGGCGACGTTTCCACGAGCACGTCCGCACCGAGCGGGACGCCTTCGCCGCCACGCTGGACGGCGAGGCCGCGCTTCGGTTCGCCCGCATCAAGATCGACGGCGTGCTGGAGTCGACCCTGTCGATCGTGGTCACCTACGACCCGGCCCGCGGTGGTCCCGCCGTGCTGGGTCGGCACGCCATCGCGGACACCGGGCTCTACTCGGTCTGCCTGGCCATCCAGAACCTCTGGCTGGCGGCCACCGCCGAGGGCCTCGGCGTGGGGTGGGTCTCCTTCTACCGGGAGCCGTGGTTGGCCGACCTGCTGGCCGTTCCCGACGGCATCCGCCCGGTCGCCTGGCTCTGCCTCGGCCCGGTCACCCACCTGGAAACCGTCCCCGACCTGGCCCGGCACGGCTGGCGCCAACAGCGCCCGATCGTCGAGGCCGTGCACCACGATCGCTGGGGGGCGACCGACGCCTGAAACGCCCCGCCATCACGTACCGCTGCGAATTCGTCACCCGAGACCGGTTTGCGACCACGTACGACGGGAAGTCGGTCCTCGTGCGAGCACTGTTGACGAGAGTTGAGCAGGCATCCGAGCTGGACCGGACGGGCGACCGGTTGCAGCGGGTCGTCCTCGGCACGCTGCGTCCGCGACGACTGCGGGACCTGCTGCACGGGGTGACACTGGGGCATCCGCTGCATCCGTCGATGGTGCAGGTGCCGGTGGGCGCCTGGATCAGCGCCGCGGTGCTGGACCTGATGCCCGGGCAGCGCAGGCCCGCCACCGTGCTGGTCGGCCTGGGCACCGTCAGCGCGATTCCGGCGGCGGTCGCCGGCCTGAACGACTGGGCCGCCCTCTCCCGGGAACAGCGCCGGGTCGGCCTGGTGCACGCCGCCACGAACACCGTGGGCGTGGTGATCTACGCCGGCTCGCTGGCGGCGCGGCTCTACGGCCGGCACGGCATCGGTCGCGCCCTCGGCATGCTCGGGCTGTCGACCGTGAGCCTGGGGGCGTACGTCGGGGGGCACCTGGCGTACAAGCAGGGTGCGCAGGTCAACCAGAGCGTCCCCGAGCTGAACCGGATCAGCGAGGGCTGGCACTCGCTCGCCGAGATGGACTCGTTGCCGCAACGCACGCTGGTCACCCGCGAGGTGGACGACGTTTCGGTGATCCTCTACCGGCACGGTGACGAGGTCACCGTCATGCTGGAACGTTGCCCGCACCAGGGTGGCCCGCTCGGTGAGGGGGAGGTGCAGGAGATGGACGGCCACGCCTGCGTCGTGTGCCCGTGGCACGGCAGCGCGTTCCGGCTCAACGGCGGCGAGGTCATGCAGGGGCCGTCCGGCAACGACCAGCAGATCCTGCCCACCCGGATCCAGGACGGCGTGTTGCAGACCCGCCTGCCCTGATCACCGCGCGAGACGCCCGGAGCGCTCACTAGCCGTGCGCCACCGATCGCGCGGGCTGCCCGGGGCAGGACCTCGCCCCCCCCCGCGTCGATCTAGGGCATATCGTCGTGGCCGGAGATCAACTCACAGTGATATGCCCTAGATCGACGCGCGGGGGCGGCCGCGATGCGACTGGTCAGGTGCGCCGGTGCCGGCCGGTCGCTGGTCCGTCCGGTCCGGAGTCCAGTCCGGAGTCCAGTCCGGGCCCCCCGGCCATCAGGCCACCAGACGGGTCATCGCCACTGCGACCCTCGCGGTCGGCCCAACCCGCACCACCGGCCCACGCCTCGTCGCCACCCCACCCCTGGGCGCCAGCGGGTGTCGACCGGCCGTCGGCCGGGGCCCAGCCACCACCTGTGGGGGCCGAGGCGCCATTCGCCGGTGCCGACCCACTAGCGGCAGGCGCCCACCCGCTGCTCGCAGGTGCCGACCCGGTGCGAGAGAAGGCCCACCCTCCGTCGGCCGGCAGCGTGCCACCGCTCTGCGGTGCCATGGCCCCGGCGGCGGATTCCGCTCGGCCGTGGGCCCACGCGGCGCCGCTACCCGCCGCGCTGCCGTTGGTCCGAGCCGCGCCGCCGGCCGCGCCGCCGCTGGTCCGGCCCGTGTCGCCCTTGGTCCGGCCCGCGCGGCCGCCGGTCCGCGACGTGCTACCGCTGGTCTGGCCCGTGCTGCCGCCGCCGGTCCGGCTTCCGCCGCCCCAGGGAGTGCGTTTGGACCCGGCCAACCGGGGAGTCGCGCCAGCGGTGGCCGGGCGGCGGCGCAGGCCCAGTACCGCCCCGATCTGGGCACCGACGATGCTCGCCACGGCCAGCACGGCGGAGACCGCCAAGGGTCGGTTCACCTTGTCGGTGGCACCGGCCCGGGCCGCGCCGACGGTCATGGCGGGCGGCTGACCCGCCGACTCCGTACCGCTGGGTGGTGCGGGGTTGACCTGTTCCGGCGCGGTCCGCTCGGGGGCCGGCTTGGGCGCGGTCGGCCGCGGCGCGGCGGGCCGGTCGACCAGCCGACCAGTGGCGTGCGTCCGGCGGCCCTGGTCGGTTGCTTCCGTGGGTAGCCGGAGCAGTTGGCCGGGGCGGATCCGATCCGGGTCATCCAGGCGGTTCAGCTCGGCGAGCTGCCGGTAGTCGCCGAACTCGTCCAGGTAACGCTCGGCCACCTCGCCGAGGTAGTCGCCCTTCGCCACCCGGTACACCGGCGCGGCCTTGTCACTTCCGTTCGGCCCCGGGGGCGCGACCAACCCGAGCGGCCCGGCCCCGGCGAGCGGCGCCGCCCTCTCCGGCGTCGCACCCGCCCGAGCCGGCGCGGCCAGGTCCGGCACCCCGACACCGGCGGTGGCTGCGGTCGAAACGCGCGGCGCGGCGACCCCGGGGATCGCGCCCAGCGCCGACCGGTCCGGCGACGGCCCGGCCAGGGTTGCGGCGGCCGGCGCGCCCGAGTAGGCGTACGCCGGGCCGGCGGCGATCGCCGCGGCGCTGGCGGCGGCCGGGCTGGCGGCGAGGATCAGCGCGACCGAACCGACCAGCGCGGCGGCGGCCTTCTGTTGACGACTCATCCCGGGCAGCCTGGGCGCCGGTCGACGCAGGCTCTGCGCTCCCAGCTCGACCAGGACGGAGAAGGCGAACGTGGCCCAGCCGAACCAGCCGGCCAACGCCAGCGCACGCAGGAAGAGTTGGCCGTCGTCGCGGCTGGTCAGGGCGGTGCCCACCTCGGTGATAGTGGGCAGGTGATCGGGGAGGGGGTTGCCGGCGAAGGCGAGCAGTGCCACCGGCGCGCCGACCAGCAGTGCGCAGAGCACGACCAGCGCGCCGAAGCCGGTGAGGATCCGTCCGGTCCGCCGTACGACGGAACCACCCGATACGGGCATGGCTGCCTTCCTTCCTACGGTGTTGCGGTGATGGCGCGTGCGGTCGCCTCGCCGGTGACGGTGACCGTTTCGGGGAAGCCGAGCAGCCCGAGCGCCGATCGGCGGTAGGTGATCGTGACGCGTACCCGGACGTGGGTCTCTCCGGCGATCCGCGGGAAGCTGACGGTGTGGCTGGTGGTGCCGGCGGCGGCCAGGTATCTGGCCACCGCGACGCGGGCCTGCGGCTGGTTGATGCGCTTCGGTCCGCCCTCGATCGCGGTGGCCCGGTCGATGGCCTGGCCACCGGCCCGGGCCGCCTCGGCGGCCAGGTTGTCGGCGCGATGCAGGGTGCGCAGCTGCCCGGTGCCGTCGAAGGTGATGCCCACGATGGCCAGTACGCCGATCATCGCCACCGCGAGGAAGATGCTGACCCGGCCGTCGTCGCTCATGAGGGCGCGTCGCCGCGTCGGGACGGTGGTGGTCATCGCCGGCTCCGGTAGCGGTCCAGTGGCGACGTGAAGCTCGCCTCGACCAGGTTGTCGGTCGGCATTCCGGGCACCGCGGCGAGCCGTACGTCCCCGAAGGACACCCGACAGGCGACCTTCACGGTCACCGTCGCGTCCTGCCCGACGGGGCTACGGAAGGCGGCGTTGAAGCTGGAGGGCTTACCGGCCACCGAGCCGCTGAACGTCAGTGTCGGAGCGTTCGTGCAGTTCAGACCCCGCCAGTTCAACTGCCGGCGGGCCGCGTCCCGGGCCTCGGCTCGGGCCGTCGACGCGTCCCGCGAGATCGACGCGGCGCGGGCGGCGTCGTGTGCGGCGGCGTCGATCGCCTCCGCGGCCACCGCGCTACGCCCGGCCACGCCGGCCAGCACCATCAGCGCGATGAACGCGGGCGCGAGCACCGCCACCTCGATGGAGACCGAGCCTCGCTCGGCGGTACGGCGACTCACGGCGCGGTCACCCTCTCCACCGTGCCGTGCGCGGTCTGCCGCACTGCGAAGGTCACCCCGGGCACCACCGACAGGGACCGACCCTGCACCGTGCAGGTCACCTCGACCGCAGTGGTCACGCAGGTCGGCCTGGTCGTGTCCCAGCCCACCAGCCAGTCGCCGGTGTTTCCCAGGAACCGGAGCGCGTTGGCCACCCCGGCGCCGTCCCGAGCCTGGTAGAGCCGTTGGGCGTCGACTCCGCTCTGGGCAGCGGTCAACGCGGTCGAGCGGGCCAGGAACACGGCGGCGACCTGGAGCGAGGCGAAGAGCAACACCAGGATCAGCGGCATCATCACGGCCAGTTCCACCGGGTTGGCACCCCGCTCCCGGTCCCCGGCCGCGAGGTGGCGCCGGGCGGCGGTGACCGCCCGGCGCCACTTCGGGGAGGCTGCTCCGCGCACGTGGGCTACCTCGGGTTCGTGTTGTTCGGGATGGCGTCCATCCAGTTGTTGGCCTTGGCGAGCGCCGTGGCGGTGACGGCGGCGGCCACGAAGACCAGGCCAAAGATGATCACCGCGGTCGGTACCGGGCTGTCGCCGCGCTCGCCGTCGCGGCGCAACTCGGCCAGACGCGTCGACACCATGACGTGCAGGTAGCTGACGATGGACATCGCGTACTCCTTCTCGGTTCGGATCAGATGCGGGTGATGAAGGGATAGATGACAAAGCCGAGCAGCACGAAGACGAGCAGCGCGGCCGGGATGTCGAGCTTGCTGGTCACCGCCTCGGCCCGGGCGAGGTTGTCGGTGCGGATCTGGTCCCGCAGCGAGTCGGCCCGGCTGCGCAGGGTCTCGTGCACCTGTGCCCCCTCGCTGCCGGAGGAGCGCATGATCGCGCCGACATCGCCCAGCTCCGGGATGCCGATCTTGTCGGCCAGGTCGCGCAGTTCGTCCCAGGGCGCGTGCATCTGCATCTGGGCGATCTTCAGCGACTCCTGGATGCGGTCGAAGACCCAGCCGTCGCAGACCGCCGCAGCCCGCTCGAGCGACTGCACCGGCCCGTGCGCGGCGGAGAGCTGCAACGCCACCAGGTCCAGGTAGGTGCAGACGGCCTGGCGGAACTCGTCGCGGGCGGCGTCGGCCTTGGCCAGCACCGTGCGGTGCGCGAGCAGCCCGGCCATGAACGCCAGGCCGAGGCTGACCAGCACCGGTACGACCAGGGGGAACGAGATGCCGAGCACGAGGAGCATGACCGCGAGCAGGGCCGGGGTGGCCAGCCCGATCAGCGCGGAGAGCAGCACCGACAACGCGTACTGCTCAGGGGTCTGGTTGATCAGGGCGAGTTGCCGGTGCGGCGGCCGTAGCCAGCGGGACAGCCCGGTCAGCGAGTCCAGCCGCCGGGACGCGGGCGCGGCGACGCGGCCGGTCTCCGCCGGCTGGTGCAGCCGGCGTAGCGCGGGCCCCAGCGCCGGGGTCGCCGGTGCCAACTCGCGGACCACCAGGAAGATCCCCAGCCCGACGCCGGCCCCGCCACAGACCGCGAGGGTCAACTGCCAGTTCAGAAGCAGGTTCACGCGATCACCGCCTCCTGAGGATCCGGTGCGGGTAGGAACCGGGCCGGCCGCTGCGGCTGGCTCATCGACCGCACCCAGGCCAGCAGACCGATGAAGGTGGCACCGAGCGTGGCCATCACCAGCTGCCCGAACGGCGTGTCGTACGGCTTGATGTACTCGGTGTTGATGAGCCCGTACGCCAGGGTGGCCAGGGTCATCCCGGTGAGGAAGCGGACCGCGAACCGGGGCTGGGTCCGCTTGGCCTCGATCTCCCGACGGGTAGCGACTTCCGCCGCTGCCGCGCCGGCGATCGAACCGAGCACGTCACCCAGCCGCTCGCCCCGATCGGTGAGGTGCAGGATCAGCGCGGCCACCACCTGGTCACCGACCGGGTCGCCGATCTCGTCGGCGAACGCCAGCAGCGCGGATCGTGCCAGCCAGCCGGCCTGCAACCGGGCCGCGAGCAGCCGGACCTCGTCCTCGATCCCGGGCGGGACACTGCCGATCGTGCCGATGATCGACTGCTGGAGCCCCTGCCCGGTGGCGGAGACATCCTTGAGTCGACGCGTCCACTCGCCGACGGCTTCGATCCGGGCGATCGCCCGCTGCTCCGCCTTGCCCACCGCGAACAGCCACGGGGTTCCGGGCACCGCCACCGCCACCAGCAGGCCCACCACCGGCAGCCCGGTCAGCAGGAAGGCCAGCGCACCGGCGACCAGCGCGGCGAGCAGCAGCGCCTGGTAGGCCCGCTGCTCGCCGGGGGTGGCACCGGAGCCTCGCCAGAGTCGGCTCAGGCCCGGCCCCGACCCGGGGCCGGGGCGCGGCGGCTGGCGGGTGCCCACCAGTGCGACCACGGCCAGCAGCAGCCCAGCGACGCAGGCGGCCCCGGAGACCACCGCGATCAGTTCCAGGTTGTCGGGCATCGGATCACCGCCGGGCCAGTCGGGTCTGCCGGGGGCGGCGCCACGCGCCGGTGCCGGCCTCGATCCACCGGGTCAGCAGCCGGACGTCGTAACCCACCCGCAGCAACTGGTCGCGAACGCGTTCCGGCAGGTGCCGGGGGACCGCGCGGCCGTCCGGGCCTGGCCCGAAGACGGTGGTGGTGGTGATCCGACCGGCTTCGCCGGCCCCGATGACCTCCTCCACGTGCGAGACGAACCGGTGCTTGCGCCCGCCGATCGCGGTCTCGTCCTCGACGGTGACGTAGACGATCAGGTCGAGGGCGTTGCCGGCCATCCGGCGGGCCTGGTCGACGGTCATCTCCCGGCCGTGCGCCAGAGCCAGCTCCACGATCCGTTCACCCACCCCTGCCGCGTTACGGGCGTGGATGGTGCACATCGAGCCCCGGCTGGTGGTCATCGCCTGGAGCATCGGCACGATCTCCCGGGAACGGACCTCACCCACGATGATCCGCAGCACGCCCATCCGCAGGGAGAGCGGAATGAGGTCGGCGATGGTCACCTCGCCAGCCGGCCGGCCGTCGAAGCCGCGCTCACCGTGCCCCTCTCGGGCCTCGAAGCTCATCACCGCCCGGTGCCGCTCCCGCCGGCGCGCCGGCAGCAACTCCCGGCTCTCCTCCAGCAGCACGTACGGCTCGTCGGGCGGGATCTCGTTCATAAGCGCGCGGATGATCGTGGTCTTCCCGGCACCGGCCAGCCCGGCGACCATGATGTTCAGGCCGGCGCGCATCGCGGCGCGGAGGAAGTCGCGCAGCAGCGGGTCGATCATCTCGTCCAGGTCGCCCCGGGCGCCGGCCACGTCGTCCAGGCTCACGTCGAGGGTGTTGTGCTTGCGGATCACCGCGTACGGGCGGTGGCTGACCAGGAACACCGCGGCCAGTCGGCTGCCGTCGGGCAGTTGCAGGTCGAGGGTGGGCTTCACGGTGGACAGGGACCGCTCGGTGGCACCGGCCCGTCGGGCCGCCGCCTGGAGGATCTCCACCAACTCGGCGTCACTGTCGGCGATCGGCTCGGCCCAGTCCACTCCACCGCCGTGCCGGGTGATGCGCACCTGGTCGCAGCCGAGGATGTGCACCTCCTCGATGGTGTCGTCGACCAGCAGGGTCTGTAGCCGGCCGAGCCCGACCAACTCGGCGGTCACCTGGTCGAGCAGCAGCCGTTCCTCGCCGGCCGCCATCGGGGTGCCGGCCCGGCGGACGGCGTCCGCGTACTCGGCGACCACCGTGACGGCCAGCCGGGCCCGCTCGGTGTCCTCCTCGTCGACGGTGAACTCGCGGCCGCGTTGCCACAGGGTGAGCCGTTCGGTCAGCTCTCGGCGCAGCTCCCGGACGACCTGGAAGTCCATGCGCGGGCGGGGCGGCGGCTCCGGTTGCGGGCTGGCGGCCGCTTGCGGTGGCATCGCCATCGGCTGGTGGTGTCGGCCGTTCGCCGGGGGCAGCGGCGGCGCGGTCGAGGTGACGCCCGGCGGCAGTTGGCGCGGGTCGGCGGAGACCGGTTCAAACCGCATCCGGCACCCCCTGCTGCACCGGCCAGGCCAGCCGGGCCCGTCGCCGCTCCAGCAACGCGCCGACCGGCACCTCCAGCGCGGCCGCCGCACGCATCAGCGGCCGTCCGGCCCGCACCGTCCCACCGAGGCCGAGCACCCCGGCGGTACGCGGGTCGTGCGGCAGCCGCGCGATCACCGGCAGCCGAAGCGCGCGGCTGATCTCAGCCTGGCCGTGCCCGTCACCGACCAGCAGCAGCCGCAGGGTGCCCGGCGGCACCCGGTGCTCGGCGAAGTCCCGTTCGATCGTGGTGACCACCGCCCGGGTGCCGGAGAGGTCCGGCAGGTGGGCCCGGCTCACCAGCAGCACCACCGAGGCGGCCCGCAGCACCGGCCACGGTGGACCGGTCACGTGCAGTCGGCCGCAGTCGACCAGCACGTCGTAGCCGGGGGTGCCGTGGTCCAGGGCGTTGAAGTAGTCGGCGAAGCGCTGCCAGAGCGGGGTGACGCTGCCGGCCTGCGTGGGGTCGACCAGCCCGGGCAGCAGCAGCCGTTCCCGACGGGGCGCGTCCAGGTCGACCAGTTGGGACCAGAAGTTGCTCTCCAGGTTGCCGTCGCGCAGCTCTCCGACGGCGAGCTCGCCGAGGCCGCGCGGCCCGTCCAGCTGACCACCGAGGTAGCCGGCGAGGATCGAACCGCCGGCCGGGTCACACTCGGCGAGCACCAGCCGCCGGTGCCAGGCCAGCGCGCAGGCCAGCGCCGACGTGGTGACGCCGGGCGAACCCTTCGCGGACACCAGCGCGATGATCGCCATACTCAGGCCGCCTCGGTCAGCACGACAGCGATCCGCTCCTGTGCGGCCAGCGCCACCACCGCGGGCACGTCCCGGACGGTGAGCGCCAGGTACAGCACCTTCTCGTCGTCCGCCGGGCTCACGGTGTCGATCACAGTGGCGGTGAACCGGGTGCCCGCCGAGGCAGGCGACGCGTCGGCGTTGTCGTCCGGGGTGCTGACCAGCAGGACCTTGTCCCCGGGATGCAGGTCACGTGCCGGCACCTGCGCGGTCTTCAGGCCGAGTGCGATCTGCTGCTGGCCCGGGCCGAGCAGCGGGTCGTCGGTGACCTGCCCCAGCGTGAGCAGGGTGCCCGGGACCAGCGCCACGGCGGCCCGCTTACCGATCACCTCGTCCATCCGGTTGGCGGGCACCGGGCGCAGACCCTGACCGCCGGCGACCTGCACGGTGAGCAGGTCGGATGCGCTGATCTCCCGACCCACCTCGACCGGCCGGGCCACCGCGAGGTAGCTGCCGGTGGCCCGGACGGAGGTGACCGCGAACGCCGCGCCCAACCCGCCCAGGGCGATCAGGAGGACGGCAAGGCCGAGCAGCCCCGGGCGGACCCGCCGCTGCCGGACCACCTTGGGCGGGCTGACCGGCGCGTCCACCGGGGTTCCATTGCGTGTCGCGATACTCACCGGGTGACCACCTGGAGTTCGTTGATCTGGATCTGGACCGTGCCGGTGGACCGGGTCACCGGAATCACGCCGCTCTCGCCACCGCCGTGCCAGGTCACCGTCCAGTAGGTGGTGGCGCTGACCCCGTAGGTGTCGGCCTTCGGGTAGCCGTCGTAACCGCAGTCGGGTGACGTACGTCCGGCGCGGGGACCGGTCGACTTGTACTCGGTGCCCGCGCCCTTACAGGTGACCTTCTCGCCGTTGTCCATGTCCCAGACGATCCGGTCGAACCTGGCCTCGATCCTGACGGTGAGGCCGCGTTCGGTCTCCGACTCCTGGATCGCCGGGCCGAAGAACTGCCGTCCTTTGCTGGCCCACATCCAGACCGGCAACCCGACCAGGCCGGCCCCGGTGCTCCGGCGGGGGGCGACGGCGATCCGGGGCGGCGAGATGGTGATCCGGGCCAGTGCCCGACGGGCCAGCTCCTCCGGGTCCGGGGGTGCGCCGTAGCCGGGTGGCGGCCCGTCCCGCAGTTCCTCGCGCTGGTTGCCGAGCTCACCGCCGTTGCAGGTCAGCAGGTACCACTGCTTGCCCTCGGGGGTGTTGGCCGGTTGCGGCTCCTCCAGCTTGTAGTAGCAGCCGTCGCCGTTGTTGAAGTAGCCGAGCACGTCGTCGTAGCAGGGGAGTGTGCGCCCGTTCCACTGGCAGCGAGCGGTGCCACCCCCGCCGCCGGAGTCTCCGCCACCGTTGTCCCCGCCACCGCCGGGGCCGCCGGGCGTGCCGGGCTCGTCGTCCCAGACGCTGCAGTCGTGCTGGCCGGGTGGGCACTCCCCACCGGGGTCGGCGCGGCGGGCGGCGGCGGCCGGCAGGGTGCCGCCGGCCACCAGCAGCAGCGCGAGGCCGATGCCGACGAGCGCCCGGCGAGGCGTCCCGGCCCGGGCGGTACGGGCCGGGACACCCCTGTCTGCCCAGGTCAGCATGGCTGGTCCTGGTGAGCTGCGCCGGAGTTGATCAGCCAGCGACCGTCGGGATACCGGGTGGCGGTGGCGGTGGCCAAATGCCGACCGCCGCCGCTGCCCGGGACCACCCGCTGGTCCTTGGCGTAGACCAGCCGGTAGCCGGTCGCGTCCAGGCAGTCCTGGATCTCCACCGTGGCCGGGTTCGAGTCCAGGCTCACGTCGATCACGGTCGGGTCGGACTTCAGCGTCCCGGTACGCATTGCGCCGTGCTCCTTCGCCTCGCGAATGGACAAACGAACCCGGGTCAGAAGTGGATCAGCGAGGAATCGGGACAGTTCCGGCGCTCGCGGATCACTGCGTCGACTCGCCGTACGCGAGGCCGCGAGATAACCGGAGTACGCGTCGAGCGCCGCCTTTTCGGCGGCTTGTCGTTCCGGACCCTGATCCGCCTGCTGGTCGTCGCCCCGGACCGGAGCCGGCCGTTCGACGGCCTCCCGTCCACTGTCGCAGGCGGTGACCGTCACCATCGCCACAACCGCTAGCAGGCAGATTGCCGCTCGTCTGAGCTGGCGTCCGCGCACCGTCGAGCCTCCTCCTGGTCGCCCGCTGCGGCGACGGATCACCGCCGCAGGGCATGCGGAAGCGCGCCCGGATGCGCGCATCCGGAACCGTTCATTTCGCTTCTGCATTCACCGTTACGGATCTTCTACGAATTCAAGGTCCCGTGTCTTTGGTTGTTGCGGTGAGGCTTGCGTCTCACCCAAGGGGCGAGCATAGGCTGACGCTCGCCGATGCAACAGGGGCAATTAACGTGAACACTCTCTGTGATGACAGGTGGTGGTGGCGGGTGTCAGTGCTGCGCTCCCGGCGAATGCCGAACGAGGGGCTGCGGATGATCGAGCGTCGCCGGGAAGGTGAGGTTCGCCCCGGCCTCTTCGCCGGTCCCGAGGGTGGGACAACGTGGCGTCATCCCGGCATTCGACCCGAGGTGCGGGCCGCCCGGCCGCCATCGTCGATCGGCGTCGGCACCGCCCCTGGCCTGCCCGAGGTGCCCCTCGAGTGGCCGGCCGTGCACGTCGCTTTCCGCGCCATGCGCTACACCAAAGCGATCGTTCAGTCACGATCCGTGTTCACTGCCAGGGGTGCTGCCCGCTACGAGGTGGGGTCGACATGCCGCTGACCGGTCCTCCGGCGGCCGTCCCGGGTCAGGAAACCCCGCCCGAAAGGCGCCCCCCACCCCCGCCGACCGGTGGTACGCGGGAGCACACCGGCCAGGTCGTGCCCCCGGACCCGCTGGCCGATGCGGTGCCGGAGGGCGCCGAGCCACCGGACGCCCCCCGCCGTGAGCGGCGGGCTGGGCTCTCGCTGGCGGTCCGCCGCCGCGCTCGGCTCTCGGTAGTACCGGCGATCCTGGCGGTGAGCCCGCTGCTGCGGCTGGCGGCCCTACGGCACTCCGTACCGTCGGGCACCGCGAGCCGGACCGGCTGCGCTGCCTGCGGCGCGCCGATCAGCCTGACCCGGCCCTGGCCCGCGCTGGGCCCGGCGGCCCGATGCGCTGGCTGCCGGGCTCGGGTCGGCCCGCCGCCGGGGACGATCGAGCTGGCCACGCTCGCCGCGGCGGTGTTGTTGGTGCTGGTCGGCTCGCCGGTCGGGGTGCTGGCGGCGCTGGCGTGGTGGCTCGGCTGGACGGTCCCGGCGGTCTTCGTCGACCTGGCCGTGCACCGGTTGCCGGACCGGTTCACCCTGCCGGCGGCGGCCGGGACCTGGCTGCTGCTCGGCGTGGCCGTGCTCGGCGAGGCCGAGTTGGGGACCTGGCTGCGGGCGGTCATCGCCGGCGCCGGGCTGGCGTTGTTCTTCGCCGTCAGCACGCTGCTGCTCGGTCGCCGTGGCTTCGGGTTGGGGGACGCCAAGCTGGCGCTGAGCGTGGGCGCGCTGCTCGGCTGGTACGGCTGGCCGGTCCTGGTGCTCGGGCTGCTGCTGAGTTCCGGGCTGTCCGCGCTGGTCAGTGTGGGGATGTTGGTCACCCGACGAGCAAGCTGGTCCACTCACCTGCCGTTCGGGCCGTTCCTGCTGCTCGGCACCGTCGGCGCGCTTCTGTTGGTCACCCTCTAGGCGTCAGCGGGAGCATCGATCCGTCACCAGCCGAAAAAACCCGGCGATCCAAGCAACCGATCCCGTGCGACCGGTGCACCTACCGGTGAAGGGAGTCGGATGCGAAGCGACGAGGACGAGGATCGGCGTCGGTTCAGCGAGTATTTCGCTGCTCGACGCGGTGCGGTGCGGCATGCCGCCTACCTGATGTGCGGTGACTGGCATTGGGCGGATGACCTGACGCAGGCAGCGTTCATCCGGGTCGCATCGGCCTGGCACCGGATCCGCGATCCGCAGGCGCTTGATGCATTCGTGCGGACCTGCCTGGTCCGGACGTACCTGTCCGAGACCCGGCGGGCGTGGCGGCGTCGCGAGCGCGTGGTGGCGGAGACGCCGGACATCGCCGGCGGTCATGACGAGGCCGAGTCGGTGACCCGGCGGGTGCTCTTCGCCCAGGCGTTGCACCAGGTGCCGCCGCGCCAGCGGGTGACCCTGGTCTGCCGGTTCTATCAGGGGCTTGACGTGGCCGAGACGGCCGCCGCATTGGGCTGCTCGGAGGGCACGGTCAAGAGTCAGACCGCCCGGGGTCTCGCGACGCTGCGTCAGGTCCTGGGGGGCACGCTCCCCGTTCCCGCACTGGCCCGCGCTACGGAGGGGAAGGCATGACGGAACTGCGTGAGCTCTTCGAGGAGGCGGTGAACTCGGCACCACCGAGCCGGCTGCTCGCCGACGAGGTGTACGCGGCCGGCCGCCGGCACCGGCGTCGGCGCCGTTGGGCCATCGCCAACGGCGCGGCCGCCGTGGTCATCGCCGTCGCCGCCGGTACGGGCATTGCCGCGTCGGTGGCCGAGGGGCCGACCGTCACCGGCGAGACGGGCAGCAACCAGCAGCAGCCGTCACCCGGCGTCCTGCCGCACAGCGGGGAGCAGGTCCAGTCGGTCAGGGCGGCCGACGCGCGACACCTCTACCTGACGATGTCGACGAGACTGAACTGCTCCAAGGAGCGGTGCGCCAAGTCCGTCCTGCAACTGGTCGGCTCCGACGACGGCGGACGCACCTGGACCGACCGGGGCGGACCGATCAACACCGCTGGCGTGGAGGTCCTCGGACCTGACCGGTTGCTGGCCATCATTGTGTCCGATACGACCGATGCGGGGGCGCGGACCCTGCAGACCAGCACGGACGGCGGAAGGTCGTGGCGTCCGCTGGATCGGGCTCCTGCCGTCGCGGCGGTGGCGACCGGAAGCAGGGCCGTGTGCTGGCGGGATTCGGGCCAGGTGACATCACCGTGCACGGTGTACGCAATCGACCCGGTGTCACACCGGATCGCGCCGCTGGTCACGCAACCCCCGCTGCGCCTGGAAGATGACCTTCTGCTCGGGGAGTCATCCGGCCGACTGTGGGCCTCGGGTGTGGACCCGGCCGGGCGCCCGGCGGCCGCGGTGAGCCACGACGCTGGGCGTACCTGGTCCACCACCGTGTTCGCGGACCCGCCGGCCTGCTCCCCCGAGGGCTGCGTGGCGCAGGACCTGGCCGTCGGTGACGGGCCGACCGGCTACGCCGTCATCGTCGGCACCCAAAGCCGTGCCGTCTACCGCTATGTGGAGAACAACGGTCAGGACGGTGGTGACTGGCAGCGGGTTCCCGGTGCGGACAGCGTGCCGGCCGACCGCCTGACCAGCGGCAGGCAGTCCTTCGTCACCTCCGACGGGGCGCACGTGCTGCTTCAGGTCGTCGCCATGCCTGGCCAGGACCTTGACGGTTACCGCTACTGGGCGGCTCGCCCGGGTGGCGCGTACCAGCCGGCCGAGCTGGATGGCCTGCCGGCCACCAGCTACCCGGTGCGCCGTACGCAGGACGGCTGGTTCTACGCCCACGACTACACCGATGGGGCTCTGTACGGGTCGACCGATGGCCGGCACTGGTCGTCGGTGGCCCGCAGCTCGTAGACCACCGCCTGCCCTTCGCGCAATTCAGGTCGCTTGGTGCCCTGCGGCTCCAACGCGCGCTCAGCCCGACCAAAAGATCAGGAGAAGTCATGATTCGTCGCGGGATTCTGCGTCGCCATCGATGCCACATCTTCAGTGCGGGAGCGGCTGCCGTGGTGGTGTTCGCGCTCAGCGCCTGTGGTGGCGGAGCTGCCGACACGCCATCGGTGGCCACGGCCGCCAGTGCCAGCGCCCAGCCGACCGGGTCGGCTGGCGCTGGCAGCAGTGGAGTGGTCGCCCAGTACATCGACGGACGGCGTCAATGGGTCACATGCCTGCGTGCCGAGGGCTTCGACCTGCCGGACCCGGACGCCAAGGGGCACGTCGACCTGAGCGGACCCGGCACCCCGAAGAAGACCGATCCGAAGTGGATGGCGGCCCAGATGAAATGCAAGGACTTCAACCTGCCCGTCCCCGAGGAGTTGGAGGACAAGGGCCCACCGCTGACCGAGGAGCAGATCACCCACCGGCGCGACTACGCGAAGTGCATGCGTACCAACGGGATGCCGGACTGGCCCGATCCGGGTGCCGATGGCGAGTGGCCTGAGGACGGGACCCTGACCAGGGAACTCAACCCGCAGGAGCAGGCGGCCAACCTGCGCGCGTTGCAGATCTGCGATCCGGTGCTGGACGGGCGTGCGCCGACCACGCCGAACCCCAATGCGACCTACCAGGGATGAGTGCGGCCGAGTCGATCCCCACCTCGACGAACTGGCGGAGGCGACGGCGGGTGCGGGCCACGTTGGGCGGCGTTGCCGCACTGATCACCCTCGTGGCGGCCGGCGCGGCCACCCTCGGCCTCGGTGGGCGCGGCGGGGACGAACCGCAATCGACGCGCACCGGGCCCGCCGCCGCCGCTCCGGTCAGCCGGCAGACCCTGGTCAAGACCGTGACGGTCGCCGGTGAACTCGGGTACGGCCCGGCCGTGCCGCTCGCCTCGACCGCCACGGGCACGGTGACCTGGCTACCCCAGGTCGGGGCCGAGGTGCGGCGCGGCGGGGCGCTGCTGCGCGCCGACGAGAAGCCGATCGTGCTGCTCTACGGCCTCCTGCCGATGTACCGGCCGTTGACCGAGGGCACCACGGGCTCGGACGTGCGGCAGTTCGAGCGCAATCTCACCGCCCTCGGCTACCGCGGGATCACCGTGGACGAGAAGTTCTCGGCAGCCACCACCCTCGCGGTCAAGCGCTGGCAGAAGGACCTGGCGCTGCCGGTGACCGGCGTGGTCGAGCGGGAGCGGGTGATCTACGCGCCAAAGGCCGTACGCATCGCGCGGCAACTGGTCCGCCTCGGCGCGAGTGCCGCCGGCGACCTGCTGACCTACACCGGCAGCACCCGGATGGTGCTGGTGTCCGCAGGAGCGGGTGAGGTCGGGTGGGCGGTGAAGGGCACCAAGGTCACCGTGGCCTTGCCGACCGGCGGTTCGGTGGCGGGCACGGTCAGCGTGGTGGGTGCCCCAGCGGCCGGCGGGTCGGTCGGCGACGGGCAGCAGCCCGCCGACCCGGAACGGCCCGGCACCGGTTCCGCCACGGTCGAGGTCACCATCGCCATCGCCGACCAGAAGGCGCTGGGTGCGCTCGGTGCCACGCCGGTCGACGTGCGGTACGTCGCGAAGGAGCGCCGGGCCGTGCTGACCGTGCCGGTGGACGCGTTACTGGCGCTCGCCGAGGGCGGGTACGGCGTCGAGGTGACCGGGCCGGCCGGCGCCCGCATCGTGGCGGTGCAGGCCGGCATGTTCGCCGACGGGCGGGTCGAGGTCAGCGGCGAGGGCCTGGCCGAGGGCATGACGGTGGGAGTGCCGCAATGACCGACCTGATCGAGCTTGTCGGAGTGTCCCGGGGCTATCTCGGCGGGGTGATGGCTCTGCGCGAGGTCGACCTGACGATCGGGTACGGAGAGCTCGCCGGGATCGTCGGCCCGTCCGGCTCCGGCAAGTCCACCCTGCTGAATCTGATCGGCACCCTCGACCGCCCGTCGTCCGGAACGGTACGCATCGACGGTCACGACGTGTCCACCCTCTCCGACCGGGAGGTGTCCGCGCTACGCGGTCGCCGGCTCGGTTTCGTGTTCCAGCAGTTCCACCTGGCCGCTGGCGTGCCCGTGCTGGACAACGTGGCCGATGGGCTGCTCTACGCCGGCGTGGCCCGGCGGGAACGACGGCGACGGGCGGCGGACGCGCTGGCCCGGGTCGGCCTCGACCACCGGCTCGACCACCGGCCGCATGAGCTGTCCGGCGGCGAGCGACAGCGTGTGGCGTTCGCGCGAGCCGTCATCGGCGAGCCGGCGCTGCTGCTCGCGGACGAGCCGACCGGCAACCTCGACTCGGCCGCCGGCGCGACCGTGCTGGCGCTGCTTCACGAGCTGCACAGCCACGGCACCACGGTCCTGGTGATCACCCATGATCAGGACATCGCGGCCGGTCTGCCCCGGCAGATCATGTTGCGGGACGGCCGGGTCACCCACGATTCGGGTACGCCACTGGCGGTGCGCCCATGACCCGGAGACCCGGCACCACGAAGCCGCGACCGATCCGGCTCAGCCCGGCCGACGTGGCCCGACTGGGCGCGGCAGGGTTACTGGCCCGACCACTGCGGGTCTTCCTCTCCGCCCTGGGTATCGCCATCGGTATCGGGGCGATGCTGGCCGTGGTCGGCATCTCCAACTCGAGCCGCGCCGAGTTGGACCGGACCCTCGACCGGCTCGGCACCAACCTGCTGACCGCGGCCCCGGGCAAGACACAGGCGGGCGAGGAGGCGGCCCTGCCCGAGCGGTCGACGGCGTTGGCCGGTCGGATCGGGCCGGTCGAATCGGTCAGTGCAACCGGTGCCGTCGACAGATCCGTCTACCGGAACGACAGGATTCCCGCAGGTCAGACGGGCAGCATCGCGGTGCTCGCCACCCAGCCCGATTTGTTGACCGTCGTCGACGCCACGATGCGGGCCGGTTCCTGGTTCACACCCGCCACCGCGTCCTATCCGACGGTCGTGCTGGGCGCCACCGCCGCTCGCCGCCTGGACGTACCCGGCGTCGGGGTGCGGGTGTGGCTGGGCGGTGAATGGTTCGCGGTGATCGGCATCCTGGCGCCGGTACCTCTGGTCGAGGAGTTGGATTCGGCCGCACTGGTGGGATGGGATGCGGCACGCACCTACCTGGGATTCGACGGCCACCCCAGCCGGCTGTACGTCCGTGCCGCGCCACCACAGGTCGCGGCGGTGCGAGCGGTGCTCGGGCGCACCGTCAACCCGGAGGCGCCGAACGAGGTGGCGGTGTCCCGACCCTCCGACGCGTTGGCGGCCCAGCAGGCCACCGACAGCGCGCTGAACGGGCTGCTGCTCGGGCTGGGCGGGGTGGCACTCGTCGTGGGCGGCGTCGGCATCGCCAACACCATGGTGATCTCGGTGTTGGAGCGACGCGCCGAGGTGGGACTACGCCGAGCGCTCGGCGCCACCCGGGGGCAGATCCGTGGCCAGTTCCTCGCCGAGTCCCTGCTCCTCTCCGCGCTCGGCTGCGCGGGCGGCACCCTGCTCGGCGTCGTCGTCACAAGCCTCTACGCGGCCAGTCAGGGCTGGCCTGTCGTGGTGCCACCCTGGGCGATGGCCGGCGCCCTGGCGGCGACCCTCCTGATCGGCGCCGTCGCCGGCCTCTACCCCGCCGTACGGGCCAGCCGGCTGGCACCAACCGAAGCCCTCGCCGGCACGTGAAGCACGTGGAGGCGGTCAGGAGCGCGGGCGGCCAGCCACCTCGGGGACCGGGTGGGAGGTGCGGCCGGCCCGGCGGCGCAGCACCTCGGTGGCCGGGCGGGCCAGCAGCGGAGTGGCCAGTGCGGCGACCAGGGCGCCGAGCAGCACACCCGCGACCACGTCGTGCGGGTAGTGGACACCCACGAAGACCCGGGAGAAGGCGGCCAGCGCGGCCAGCGGCAGCGCGAGCAACCCGAGCCGGCGGGAGAGCAGCAGCGTGGTGACCGCCAGCGCACCGGCCAGAGTCGCGTGGTTGCTGGGGAACGACCAGTCGCCCGGCGGTGGGCAACTGCCCGCGATGATCGCCCGGCCCACCGTCCGACACGGGCGATCCTCGTCCACCACGGTCTTGAGCCATTCGCTGCCCGCGTACGCCAGAAGAGTCGGCAGCGGCGCGACCAGGGCGAGCGCCCGGTCGTGCGGGTCGCCGGCCAGGCGGCTCAGCGCGGCCACCAGCAGCAGCACGCCGAGCACCACGAGCACGCCCTCGGTGGCGTGCCCGACGAACCACTGCACCGGGGTAGGGCTGCCGGCGGCCAGGTCGACGACCTCGCGGTACCACTCGACGCTGATCTGCGGCACGTCCATGCTGTCGGTGTCGATGATGAATCACCCCCCACACGTTCATACCGTGTTCATCTAGAGAAACGGTAGGAACGCGGCAAAGGGCGATCAGGTCGGCTCGGGTATGCCGGCCAGCCGCTCGCGGACGGCCTCCAACTCCTCGAAGGCGTACGCCCAGTTGTGGCACTTGAAGCTGCGCAGCCCCTCGATGGCGGTGTGGCAGTCGGCGCAGCGCACCCCGGCTATGGCGGCCGGCACCTCCGTGTTGACGTACTTGCGCTCGCCGAGGATCACCGTGGCGATCATGGCTTTGTCGTGCAGGCCGGAGAGCGCCGACGAGACGATGTCGTACCAGGTGACCCGCCGGTTGCACTTCGGGCAGTCCGGCTCGTCGCCGCTGACCCAGAGCGGGGCGCCGATGCTGCGCGGAGGCATGCCGAGCAGCTTCTCCAATCGCCGGACGTCCGATTCCGGGGTGGTCCACCGGTGACGGCCGGGCAGCGACGCGGGTGAGTCGTACACGGCGCGGAACAGGTCGTGATCGACCTCCACGGTCTCTCGCTGACTGGTCATCGGCGTCGCTCCTCGATGAGTCGGTGCCCCCACCGTCGTCGGCGGTGACCAGGGGCGCAGCCGGATCAACGACAGGAGGGGTCGGCGCGACGTCGTCCCGGGTGCTAGACATCGAGATCCGACTCGCCGTCGAAGGGACCCCACGTGACCGACCAGCCGGCGCCCACCGGGACCGACGTCACCGCCCAACCCAACGTCGCCCGCATGTACGACTACTTCCTGGGCGGTAATCACAACTTCGCCGCTGATCGGGCCGCCGCCCAACGGGTGCTCGAGATCTTTCCGGAGACCGGGGTCGCCGCACAGACCAACCGACACTTCCTGCGCCGGGCCGTCCGGTACGCAGCCGAGCAGGGCGTACGTCAGTTCCTCGACATCGGCGCCGGGCTGCCCACCCAGGGCACCGTGCACGAGGTGGTGCGGGCGGTGGCACCCGACGCGCGGGTGGTCTACGCCGACTACGACGAGGTGGCCGTGGCGTACGCCCAGCGGCTGCTGACCGACACGCCCGGGACCGCGGTCGTCCAGGGCGACCTGCGGCAGCCGGAGGACCTGCTCGCCCACCCGGACGTACGCGGCCTGCTCGACCTGGACCGCCCGGTGGCGGTGCTGCTGCTCGCGGTGCTGCACTTCGTGCCGGACGAGGACGACCCGTCGGCGGCCATCGCCCGGCTGCGCGACGCCACCGTGCCCGGCAGTTACCTGGTGCTGTCCCACCTGACGCTGGACGGCATCCCACCGGAGTTGGCCGAACGCGGGCAGGCCGTCTACCGCAACAGCAGCGCCCCGCTGGTGCCCCGGACGCACGCCGAGACGTCGCGCTTCTTTAACGGGTACGACCTGGTGGAACCCGGCCTGGTGGAGACCACCCAGTGGCGGCCGGACGCCGAGTCGGCAGTCGCGCAGTCGCACGGCTACGCCGGGGTCGGCATCCGCCGCTGATCTGCTTTTGCCCCCAGCGGCACATCTCGGGTGGTACGACGGACGCAGGGCGTGCCACCCGGGAGGAGCGCCGATGGTGAGCAGGCCCGATCGGGTGCTGCGCGACAAGGACGTGCCGCTCAGCGCCTCGTTCCTGGAACTCTTCTTCGACCTGGCGTTCGTCCTGGCCCTCAGCCAACTGGCCCAGCACCTGCTCGCCGACCTCACCGTGGTCGGCGCGTTGCGTACCGCGCTGCTGCTCACCGGGGTCTGGTGGATCTGGGTGACCACCACCTGGTTGACCGACTGGTACGACCCGGAGAGCCCGGCGATCCGAGTGCTGCTGGTCGGCGCCACGCTGGGCAGCCTGCTGGCCGGGGTGGCGATCCCGCAGGCGTTGGACGGGCGGGGCCTGCTCTTCGCCGCCGCGTACGTCGCGGTCCACATCGCCCGGGGCGCGATCACGGGCCTCACGCTGCGCGGTCACCCGCTGCAGAGCCGGGCGCTGCGAATCCTCTGCTGGTACGGCGTCTCCGCCGTACCGTGGCTGGCCGGCGCGCTCCTGCCGGGCTGGCGGGTGCCGCTCTGGCTGCTCGGCCTCGCCATCGACCTCGCCGGCCCCCGATTCGGCTGGCCCACGCCGCGGCTGGGTCGGGCGCCGCAGAAGCAGATGCGCCTCGCCGGCGAGCACTTCGCCGAGCGGTACCAACAGATCATGATCATCACGCTCGGTGAACTGGTCCTGGTCGCCGGCCTCACCTACTCCGACACCCGCCTCGACCTACCGGAGACCGCCGCCTTCCTGCTGGTCTTCATCACCGCCGTGCTGATTGGTCTGCTCTACGTGACGCCCGCCGGCGCGCACCTGGGCCAGGCCATCGAGCACGCCGAACCATCCCGGCTCGGCGTCATCACCGGCTACCTGCACCTGGTGATGATCGCCGGGATCGTGCTCACCGCCGTCGGGGCCGAGCTGAGCATCGCCCACCCCACCGCGACCGGTGACACGACCGCTGTCCTGATCATCCTGGGTGGGCCGACCCTCTTCCTCGTCGGGCGGATCCTGTTCTCCCTGGCGATCCACCGACGACTCTCCTGGCCACGGGTGGTCGGCTTGTTGGCCCTGGCCATCGCAGCGACCATCCTGCGAATTCCGCTGCTGGCAGTCACCGTCGTCGCCACCGCGGTGCTGTTCGCGGTGGCCGCCGCCGACCGCGCCGCCATCCTCGCCCCCCGCCGTCGGGTCAGCCCCTGACTCAGCGCTTCTCAGGTCAGGGCCACCGCGGAGCCGCAGGCTGGGCAGAACGCACGTTTGCCGTTCGACGTCACCTCGATGTCGCATGTCGAGCAGTGGCCGTTCTCCCACAGGCCCTGATCGATCCCGAGGCTGCCGTCGTAGTGATCGCGATCGACCCAGGCGACCAGTTCGAGGATGGTTTCCGGGTCCTGGTCACACCGGGTCACACTGGCAAGGACCACGTTCGTCCGCATCCCGTAACGGTCCTCGGTGTAGGTCGGCAGGACACGCCGCATCACGTCGACGAGTTCGTGGACCGGCAGCGCCGCCAGTTGCTCGGCGAGCCGATCGCGTTCTTCATCGGTGCTCACGCGCCGGACGCTACGCGAGCCCTTACCGCCTTCGCAGCCGAGAATTGGCGCGCGCGGGGCGAGGACGGCGCCGGATCAAGGCATTTCGGCGGCGCCGCGTTCTGGGAGCATGGTGCGATGGATCTCGATCGACAGACGGTGAGTTCCGGCTCACCACTCGAACCTCGCATCGGGTTCTCCAGGGCAGTCCGCAAAGGGCCGTACGTCGCGGTCGCCGGCACAGCTCCGATCGGCGACGACGGGACGACCGTGGGGCAGGGCGACGTCTACGCCCAGACCGTGCGGTGCCTGGATATTGCGGAGGCAGCGCTGACGGCCGCGGGGGCCGCGCTGGCGGATGTCGTACGGACCCGCGTCATGCTCACGGACGCGAGTCGGTGGGAGGAGGCCGCGCGGGCACACGGAGAGCGGTTCGCGGCGATCAGGCCGGCCTGCACCTTCGTCGAGGTGGCGGGCTTCGTCGACCGCGACTGGCTGGTCGAAGTCGAACTCGACGCGATAGTCGAGTGCTCCTGAACGGCGATCCCGGGCGAGGTCATCCCGTTGCTGCTCAGTGTCACGGCGTTCCGCCACCGTCGCTTCCCGATGCGGCATCGTGCGAGAGCCCGGGGTCGCCCCCGCCGCCCTTGCCTCGCAGCGAGCCCCGTCGGGTCCGACGGGTCTGGCGGGTGATCTTCTGGGTAGCTCGTCGCGCCAATCTGAGTTGCTCCGCTCGATCAACAACCCTCGACGCACGCACTCGTCGCAGCCACACCACGCCAGTGCCGACCGCCAGCACCAGAATGGCCACGATCGTCCCCACGGCAACGCCCATCATGTCGACAGGGTCCACCACCGTGTCCACCAGGATTCCTCGTGCGGAGCGGGTACGCCTCGTCCGTGATCGACACGGTGTCGCTGATGTCGCGGCATCCCGCCGTCGCTGATACCCGATGGCGGTGATCACCCCGCCTCGCGGGGGCGCGGCTGGGAGAACCTCGTGGGAGACTCCCGCCGTGTCGAACGAGCCCGACGACGAGGATGCCGTGAAGGTCCGGGAGCTTCGCCCGGTCGAAGGAGGAACGTGGGGCGGGCTGCTGTTCGACAACCCGAGCATCGGGCTGGAGCCGGCCCTGACCTGGAGCTTCCGCTTTCCATTCGACGAGGTGACCCGGGACTACGGGAGCAGTCGGATCTTCCTGGATATCGAGTGGCTACCCATCCCCGTTCCCAGTTGGCGCAGCATGGCAGGCCAAGTGTTGCGGAACGTCGGCGAACCAGCTGAATCCAGCGTCTACTTCTTCCAGCATCACCAGTACGACCTGATCGACCTGGAGATCGTCGACCAGCAGGATCTGCGGGTTCATGCCCGCGCCGCACTGGCGGGCGACGTCGACGGCCTCGGTATAGACCCGGTCTCCGCCGACGCCTGGCTGCGCTTCACCGGCATCAGGGTGCACCTGGAGGGCGTGACCTCGGCTGACTCAGCCCGTGGCCGGCTTCAGGGCTTCACCGACACCGGCGGCTTGTCCTACTCGCCGAGCCCCAACAGGCCTTCCTTCAAATTCTTCCCTGCGGATCTCTGAAACCTTGACGCCAGCGCCTGCGCGCGATGGCCATCCGGGGTCCTGACTGCCGGTTCGCGAGCTTTGAGCCTCGGAGCTCGTCCGAGGCTGGGCGTGATCTCCTGTCGTCTCATAACGGTGGGCAATTCGCGTAAGCCTTTTTGTGCCGCTGTATGCCCGATGATCTCGCGCGAGTTGATCGCTGTCGACCATGAACAGGGAATAACGATCATGAATGCCGGAACGCCCTGAGTGATCGACAGGGTTAAGATCCCGAGCGACTGATGGACGCCTCCGGCGCGTCTCCGGCCGTTGTCCCATCCCGACCAGACGGGGAACTCATGGTCAACCAAAATCTGCGTACCAAAGCCCTTCGCATGCTGCAGGCGGGGTCCCTCGCGACCGCTGTCGTCGCGTCACTGCTCGCAGTACTTCCCTCCGCGGCCTCCGCCGCTCCGGGTCGCGCTGACGTCGTCGTGGGCGTCACGTCGGATCCGGGCGAGGTGGGGCTGGCCGGCGGGCGGGTCCGCCTCACCATCTCGGCACGCAACGCGGGGGGCGCCGCAGCCACCGGCACCACCCTGAAGCTGACCCTGCCGTCCGGTGCCACCCTCGACCTGGGTGGCTCCCTCGGCGGCTGGACCTGCGACGCCGCGGCCGCCAAGTGCAGGTACGGCACGCTCGCGGCCGGCGCCGACACCACCATCGTCCTGGGCGTGACCCTGCCGTCCGGCACGGACGGCCAGAAGACGACGGTGACCGCGACGGCCTCCACGCGAAGCCGCGAATCGTCCACCACGAACAACACCGCCTCGGCGACCATCGAGTACGGCGTCGCCAAGGCGGACCTCGCCTTCTCGTTCGAGTTCGCCAGCGGTGAGATCTCCTACCTGGGCGGCAACGGGGCCCGCGGCTTCGTCCAGGCCCGAGCGACCAACATCGGCACCAGCTCGGCCCCCGGCGCCCGCTTCACCTTCCAGATGCCGCCGGACGCCTTCGCCGGGTCCTGGACGTCGGACCCGGAGTGGAACTGCGACTTCTCCACCTCCACCTGGGTCTGCGAGAACGACCGGGAGATCGCGCCGGGCGAGTCGGCCTACCTGAACTTCTACCCCTACTTCCCGGCCGGGACGGTGGGCGACACCCGGACCGTGAACGCCTCGGTGTCAACCTCGGTCCCCGAGCGATCGCTGGCGAACAACAGCGGCACCACCACGTTCACCTACGCCGTGCCGCCCCCCAGTGACCTGGAGCTGTACGGGATCGCCGTGGTCGGCCGCGACCAACTGCGGGCGAACGAGGAGTTCGAACTTTCGGTCGCCGTCAGCCTCCAGGGCGGCACCCCCGTGGAGAACACCGCCGTCCGGGTGCCGCTCCCGGCGACGGTCGAGCCGACGTCCCTCGACCCCGGTGACACCAACTGGACCTGCCGACTCAACGACGGGGCGGACGGCCGCTTCGTCGAGTGCACCCGGCCCTTCTGGGACATCGGCACGCTGGGCGGTGATTTGCTGCTCAAGCTGAAGGCGAACGTCGGAACTCCCGACGGTCCGCTGGCCTTCACCGCCACCGCCTCCACGTCAACGGCTGAGACGTCGCTGGAGAACAACACCGCCACCGACAGCGTCACCTACGTCGCCCAGGGGGTCATCACCGGCCACGCCTGGATCGACACCGACCGCGACGGCCAGCGCGACGCGGACGAGCCGAACGCGTACGGGAAGATCGGCAAGATCGAGTTCGTGCTGGAGGGCACCGAGCCGGGCTGGGACGTGCCGAGGGGTTACATCAACGACCGCGACGGCACCTACCTGACCCGGCTCACGCCGGGCCGTTACGTAGCGAACGTCTACCTGCAGGACGGGGCGCCGTACGGCTTCACTACCCCCGACGTTGGCGACGACGCCACCGATTCGGACATTGTCGGCAGCACCGGCGGCTACTACAACCGGGGCTGGAGCGCCGTGGTCGAGGTGGACGACGCCGGGGAGGCCGTCGTCGACATCGGTCTCGCCCCGGCCGCGTAACCCTGACGCGTCGAACTGGCCCCGGCGACACATCGTCGCCGGGGCCGTTCGCGTCCAACGTGGTGTCCGTGTGCGGTGGAAGCGCCACTGCTGTGCTGCGTCGTGCCGGCTCCGATCGCGGCGAAGCGACCCCGGTTGGGGTTGCTGGCCTGCGGAGGAGTGGGCCGCCAGGGACTCGAACCCTGAACCCCTCCGGCGGTCGGTGGATCATCCCAGATCGGGCGGATCGGCGTCCTGACCTGCATGAGGGTTCTCGTTGCCTTACAGCGGTTGACAGCCCTTGTCGGCGTCAATTGTGCCCGGCTTGTGCCCGACGATCATGGCCATCCATCGCCTGCCGCCCATGTCCTGGCTCCGGCCTCGACCCCCGTCGGGGGGATGCGGTCTCAAGCTGTCGCCTGCTGCCAGCCGGTGGCGGCCCGCGCCAACGAGCAGGTGCGCGACCTTGTCGGTTGATGTGCGGGACCGACCTGCATCAAGGCCCGCGCTGCCTTGTTGCTGCCTCGCTACCTGACGGAGAGGGTCTTCGCTGCGCGAGAGCATCCCTCGGCTCCCTGACCCGAGGGACGTTCGGTGTCGCCACGCACGACCTCTCGGATCGGATCGCTGACGTCGCCTAACCGCAACGCGGAGGCCCCCGGCACCCTCAAGAGGAGGAAGCCAGGGGCCAAGCGCTAACGCGCTACTTGCGAACCCGGTCTGCAAAGTCAGCAGCCATCTCGCCGACCATCCGGATCAGGTAGGGCTTGGCGTAGTCCCAAGCCTTCGTGACAGGCGACCATCGGAAGAAGCTCTTCATCTTCCGATCCTTTCTCTTCGGTTGGTAGGTGATTTGAGACCCCTACTACCGAAAGGAGATCAACGGCGCGATCGAGCTTCGCCGTCAATCGAGTTGAGTCTAGCGGCCGAGAGCCGCATGCGGGAACGTCCATCGTCGGGATCCCCGTGTCGCGGCTATCCCCCGGACGTCACGCCGACCCCGACCCTGAGGGTCTGCACCGATGGAGGTCGACGAGCAGATGGCAAGCCTTCTCGGTTCGCGTTCGGCATCGCCGCGCACCGACGCTCGCAATGCCATCTTGCTGCCTCGCTGCCAGAGCCCTCGCATACCGTCGAACGTCTGTGCCAGAGTGACCAACGTGCGAATGACCGACGACCACGGCCAGGCGCTCGACGCCGAATACTCTGTCGAGCGCGACGGCGACTACCTTGCCGTCATCCTCGAAAGCATGAGTGGCCGGGCCGACGGCAGACCCCCACGGAACACCCACTACCGGCCTGCGCTTGAGCTGATCTTGAGGCGTCTCAAGGAACGCCGTGCTGTCATCGAGACGGCCATAGTCGATTCGCGGCGAACTCAGCTACTTCCCGAGTCGGGCCGTAGCCTCATCAGCGAGCCCGTCCGTCTGGCTGACGTTCCCGACCCTCATTTGCTACGACGGCGCCTGACCAACGCTCAGACCACGATAGGCCAAGCCCCCGACGCCCGGCGCCCAGGCAACAGCACCAAGCGGATACGGCTACGTCTCAGTGTCCCCGGCTACGACTCTTCCGACGCGGACCGCCTGGCGGTCGACCTCGCCGCGCGGCCATTGCCGGAGGCAGATGGCGAACCCGACCGTCGTCCGCTTCCGGCACGTCAGCCAACTGCTGGCGATGAGGTCACATCCCCAGGCAGAGATGGCCGGTCCGGCGGGTCCGGGTACATGACCGACCAGGTGCTCAAGGTTGCGCTTGAACAGCACGCGGTGCTGATCGCCATGGACCACTACCGCGACGTCGAGGGATATGACGTTGAGAACGTCGGCAACCGGAGAAGCTACGACATCCGGGCAATACGGGGGACCGAGGAACTGCACATCGAGGTGAAAGGCTCGTCAGGGCTAGCGGACAAGGTCGAGCTGACCTCTAATGAGGTCGATCACGCGCACGGTACTGATACTCACCTCGTCATCGTCGACGAGATCCGGTGGCGCAAGCTCCCCGACGGGACCGTCGAGACCAGCGGAGGACGAGCCCGCCGCTGGACCGCGTGGACCCCCGCGGAGGAGCACTTGACGCCAGCCCGTTACTGGTACCGCCCGCCAGCCCATGCCGACGAACTACCGTTGCCGTCGAGATCACAACCTGAACGGTTCGACTCCCCTGAGCCCCGAGGAGCGCGATGAGGTCGCCCGATTCTGGCTGCCAGGGTGCGCGGCAAGGAGACGTTGTCAGTCGGGTCAGCTAAGGTTCACCCGGTGATGGGCGAGATCCCTCCGGTTACCCTACGTGAGGATGGGGCTCACATGACGAGCAGAGCGAGTGAGCAACGCCCAGCGTCCAACGAGCCGCGCCATGCCCGTGCGCTGCGCGTTGTTGATCTATTTGCTGGTGCCGGCGGCTTGTCGCAAGGCTTTCGGCAGGCGGGCTTCGATGTTGTGGCCGGCAGCGATTTTGACCCGGATGCAATGGCGACTTACAGCACCAACTTCCGAGACGCTGCACCCGTGGTAGGCGATATTCGCGACGAGGACATACGGGCGCGGATCCTCGATGCAGCTAGCGGTGTTGATGTCGTAGTCGGCGGGCCACCTTGCCAGGCTTACTCGCAGGTACGTAATCACGCCCGCATCATCGACGACCCCCGCAACAGCCTCTACCGCGAGTTTGTTCGAATCGTGGGAGAAGTTAAGCCGCGCGCATTCCTTATGGAGAACGTCCCGGGTATGGCCCAAATGGGGGTCCGCGAGCAGGTCCAGCAGGATCTATCACTCGAAGGGGAGTACCTTGTACTTCCCCAACTCGTTGATGCTGCGGACTTCGGTGTTCCTCAGACCCGTAAGCGTCTGCTGTTCATTGGCGTTCGACGTGACCTCAACTTGGATCCCCCAACGCTTGCGGGGACCGGCGTCACCACACTCATCCAACTTGCCCGGCGTACAGATAACCCGACGAGGTATCTACTGCAAGCGCGGGAGCAGTTGGGCGTTGACCTCGGAGCCGCACTCGCTGACCCTTTCGATTCAACAGCGGTGACGGCTTATCAGGCGATCAGCGATCTCGCCGACCTCGCTCCAGGCCGTCGTGAGGATGTCCTAGAGTACGAGCTTCCGGAAGCAGACTCTTCCTATCAGAAGCTAATGCGCAGCCATGACTTAAGCAGCTCGGGTCTAACAAATGTAAGCGTCCCTCGGGTGCGCGCCGATACAGTAATGCGGCTAGAGGCCATCCCCGCAGGAGGAAACCATCGAGACCTCCCCGAAGAACTCCTTGAACGGTATCTTACCGGCGAGAAGTGGGGGCCTCATAATGGCTCAGGCCGCATTAGCCGGCGCCACTTCTATGCCTACAGGCGACTCCACCCGGATATCTGGGCTTGGACGCTGAACACAAAGGCTGACTCGGTGTATCACTATTCAGCCCACCGGTGTCTCAGCGTTCGCGAATTCGCACGTCTCCAATCTTTTCCTGATCACTTCCAATTCACGACGGATCAGCGACGCGGGCTAATCCCTGGCAGAATGGACGGCGGAGCCGCCCATTCAAAGTATCGGCAGGTTGGCAACGCTGTGCCTCCCTTGCTTGCATACGCTGCTGCCCAAGCAATGTCGTCCCGTCTACTAGAATCAGCGACGGGAGACACCCCTAGTGATCGACAATCTTCCCGCAAACGTCGAGCCAAGCAAACTAGTTAAATATGCATTCGGGCAGGAGAACCGACGCAGTCTCCTGGACCGCTATTTCGACTCCCAGGAGCCGGTAACACCGAACAACGCTTGGCGACACGTATACCACCTCTTGATGTGGATCGATCCGACGATCGGGCTAGCCCATTGTTATGAGTCGGATAAGTGTCAACCTGGTCGGCCTTGGTATGGCAGGTCGCTAGCTTTTCATGTCTGGCTATCGAAGCAGTTCGAGGCTTCGCCTAGAGAACTGAACGAGAAAATAGATACCTTGTTCACTTGGGCAGCCAGCGACCTTACCGCCTTTGCAGCGAGCCAGCGCGAGAAGTACGCCAGAAATGCTGAGGACCAGCGGAAGGTTTACCTCCCCGAAGACCTTCCACTGCCCGGAGAGGACCCAGAGTTCCTCGACTTGGTCGACCAGTACCTTCGGCCCTGGTTCCGGGAAGCGCCTGATTCCGCGACCCTCAGGGCACTGGCCTCAAGCGTTCGAACGTATGTCGGTCAGGAGAACAAGCGGAAGAATCTCGTCGGCGAAGGATTTGAAGACACCCTTGCCGCAATTCTTCATCGGATACCCGGGATCGCTTCGTCGTACAACATTATGGTAAGGCCAGTCTTGCATGACATTCCCGGCTTCTACCCGCCGCGGGGGGAAGACAAGGCTCAGCAAGTGGATTTGGCGCTAGTTAGAAAGTCTGACAACCACCGTTCTCTTATCACTTGCAAATGGTCGTTCCGCACTGACCGAGAGAAGCAGTTCCCGAATGAGCATGCGGCTTATACCGACCTTCAGTCGGTAAATAAGCCGTTCGACTATGTGCTGCTAACGAATGAGTTCGATCCAGCTCGCCTGGCATCCGTTTGTGAGCGGACTCGCGAAGTGCACCCCTTGTTCAAGACGGTGGTGCATGTCAATCCGGCTGGGCCCTTGGTCGCATATGCTGTCCCTGCTCCAGACAGGAGTAAAGGGGGCATGGCCAGATCAAAGAAGTACATTAGTTCTGGCAGGATCGAGGGCTTGGATGGCTGGCTTGCGAGGTTGGCTGCTGGTGGCCAAGCCACAGGGTAAGGGCCGATGGATACCGCAGCGCTCCAAAGCTCTAGGCAGCAACGACTCTCGCCATCCTCGGCTGGGCGGTCGAGGAACCTCAGCGCGATCCGACGAACGAATACGAAGCCTGAGGTACTGCTCCGATCACTCCTGCATGCTCGTGGACTCCGGTTCAGAAAGGACTTCCTAGTTCGACTTCCACCTAGCCTTAAAGCACGTCCAGACGTCGCCTTCACACGTCTTCGAGTCGCCCTCTTCTATGATTCATGTTTTTGGCATTCGTGTCCCGAACACGGGCGGCAGCCAGGAGTGAATCAGTGGTATTGGCGTCCGAAGTTGGCTCGAACAGCAGAACGGGACCGAATACAGACGCAGGCGCTACGAGGAGCTGGGTGGCTTGTCATTCGAATTTGGGAACACGACGATTTACTAAAAGCCGTGGATGATGTCGTCGAGATTATTGCGGCGCGTAGGCAGGAGCTGGCATCGTGAAAAGACTAGAGAACAGCTTCTTCGGCCTCCTCTTCTTTCAATAGGTCCCCGAGCCTCTCGGGGAAGTACAAGGCACTCTCATACAGTCCGTACACCTCGGCCGCAGTCTTCTCTAGCAGGAACGTGGCATAACCGCGGTGAACCAACTGGTTCCGCAGGTCGCCAATCTCGCAGAAGTCTTTGATAGACGCCGCGAGCACCTCGTCCGCTTCTATAGCGAGCCGCATTTTCGTTCTGAACTTCGGGCCAAACAAGCCAAAGAACTGGTTGGCGTTTCGCTCCTCCCACTTAAAGAAAGTGTGGTACTGACGCTTCAGTGCCTTGTTGGTCACAAAAGAGACCGCAAACTCGGCTCTTTGCGTGCATGTCTGGTAGTAGGTGACCAACGTCTCGTGGGTGCGGTTTTCTAAGTCGCTGGCGGCGGCCAACAGGACTATTTTGGGGATCCCAGATTCAAGCGTGTTGAGGAACGAAATCTCTTGGGCTTCTTGGAGATACTCCATGACTGCCACGTGATCCTGATATAGCCGCTCGACATGCTCTTTTGGCACGGGTCTACCTCGACTCGCTGGCCGCTGCGACGAGTTCCAACGCCCTCCGTAGTCGATTCCTCACATTCCCAGTGTCAGTGGTCTTCTCCTGAGATGACTCCTGCACCACGGGATCGAGCTTGATCTTCTCGACCAACTCCGAAGATAGAGCCACTAGTTGACCCTTGTCCCGAAGAGAACACGACGCAGCGAAAACCGCTTCGAAAATCGGGACGCTAAACTTCGATTGCCGCTGCCAGGCGCTAGGAGCAACGTCACTAGCATTGTCCAAAAACCAATTGAAGTAGCCTTCAATAGTAGCTAGCTCCGCTTCGTCGTAAGCCTGCGCAACCTGCGAAAACTGATTAAGGAAGCGAACCATGGAAGGCTTGTACTGCGGTCCGTCGCGCCACATGGCCACCGCTCTCGCCAATACCTCCACATCCTGCATGTGAAGGTCGGGCTCCGGTCGTCCGAGCAGCTCCCGCCATCGGGTGTCCAGGTTCAATCTCGTTAGAAGATCATAGAACTTCGAGTGATAGAGGCTGAGCCGAATCTCTTGCGGAGTAAGATTTATGCCACCCGTGTTCAGCCGGCTAAACATCTCGTAAATGGACGAGTTGCCGCCGGATGGCTTGACCTGCTTCACCACAACGTTTCGGATTGTACGAAGATCGAACTGTGTTTTGTAGTCGTCTAGATCAGAGTAGGTTAGACCTGAGAATTTGTTGGGCCTGCCGGGGTTGAGATCCGGAAGCTTCAACGCGAAATCTTCGAAGAGGTCGTCATTACCCAGGACCTCATCAGGGATTCCGCCTCGCTCCATGAAGACATTCCGGAGACGCGGCCTGGCTTCCCTTTTCGGAAACCGCTGCTTGATGAAGAAGTAGATGGTCATCAGGCGTTGCTGACCATCAATCACGAGGAACCTGTTCCTTGCCTCTTCGTACAGGAAGACCTGGGGAACAGGGAGGCCGATTATTAGCGACTCAATAAGTTTCGAGGCTCTCTTAATGTCCCAGACATAGTGCCGCTGGAACCCGGGGATTTTGACAGCTCCCGATTCGATGAAGCTGAAGATCGTCAAGGCGTTGAAGTCATTGGGGGTCGAGGTCAGGTCATACTCGTCGACCTGGCCGTCGTCAACGTCCGGTTCGCCAAGAAACAACCAGTCGTCGTCAGGCTTCATGCTGCCCCCTCCGTAGTTTGCGTCGAGGATATCCATACCGCCGGTGCAAGACGTCCCCCCAAGCCGCGGCGCCCTTTGACGGTTTTCGTGCTGGCACTCCTGGACACCCCCAAACTGCCATCCCGTCTGCCGTCGACCCGCCCTCCTGGGGAGCGGGCCGCCGCCCGGCCCGCCACGTCAAGCGAACCTTGACGGCTCGTTCGGACGCTGGCGGGTTGGGCGGGGGCCTGCTCGGCTTGCCCGGGTCGATGGCAGACGGGATGGCTATCGCTACCACACATGGACCTCGACCCGCCGACGGAGCCCCGGCCATCCTGGAGCCGGAGCGCCCCCGCCGGAGGCGCAGTAACCGCAACCCCGGACCGCCGCCAGCTCGCCGACGCGACCGGCGTCCGCTTCCTTCGCCGCGCGGGTCCTGGCCGCGCGGCCCGGCCGACTGCCGGCTCACACACCCACCAACCAACGGCCTGTCGTTCTGCGGCGGCCCCTTGGGCTTCTCGCTTCCGCGCCAGCCGCCGGGCGTGTTGCGTGGCCGGAGTCGGAGCGCCAGCGGAGCGACGGACGCGCGCCCAGGCGGCGGCGCGTGCGGCCCGTCTCGGGCCGCCTTGAAGACGTACAGAAACTTTGCACAACGCCTCCGGTAGGCGGCCGGCGGCTGGGGCAGGGGATCGCTTGCCTGTCGTTGCAGTGGATCCGCAGTACCTTCGCCCGAGCTTCCATTCAGTGGCGAGTGCAAGAATGATGCCGTGGGAACTGGCCCGGACACGACCGCGGAGTGGTGGACGACCTCCGACATAGCCGCTTACCTCGGAGTGAAGGTAGCGACCGTGAGTAACTACCGGAAGCGGGGCCAGATGCCCGAGCCTGATGCGACCGTTGGACGGACTCACATGTGGCGCCCGACCCGGGTGATTTCTTGGCACGAAGCACGCCCCCGCCCTGGCGTTGGTGGTCGGCCGAGCCGAGACGGCATGGATGCCGGCCCGAACGGCGTCAACTCACCCTGAGTGTGCGAACCTCGTCGAGGTAGGCCACGGCCTCCGGCTCGTGGGGATACCTCTCGGCTAGGAGGGTCGCCAATTCCTGCGAGCACATCAGGAGCGATGGGAGCGACTTCCGGTCTCCCTGTAGTGCTTGGCGTCCGTACGCGACTGCGCTTTCCAGGTCGCCGGATCGCGCCGCTGCAACGCCGAGAGTGACGCGTGCTTCGGCGTTGCGCATGGGTTTACGTTCCGTGCCGTCGGGGTCGGTCGATGAACGGATGACCTCCCGCGCGTACATCTCTGCTAGCCGGTCCTCCCCTGCGATGCGGTAGCAGTCCATGGCGTAGAAGTCGAACTTTGCTGGGTCCACCACAAAGTGGTGATCCGTGTCCTCCGGGTATGGAAGGGACTCAAGCAGTGTCCTTCCCCTGTCCAGCGCCGTTTCTACCTGCCGTCTGTCTCCCAGTCTTGCCCACGCCTTGGCTCGTTGCGCCGCGAGCTGCACAGCGACACCTTGGTGTTTGGCGGTGGCCTCGCCGGCTTCTGCAGCAGCGATGACGCCGCGATAGTCGCCTTGAGTCAAGGCGTACCAGGCCCGCATCTCATAGGCCCAGCCAGAGATGGAGGCGTTGCCTGCCTCCTCGCCGAGCGTCAACGCAGCCTTGCGGGTTCCTTCGGCAATCCGGCGATGCCCAAGGTCGTATTCGACACATCCGACGAGAAGCGCCACCCATCCGGCGAGGGTTAGCACCTCCTGGTGCTGAGCGAGGGTCAGCCGTCGATCCATCAAGGCAGTAATACGGCGAAGCCAAGCACGCCCTTCTACGCGTAGCTGATCGGAGGCCATGTATGGGTACTCGCAGCACAGCCGGTCGGCCGTGATCCGTAGCGCCTCCAGCGTGGCGGTAGAGACATCGGAAGTACGCAGGCGGGCGAGGATCTCGACCGTCTCCATCCCGGTGCCCGCGAGCAGCTCGGCATCAGCTTGATTGGGGGTCGACGGCGGGAAGAACGCTGCCGTGACAGTGCCAAATGTTTTTGCGATCAGCGCCCGGTAGAAGCCGTCAGGTTCGGAGCTTCCGGCCTCCCATCGCTTCCAGTTACGAAGGAGCGTGCTGTCGGCCGGCAACGATTCGGCAGCATGAGCCCTCATCGCTCGCACGGCCTCGCCCTGCGACCAACCCCGAGCCGATCGCTCGGCCCTCAACCTGGTAGCCCAGACCGGCCGTTCGAAGTCCGTTGCCTCGTCACCCATGTCGCCAGTATCGCCCCAGCCGGGGGACATGGCGAGGGGACTTTGACCTGTCACCCCAGTGACACCTGTCGTTGTGCCGCGCTCAAGGTGATCGTTGTCTGTGTCAGCAAGACGCCGAACAAAGTTTCGGCACGAGTCTGGCGGAGTACCAACTGAGTTGGTATTTTGATGGTGAGGCAGTCATCCAACAGTGGATGCGCCTAGACACAGGAGGTCTGTTGTGAAGCTGTACGTGGACACCACGAGCAAGCAGGTGACGGCGTCGAAGGACCCGGAGCCGAAGTACGACCAGAACGGCAATCAGAAGTCCGAGAAGAACACGGGCCGGCTCATGTGGTCTACCCAGGTCTTCGTGCTCGACGACAACGGCGGGGACGTCATCACCATCACCACGGCGGGAGAGAAGCCGAGCGTGAAGGTGGGCGACTTCCTGGCTGTCGAGCAGTTGGAGGCCATTCCGTGGGCGACCAACGGGCGTAACGGCGTCGCGTTCCGGGCGGTCTCGCTGAAGCCGAAGACTGGCTCTCCGGCCAAGTAAGTCCTTCGCACGGCGTGCTGTGTGTGCTCCTGCTGTCCTACGGCGACTGGTAGTTCGCTGTTCTGATCACCCTGCGGTCCGGGAGTTTTTCTGGCTCCTATTCTCCCGGCCCGGCAACCCTTCTTCGGGTTGCCTTCGGAAGGCGCGGGGTTCTTTACCGGACCCCCGCCTATACCGGCTCTTAAGCCGGTCCCGAATCGGAAGGCGTGGGGTCGTTTACCCGCCCCCGCCTATACCGGCTCTTAAGTCGGTCCGAACCCGATCGGCCCGTCTTGGTCGATCTCACGAGAGGAACCACCTTGTTCCGTTACTACATCTCGTTCAGCTACCAAACGGCGACGGGATTTGGTATCTCGTCGTTTGACGTCAGCCGGCCGACGCCCATCATGAGCGTCGCCGACCTCGCGCCCACCACGGCGCACCTCACCAGCGAGGGCTACGGCAATGTCGTGATCCTCGGCTTCTCGCGCTACGCACAGCCGAAGCGCACCACCAGCAACAGCTAGTTGCACGAAAAAGCGTGGGGTCGGTACTGGCTCCTACACCTGCCGACCCCACGCTCCCAACCCATCCACCCCAATTACGTGGGAGGACGTGTCATGTCCAAGTCTAGCCCTCGCCGGTTCGCCGGCAGATCCACCGGAACGGTGACGGTCATCGAGGCCAAGGTCCACCGATCTTCCGCACGCAACGCCCGAATGGCGTTCATCCTGACGGCGGTCATCGTCGGCCTCCTCGCGGCCGTGGTGGCCGCTTCTTACATTCACCCGATCCTCGCCGTCTTCGTCGGCGCGCTGATCGGCGTCCCCACCGGCGGCCTGGTCTGGCTGCTCGTGCGGTTGTGGCCGGTGATCCGGCTGCTGTGGTGGTGGACCCCGGAAACGATCCTGGCTGTCCTGCTGCTCACCGCGTGGGTACAGCTCGCCAACCACACCCCGGCCGTGGTGACCCTGCTCGTGGTCGCCCTGGTCGTCGGCGTTCCCGCCGCCATCACCCCGGTTCGCCGGCAGGTCATCGCCTGGACCTGGTGCCTCGTGGTGAGGCATCGGCTGCGCGTGTGCTTCTCGCAGTTCATCATCGCCAACCAGTCCGGCAGCCTGCCCCTGATCCTGTGGGCACGACCCACCCCGGTCGGCGAACGCGTCTGGGTCTACCTCCGGCCCGGCCTGTCCGAGAAGGACTTGGAGGGTCGCCTCGACAAGATCGCGGTGACCTGCCACGCCTCCACCGTGCTCATCGAGCGCGCTTCGGAGAGCAACGCCGCCTACCTGCGGTTCGACATCAAACGCCGCGAGGTGCTGACCGCCACGGTCGGTTCACCGCTGGTCGACGTGATCGACCCGACCGCGCCGGTGTCGGCATCGCCACTGTCGGTGCCCACTGCCCTGGATCTGCCGGACGTCACCGCTCCGACGATCACCCTCCCGGCTCAGGGCAAGCCCTCCGGCAAGAAGCCGGCTCCGGCTACGACGGCCAACGGCAGTAAGCCCGCGGCTTCGTCTGCGTCGTCCGTCGAGGACGACGACACCTCCGACTGGATCTAACCCCCAGCCCAACCCGGGACGCGAGGAGCCGATAGCGGCTCGTTCGTGTGGTTCCTCGCGCCCACCAACGCCCAAGGAGGGCACCCCCATGAGCACCACGTATCCCACCACTACTGAGGCGGTGCCGGTGGGTCCTGGCCTGTCGATGTTCGACCCGATTTTCATCGGGATCGACGAGTTCGGCCAACCCGTCTACCTGGACGTCATCTACCGCAACCTGCTCACCGCAGGCGAACCCGGCGGCGGTAAGTCCGGCCTGATCAACAACATCTGCGGCCACGCCGCCCTGGCCGACAGCACCCGCCTTGTCCTGTTCGACGCCAAGCTCGTCGAACTCGGCCCATGGCGTGACCTGGCCGATGCGTTCATCGGCCCCGACATTGATCAGGGCATCGAGGTGCTGCGTCGCCTCCTGGTCGTCGCCACCAACCGCTACGCGTGGCTGCTGGCGAATCGGCGCCGCAAGCTCGCCGACGGCGACGGCATGTCCGTCATCGTCACCATCATCGACGAACTCGCCATGTTCTCCACCGTGCTCGGCACCAAGCAGCAACAGGAGGAGTTCTCCACCCTCCTGCGGGGCCTCGTCTCGTTGGGTCGTGCCTGCGGCATGCCCGTCGTCGCCGCGACTCAGCGCCCGTCGTGGGACATCATCCCCGCCTCGCTGCGGGACCTGTTCGGCTACCGGGCCGCGTTCCGCTGCACGAGCTTGAACAGCTCGAACATCATCCTCGGTCAAGGCTGGGCCGAGCAGGGCTACACCGCCTCCGACATCTCACCCACCAACCAGGGCGCGGCCTACCTCCTGGCCGAAGGCGGCGTTCCCCGCCGCATCAAAGCGGCCTACCTCACCGACACCGACATCTACAACATCGCCGACTACGCCGCCTGGACCCGCCGACCCACCAGCAGCGGCACCCCGGCGGTCAACCCGACTGAGTGGGAGATGGCGGCATGACCACCCGCGAACGCGCCTACGCCAAGGCCAACAACCAGCGGGCCGCCCAATACACCGAACTGTGGATCATCGGCCGTCCCGAAGACATCGCCGCCATGGTCCAGGTCGCCTCGGCCAGCGGCCGACTCGTCTACCTGTCCCCGCCAACCCTCATGGGCGGCGACGACAACCGCCACCGCCGCTACCTGCGGCTACGCAACACCTGATCGGCCGACAGGACCAGAACCTCGCCTGGCAGCAGAGCTGGTCCTGCCGACCTTCCACCAACAGCCCATTCGAAAGGACGTGGCTGCCATGAAGGCTACCCACAACCCACCCACCGCAACACCGGTCACACCCGCTGACCTGCTGCGGATGGCCGCCCTCTACCTGCGCCGACACGGCTGGACCCAGGGCGACTACTACACGATCGTCTTCGACGCCCTCACCCCCCGGGCCTGCGTCTCCGGCGCAGTCGCCATGGCCGCCTACGGCACCGCCACCGACTTCCCGTTCGGTGTCGACCGGCCCGAACGGCCCGACTTCCGCGCCGCCTTGGGCGTCCTGCGGGACTTCCTCGACCTGGGCTGCACCTCCCGCCTGTTCGGGTGGAACGACAAGCCCGGCCGCACCGCCGACGAGGTCATCACGACGCTCACCGCCGCCGCTGACCGGTGGGACTCCCTCCACAACGAGGGAGGCGACAAGCGATGAGCACCGTCGAGAAGCCCTTGACGCCCAGCGTGCCTCGGCAGAAGCGCCGCACCGTCGTGGAGAACGACGAGTTCGCCGCGTTCGGCCGTCGGATCATCCGCGCTCACGGCCGCCGCGTCGCCACCGGCGATGTGGAAGCCCTCCGCGACCTGGTCGCCCTCTCGTCGGTCATCGACGACGCGATCGGTGAGGCCGTGATCGGCCTTCGGGCGTTCGGCTACTCCTGGTCGGAGATCGGCCAGCGTCTCGGGATCTCCAAGCAAGCCGCCCAACAGCGCTGGGGCGGTGAGAAGCCGTGACCGACCTTCGCAGCGTCGACCTGGACAACCTGGCCGACCGGACCGGTATCCGGGTCGAGTTCTACGACCCGCTCGGCACCCGCTACGGGTTCCCCACCTTCCCCTACCACTGCGCCCCCACCGGGCTAGCCACCGTGCGGCAACTCCGCGCCGCCGGCCTCCGCCCCGGAGGACACGACCCGGTCGCGCAGATCTATTGGCGGCACCGCAAAAACCGGCGGGTCGCCTACCTCTACCGCACCGACCTCGCCAAGGCCAAGCGCACCGCCACACCCGCCCAGCGGGAGGCCATCGCCAAAGCGCTGCTCGCCCGCCGCACCTGCCGGATCTGCGCCCAGGTCAAGCCCTACTACATCCCCCGCCGCTACGGCGAATGCCTCGACTGCCACGAAGGGAACCCGTCGTGAGCTTCCACCTTGCTGACTCCTGCCTGTGGTGCATCGAGGGCAGCTCGCCCGCCGGCATCCACGACATCCTCGGCCCGGTCTACAAGCCCTGCCCCGTCTGCCTCGGTCCCTGCGCTCTCTGCGAGGGCGACGGACTGTTCCCGGCCGACTTCGTCTGCCTGCCCTGCTTCCGCGAGCAGATCGCTGCCCAAGGGTTGGCCCCCATCATGTGCGCCCACTGCTCCGGCGTGGTCGACCTCATCCCCCTTGACGCCATTTCGGCTCCGGAGGTGACTCCCCATGTCGAGCACTGACCCCACTGCTGTCACCGAGCAGTTCGCTACCGAGTACGCCCGTGAGGCCGTGCCCACCATGCTCAAGGCAATCAAATCGATCAAGCGGTACAACCGCTTCGTTCTGCTGGCTGCGTTGCTGACCAGCTATCTGCACCAGGCCCACTACCTGTGGACCCAGAACGCCGGCTACTTCGCCTACCTGGTGCCGCTGATCTTCGACGCCGCAATGGTGTCCATGCTGACCGTCGTCCGCACCTCCGGCATCGCCCGCGATGCGAAACGCGGAGCCCTGATCGTCTTCGCCTGCGCCGCCCTGCTGTCGGCCACCATCAACTTCGCCTCCCCGGGCAGCCTCGGTCTGCGCCTGGTCTTCGCCCTGGTCGTCGTGCTCGTCATCGGCGTTGAACTCGTCGCCGGACGCATCCGACCCGACTTCGCCGCCATCCAAGCCGAAGCCGCCGCCCTCCTCGCCGCCGTCAACCAACTCACCGAAACGGCACCGGCCACCGAGCCGATCGACACCACCCCGGCACCTGAGCCGGTCGTCGACATCCCGCCGGCACCTGAGCCGGTCGTCATCCAGGCACCCGCCTTCACCCCGATTCCGGTCACCCGGCCCGAGGTTCCGGCGCACCTGATGCCCACCGCCCGGTTCGTCATCGGACGACACGAGCAGAGCACCGGCCGACCCATCACCACCGACGAACTCGCCGACCTGCTCTCCGTCGCCCCGGACATCGCCCGGGAACTGCTGCACACCATCACCGGCCACACCCTGGCCGTCAACGGCACCCCCATCGCGGGTGGTGCCCGATGACCATCCACGTCGTCGACATCGAGCAGGTCACCCACACCTGCCCCGCCTACACCGAGGCGCACCCCTACGACACCCGACGCACCGTCATCCACCTCATCCCCGGCGGAGAATGCCGGACCCCGGTCACCATCCGCTGCGGCGACACGACCACCACCATCGCGTGCCACCGGCACGAACCGGCCGACCGCCAGTGCGGCGCCTGCCGCATCATCGTCACCCAACACACCATCACCACCCGGCACCTCGACGAGGTGTCCGTCTGATGGTTTCGACGCTGGACCTCACACCCCGCGCTTCGGCCCGGGGTGTGGGCTCGAACGCCGACACCACCACCCCGTATGTCGGCTACACCGCCGCCGGCTCCGCGTTCACCCGCGCCCAGCAACCCGACTACTACGGCTGGCTCGAACACGTCCGCGCCGCCGCCGGCTGCACCCGCCCCATCCGCCTCGCCGGGCAGCTCCTCACCGTCGAACCCACCACCGGGCGACTCCTCGACGCCCGACACACCGACGCCATGCCCGACGCCGCGATCTACAAGGCGTGCGGCAACCGACGCGCGGCTGTCTGCCCCGCCTGCGCCCAGACCTACCAACGCGACGCCTACCAACTCCTACGCGCCGGCCTCGTCGGCGGCAAAGGCATCCCCGAGACGGTCGCCGCGCACCCAGCGGTGTTCGCCACCTTCACCGCTCCGACCTTCGGCACCGTGCACGCCAGAGTGGTCAAGCGGCACACCTGCGCCAACCGCAAACGCTGCGACTGCCGGGCCGAACCATGCCACGCCCGCCGCACCACCGACCCCACCGCCGGCATCTGCGCACACGGCCGCCCCGCCGTCTGCTGGGCACGCCACGAAACCGGCGACCAGGTGATCGGACGGCCGCTGTGCCTGGACTGCTACGACCACGACCACCAAGTCGTGTGGAACCTGTTCTCCGGCAAGCTGTGGCACCGCACCAAGCAAGCCGCGGAACGCCACCTCGCCCACCTCGCCCGGCAACGCCGGATCCCCTGCGTTGAGGTGGTCACCGCCTCCGGCAACACCCGCAAAGTCCCCCCGGTCCGGCTCTCACCCGGAAAGGTCGCCGAACTCCAAGCCCGCGCGGCGGTCCACTTCCACGCCATCGCCCGCCTCGACGGCATCAACCCCTCCGACCCGGACGCGATCGTCCCCCCGCCGCCCGGGTTCACCGTCGACGACCTGGTCGACGCGCTGCGGCACGCCGCCACGCAGATCGCCTACACCACCCCACCGCACCTCGACCGGGCCGGCGGCTGGCCGATCACCTGGGGCGCACAACTCGACCTAGAACCCATCACCACCAGCGGCACGGGAGAGATCACCGACAGCCTCGTCGCCGGCTACCTTGCCAAGTACGCCACCAAGAGCACCGAGGTAACCGGGCACCGCTCCGTCAGGCTCACCGCCGACAGCATCGGCCAGTACGCCGACCCCGACGGCGACCACACCGCCCGCCTCATCGACGCCTGCTGGCGACTCGGCCGACCCACCACGGCACCCGTCCCGCTCTCACAGCGGCCCCGGGACCACCGGCCCACACCCGGCTTCGTGAAGCGCTGGGAGTGCCCCGACTGCGGCACCCACGCCCGCTACGCCGCCTGCCCCACCTGCGTCGCTGACCGTCAAGCCAGCCTTGACGCCGAACCCACAAAACCAGCGACGACCAACCCTTACGCCCGGCTACGTCGATGGGCACACATGCTCGGGTACGGCGGTCACTTCCTCACCAAAGCCCGCCGCTACTCCGTCACTTTCCAACTCTTGAGGGTTACCCGCGTCGCCTTCCGCCGCCACGAGCACGAGCGCCAAGCCGATGAGCAACCCGTCGCCCTGCGGGCCGTCGACCGCCTCGACGACACCACCCCGCTCATCGTCGGCACCCTTACCTTCGCCGGCGTTGGCTGGCACACCACCGGAGACGCCCTCCTCGCCAACACCGCTGCCGCCATGGCCCGCGCCCGACACGCCACCGGCCGCGAAGAACTCGCCCACGAACTCGCTGTCCAGTCCTCGCTTACGCCCGCCGCATAGACCCAGGAGGCCAACCCCGATGCGCAACACACGAGCCGGCACCGACCGGCGACAGCTGTACTCAGACCACCACCATCAGGAGGGCAGCTCCCCGGCTCAACCTGTCTTGAGCCCATCGCCGGAACTGTGGTCGATCACCGAGACCGCTGCGTTCCTCCGCATCCCCGTCGGCACGCTCTACCAATGGCGGCACCGCCGGACCGGGCCGCGTGCCTCCAAGGTCGGCCGTCACCTCCGCTACAACCCGGCCGATGTTCGCGCATGGCTAAAAGACCAGGCGGCCTGACATGGCAATCGATGACCTGTGGTACCTCAAGAAACGCGACCCGGACACGCGGAAGTACGTTCCCTCGAAGCGGCACGGCCGAGGAAAGCGCTGGCGAGTGCGCTACACCGATGCCGACAACAACGACCGCGAAAGGCTGTTTGACCTCAAACGCGATGCGGAAACCTTCGACCTCGACTGCCGCTCCGGCGGCGCACCCGAGGTGCAGTTGAAGCGGGAAGCGGTCCGGCTGACCTTCGCCGAGTACGCGCAGCGGTGGAGGGAAGCCCGGGAATCGGGCTGGGCGACCGAGACGCGAAGACGTATCCCGCAGAACCTGCGAAAGCATCTCCTGCCCGTCTTCGGCGAGAAGGCCATCCGCTCCATCAACCTGACCGACGTGCTGGCATGGCTGAGCCGTCTACTCGATGACGGCACGCCCAAATCTTCGGTGAGCCTGTACTTCGGCCTGTTCAAGACCATCATGAACGCCGCAGTTGTCGACAAGGTGATTCCCGATAATCCCTGCAACGGCGTGAAACTCGCACAGATCCTGCGCGGCCTGTCGCGGGCACCGAAGTGGGTTCCGACCAGCGATCAGGTGCTCAAGCTCGCTGAGGTGGTCCCGCGCCGCTACCGGGCCGCTATCTGGTTGGGAGCAGGGGAAGGGCTTCGCCTTGGTGAGGTGCTGGGTATGGAAGACGGCCCGCGCTGCGCGGACTTCGACTGTGGAGAGCTGCACGTCGTCCAGCAGTTGCGGCACTCGCCTGAGCACTTCGGCGGCTTCTACCTCTCGACACCCAAGAGCGGTTCCACCGGCACTGTCGACCTGGACGCGGTGGTAGCCGAGGAACTGACGGCGCACATAAGCGAGGTCGGCCCTGTCGAGTTCGAGCTTCCCGACATCACCACGGGGGAGCGGCGGACTCGTCCAGTGGGCGTCCTGTTCACCTCGTCCCGAGGGAAGCTGCTGACCGACACCTACTGGTCGGAGCTGTGGGCGGACTGGCGCGAAGCCGCTGGTTGGCCCAAGGAAGGAACCTTCCACTCACTGCGCCACTTCTTCGCCACCACGCTGATGAGCAACGGCGTCGAGCCGCAGGAGGTGCAGAAGGCGCTACGGCACGCCAACCTGCGGATCACGCTGGAAACCTACGTCCACTGGCTGCCGAAGAAGGACCGTCCGCGCGGCCTGGTGGGCAACCTCCTGCGGCGGGCAGGCGGCAAGCGGCGGGAACCCTCCACCGGCCAAGATCGGATCTAGTTTGTGCCCTGGTTGTGCCCGATGATCTTTGCTTGGCGTTTGTGCAGGTCATAAGAGGTAAAGGGTGGGCCGCCAGGGACTCGAACCCTGAACCTATGGATTAAAAGTCCACAGCTCTGCCATTGAGCTAGCGGCCCGCGCGCTCAGGTTACCGGACACCGCCCGCCGACGGCTCTCGGCTTCCGCCCGGCTGTCGATGCCTGCCCCGGCGTGGCCCATCCTGGTGATCCACTCGGCTTCAGGGACATGGGGGTATCCCACTCGCCCGGATACCCCCACTTCCTGGATGTCGAGTGGATCAAGCCCGCGCGACCCCGCCCGGCCCCGCCCGGCCCCGCCCGATCCCGCCCGGCCCGCGCGAGCCGCGCAAGCCCGCGCATTGCGGGGCGGCGTGGGGCGGGTTGACGGGCGGCTGGGCGGGTACGGGGTCAGACATGCGGATCGTGGTGGTGGGCGCGAGCGGCAACGTCGGTACCGCGGTGCTGCGGCGGCTGCGGCGGGAACGGGACGTGGAGTTGGCCGGGGTCGTCCGGCGGCTGCCCGGCCCGGACGCAGGTGAGCCGTACGACCAGGTGCAGTGGCACTCCTGCGACATCGGTTGCCCGGATGCGGCTGGGAAGCTCGCCGAGGTGTTCGCGGGTGCCGACGCGGTGGTGCACCTGGCGTGGCAGATCCAGCCGAGCCACGACCAGCGGGTGCTGCGCCGGACCAACGTCGAGGGCAGCCGAGCCGTGTTCGACGCGGTGGTCCGGGCGGGCGTGCCGGCGCTGGTGTACGCCTCCTCGGTCGGCACCTACGCGCCCGGCCCGAAGGATCACCCGGTCAGCGAGCGCTGGCCGGCCACCGGAGTGTCCGGCTCGTCGTACAGCGAGCACAAGGCCGAGGTGGAAGCCATGCTGGACCGGATCGAGGCGGACCACCCCGCGGTCCGGGTGGTGCGGCTGCGGCCCGGGTTGATCTTCCAGCGGCACGCCGGGGTGGAGATCACCCGCTACTTCCTCGGCCCACTGGCACCGGTACGGCTGCTCCGTTTCGGCCGGATTCCACTGGTGCCCACCAACCGGCGGCTGCGGATGCAGGCGGTGCACGCCGACGACGTGGCCGACGCGTACGCCCGGGCGGTTCTGGGTGATGCGCGCGGCGCCTTCAACGTCGCCGCGGACCCGGTGCTCACGCCGGAGCTGGTGGCCCAGCACTTCCACGGCTGGACGGTGCCGGTCGCCGCGCCGGTGCTGCGGGTGGCGGCGGCGCTGACCTGGCGGGCGCGGCTGCAACCGGTCGACGCGGGCTGGGTGGAGCTGGGCCTGAACGCGCCGCTCATGTCGAGTGAGCGTGCCGAGACCGAGCTGGGCTGGCGGCCGCAGGTGGACGCGCTCACCGCGCTCAAGGAACTCATCGCCGGGATGGCCGGCGGGCACCACACCGGCAGCCCGCCGATGTCCGGTGCGCCGAACCTGCCCGGCCGCCCGGCCGGCCTGCTCCGCGCCCGCCCCGCCGGCGAAGGCAACCCCTACTGAGGTACGCGCGGCTCAGCACCCGCCCCACCCACGTTCCCGCCCGGCAAGCACCCCGCACTCGGGCTCCCGTCCGGCCCGCACCCACGCTCCCGCCCGGCCCGAACCCACGCTCCCGCCCGGCCAGCACTCGGTGATCAAGAGGTTTCGGTCAATCAGACCCGCTTCCGTGACCGAAACCTCTTGATCACCGAAGCAAAGACGGTGCGGAGCGGGCGGAGCGGTGCGGGCGGTGCGCCAGCGCGGCCTGGGGTCAGCTCAGTTTGGAGCCGGTGACGGTGGGGTTGCGGGCGCCGAGGAAGAAGATGCCGGGGAAGCCGCGCGTCTCGAACTTGCCGCTCGGGTTGCGGCGCAGGGTGGACTTCTCGATCGTCATCGTGCCGGTGCGGTTGTTGCTCACGAAGAAGATCGCGCCACCGCCCTCGTTGGCCTTGTTGTTCTCGATGACGGTGCCGGCGATCCGTACGGTGAACTCGTTGCCGTCGCAGTAGATCGCGCCGCCGCTGCCGCCGCCGGGCGTGCCGGACTTCGCCGGGTTGGCGCCGCTGCCGATCGCCTCGTTGTGGCTGAGCACGCTGTTCAGCACCACCCAGGAGACACCGATGCTGCTCAGCGCGCCCCCGTTGGAGCACGAGCCGCCCTGGCCGGAGGCGCCGCCGAAGGTGCTGCTGACGACGTACACCGGCTTGTTCTCGTACTGGCTCAGCACCCGGATGGCCGCGCCACCCAGGTCGGGACCGGTCCGGTCGCAGCGGTTACGGACGAAGCGTGAGTTGACCACCTTGAGCCGCCCACCGCGGACGAAGATCGCCCCACCGCCCTCCTTGGCCGCGTCCCCGGTCGAGTTGCCGTCGGCGAAGGTCAGGTTCTGCACGGTGAGCTGCGGGTGGTCCTGGTTCTGGCAGTGCGAGGTGGTCCAGCCCTGGGCCTCGTCGCAGGTGTTCATGTAGAGGATGCGGCGCTGCCCCTGACCGCTCAGCGTGACCCGCCCGCCGCCGTCGAGCACGACCTTCGGCCCGTTGGCGTTGCGGACCTTCGCGGTGGCGGCCATCTTGATCGTCACCGGGGCCGGCCCGCAGTTGAACGTGATGATGCCGCCGGCCGCGACGGCCTTCACCACCGCCGCGGAGGTGCAGCTCGCCGGGGTGCCGGTGCCGATGGTCCGGGACGGCTTGGACGTGTCCACCGCCCGTGCCTCCGCCGGCACGGTGGCGTGGCCGTTCGGGTTGCCGGCCGCCAGCGCCTTACCGGCCGGGGTGGTCGGCTTCGGGGTCGCGCTGGCCCCGGGGCCGCCGAGGCCGTCCCGGCCTGCGGGCGTGACGCCCTCATCACCGGTCGGCAGGGCTCCCGGCTCGGCGGACTGCGACGGAGCCGCTGCCGGGTCGTTGGTGCCGCAGGCGGGCAGGGTCGCGGTGGCGACACCGAGGACGAGCAGGGCGACAAGCGACGTCATGCGCACCCCGTGATGCTAGGAGCCGCGACGCCGCGACGACGAATCCGCCATGCCGGCTTAATGCGCTGCTAAGACGCGGTGACCGGTGGTCAGGCGTGGGAGAGGGCGAACGCGGTCAGGAAACCGGCGACCGTGATCAGGCCGACCAGCAGGTGCGCGTCCTCGAACGCCTCGGGAACCATGGTGTCGGTGATCATCGCGAGGATCGCGCCGGCGGCCAGCGCCGTGATGCCGGCCAGCACCTCCGGTGGAGCGCCACCCAGCAGGGTGTTGCCGAGCAGCGCCGCCGCCCCGCTGAGCAGCGCGATCCCGGTCCAGAGCAGGAAGACGTACCGCCGGGTCCGGCCGGCCTGGCGCATGCCGGCCGCGCTGGACAGGCCCTCCGGGACGTTGCTGAGGAAGACCGCTGTCACCGTCACCAAGCTGACCGTGCCGCCGGCGAGCAGGCTCGCGCCGATCACCACCGACTCCGGGATGCCGTCGAGCAGCGCGCCGACGGCGAGCGCCGACCCGGACCCGGGCTGCTCGTCCTCGGAGGGCTGCTGATCGCCGGACCGCTTCCGGTGTCGTGCGCCGTGCCGGGCGAGAGCCACGTTGGCCAGGGTGTAGGCGACCGCGCCACCGGCGGCCCCGAGCGCGGTGGGCAGCAGCCCGCCCTGCGCGTGCGCCTCGGCGATCAACTCGAACGACACGGCGGAGAGCAGCACGCCCGCCCCGAACGCCATGATCGACGCGGTGACGCGCTGTGGCACCCGGGCGAACCAGCCGGCCGCCGCCCCGACCAGCAGGGCCGATCCGGCCAGCAGCCCCCACCCACCCGCCTGCAACCACTCTGGCATTCGCGGAACCGTACCCACCCTCACCGAGGCGACAAACCCGGGCGTGAGGAAGGCTCAGAAGTCGGCGAAGAGGTACGGCACCCGGCGGGGGAAGATGCTGCGGAGCTCCGCCGCGGCGTCCACCGGCACCTCGCCCAGCCCGCGCAGTGGCAGCTCGGCCGGATCCAGCACCCCGTACGCGAGAGCGGACAGCCCGGCGGCGGTGAGCGTGGCGGTCGGCACCCGGTCGCTGGCGCCGGAGGCCAGTTCCAGTGCGCCGGCGGTCCCGTCCAGCAGGTGGTTGCCGGCCAGCCATCGGTCCCCGGTCAGCTCGATCCGCACCCGGCCCGGCCCGGCGGGCAGCCCGTTCAGCGCGTCCAGCGACAGCAGCCGGGCCATCGGGGCGGACCTGCCCGGCCGGCCGACCCGCGCCTCGATGTGGACGTCCAGGTCGGTGAGCCACAGCTCCGGCAGCTCGTCCGGGGGGACCTGGACGGTGACGCGTTCGACCTGGTCGACGTGCCGGGCGAAGAACTGCAACAGCAGCGTCCGGGCGAGCGGGTCGGTGACCAGCAGCTCGTTGCCGAGCAGCGTGCCGCCGTGGTCGTCGATCCGGTACGTCACCGCGCCGGTGACCTCGCCGCCCACCCGGGCGGTGAGCAGCCAGCACTCGTCCCGATCGCGCAGCCCGACCGCCCGGTAGTCCGGGAAGATCGAGAAGCCGTGCCGTTCCTCGAGGCAACCTTCGGTGAACGCACGCCACGTGGGATAGCCGCCGCCGATCCGCTCCCAGCTCACCTCGCCGGGCAGCTCGACCCGGACCAACGACCCCAGGTCGGCCGGGCTGAAGGTGACCGTTCGCGGCTTGGGCAGGCCGACATACCCGAATCGGGCGTAGAAGCTGGGCCGGAACGGGTAGAGCGTGCTGAGCGGATGCCCTTCGTCGCGCATCTCGTCGAGAAGCTGGTGCAGCAGCGTCCGGACATGCCCCTGCCGGCGAGCCAGCGGATGGGTGGCCACCCCGGCGACGCCGGCCATCGGCAGGACGATCCCGCGCAGGTTCTGCCGCATGGGGATCGCCGAGGCGGCGGCCCGGGTGCTGCCGTCCTCCTCGACGATCAGCGTCCGGTTGCCCTCCTGGTAGGGCAGGTAGTCGCGGAACTCCTCCGTCCGCGCGGCACCGAGGGGCGACGACTCGAAGGCGTAGGCGGCCAGCGGAAAGCTGGTGGTCAGGCGTTCGTCGGCGGTCACCTGGCGGATGGTCATCCGCCCATCTCAACCTGCCGTGCTGCGCGGAGCAACCGGATTGGCCGGATCCACGACACCGGTCAGCGGGTGACGACGTCGGAGACGACGACCGTGACGTTGTCCGGCGCGCCGGCGTGGTGGGCGAGCTTGACCAACTGCTCGCCACACTGCTGGCGGTCGGCGTACATGCTGAGCGCCGCCGCGATCGACTCGTCCTCGACGTAGTCGGAGAGCCCGTCGCTGCACAGCAACAGCCGGTCGCCGGGCACCACGGTGAGCACGCCGACCGCCGGCGGGGTGTCGGCGCCCTGCACGGCCCGGGTCACCAGGGACCGCTGCGGGTGGTAGCGGGCCTGCTCCGGCGAGAGCGTGCCCTGGTCGACCAGCGCCTGGACGAAGGTGTCGTCCCGGGTGAGCTGGGTCAACTCCCCGTCGCGCAGCAGGTAGCAGCGGGAGTCGCCGACCTGGGCCAGCACCAGCGTCTCCCCGGCCAACAGCGCCGCGGTGAGCGTGGTGCCCATCCCCTCGCGGGCCGGGTCGACGGTGATGGCGGCGTGGATGCGCTGGTTGGCCGTGCTGACCACGGCACGTAGGGCGTCGGCGGCTCCGTCGGGGTCGGTCGGCGGGGCCAGCTCGTCCAGGATCCGGATCACGATCTCGCTCGCCACCTCACCCGCGGGCAGTCCGCCCATGCCGTCGGCGACGGCGATCAGGCGGTCACCGGCGAGGGCGGAGTCCTCGTTGTTGGTCCGGACCAGTCCGATGTCGTTGAGGATGACCGAGCGGAGGATCAGCGTCATGGGGTCAAGCTTGCCAAGAACACCCTGCCGCCGTCTCTACGCACTACTGCGTAGGGTTGAGGAATGATGCCGGTGTCCATGGTCGGGCGCGTCGGCGAGCTGGCCGAGCTCGACCGGGCCTGGTCCGTCGTGGCGTCCGCCCGCCGCCCGGCACCGACCGTGGCGGTGATCACCGGCGCGGCGGGAGTGGGCAAGAGTCTGCTGGTCGCGGCAGCGGTGGACGCGTTCACACCGCGTCCCGCGGTGATCCTCTCCGGTGCCGCCCGCGTGCACGGCCCCGCACCGTACGACTGGCTGGCCGCCGTGCTCACCGGCCGCGACACGAGCCGCCTGGCCCTACCGCCGGATGCGCTGGCCTGGTTCGCCCAGCAGCCCACCGCGCCCCGCGAGCGGTACGCGCCGGGCACCCTGCTCCGCCTCGCTGTGCGGACCGTCCGCCTGCTGATCGGTGCCGGCCCGGCCGTGCTGGTGGTGGAGGACCTGCACGCGCTCGATCCGGCCAGTATCAACCTGGTCGGCGAGTTGGCCACCGTCACCGATCTGCCTGCCCTGCTGGTGGTCGCCAGCCGTCCGGCCGCGGACGCGGTGGTGCCGGAGCTGACCCACCGTGCGCTGGCCCGGCTCTGCGGGGTCCGCCGCGCCGTCCGCCAGCACCTCGGCCCGCTGCGCCCGGCCGAGGTGGCCGAGGTGCTGACCCAGGTGTACGAGGGCACGAGCCCGTCCGATCGGCTGGTCACCGCGGTCTGGCGGCGCACCGGCGGCAACCCGTACACGTTGACCGAGCTGCTGGCCGCGCACGCCGGTGACGGGCCGGACGCGTTGCTGCGGCGGCTGCCCGGGCCGCGCCCTCCGGCGGCATCGGTCGACCGGGCGTCGGTGGTCGACCCGGAGCTGACGGGTCGGGAGGTCGAGGTGCTCGGCTGCCTGGTCGACGGGATGTCCAACAAGCAGGTTGCGAAGGCGCTCGGCATCTCGGTGCGGACGGTCACCGTGCACGTGTCCAACCTGCTGCGCAAGACCGGCTCAGCGTCGCGGACCGAGGTGGCGCTCTGGGCGGTCCGGCACCGGCCGCCGGTCCCGGCTCCAGTCGACAGCTGAGCGGTTCCGGGCCGCGCCGGGCCGTGGCTCAGGCACGCGGGTAGCGCAGCAGCAGGCTCGCGGCGACCTCCTCGTCGCCGACCGCCGTGTAGCTGTGTGGCACGTCCGAGACCCAGCGGATGTGACCGCCGGCCGGGGCGGTCAGCGGCGCGTCGGCCGGACCGGCGCACAGCACTCCGGCGAAGACGGTGACGTGCTCGGTGACCCCCGGCTGGTGGGCGGGGGAGAGCTGCCCCGGCCCGGGGGCGACCCGCATCCGGTACAGCTCGTAGGTCGCGTCGGCGTCGGTGAACACCTCCAGCAGGGTGGCGCTGACCGCTGCGCCGTGCACGGTGGGCGCGGCGGCGGGCTCGGCCAGTACGGCGGTCAACGGCACGCCGAGCTGCGCGGTGACCGCCCAGAGCGTCTCCAGGGTCGGGTTGCGGGTGCCGTGCTCCAGGCCGGAGAGGGTGGCCTTTCCGATGCCGGCGAGCCGGGCCAGGTTGGACAGCGAGATGCCCCGCTCCTCCCGCAGGGCGCGGACCCGGCGGCCGACGATGGCGGGGTCCACGTCGAGGCCCGGTCGGCGGGCTGGTGGTGGCTGCGGCATCCGGCTATCGTGCTACACGTCGTCGTTCCGTAAACGGAACACATGTGGAGGGCTGGGATGGCCGGACGGGCACAACCGGTGCTGGCCGGCGCGGTGACCGCGCTGGTCGGGTTCGCCAGCTCGTTCACCGTTGTGCTGGCCGGTCTGCGGGCCGTCGGCGCGTCGGACGCGCAGGCGGCGTCCGGCCTGCTCGCGCTCTGCGTGGCGTGCGGCCTCGCCGCCGCCTGGCTGGGCTGGCGGCACCGGGTCCCGATGAGCGTCGCCTGGTCCACACCGGGCGCGGCGCTGCTGGTGGCGACCGGGCCGCCGCCGGGCGGGTGGCCGGTCGCGGTGGGCGCTTTCCTCGTCTCCGGCCTGTTGATCGTGGCCGCCGGGCTGTTCCCGCCACTCAGCCGAGCGGTGGCCGCCATTCCGAAGCCGGTGGCCGGGGCGATGCTCGCCGGGGTGCTGCTGCCGCTGTGCACCGCGCCGGTCCGCGCCCTGGTCGAGTTGCCCGCGGTGGCCGGCCCGGTGGTGCTCGGCTGGCTGTTGCTGCACCGGTTCGCCCGCCGCTGGGCGGTGCCTGGCGCGCTGGTGGTGGCGGTGGCGGCGATCGCGTTGACCGCGCCACCGACCGGCCTGTCCGGTGCGGCGCTGATCCCGTCGGTGACCCTGAGCGCACCGGCGTGGAACGCGTCCGCGCTGCTCGGGCTCGCGGTGCCGCTCTTCCTGGTCACGATGGCCGCGCAGAACGTGCCCGGCATGGCGGTGCTGGTCGGCTACGGCTACCGCCCGCCGTTCGGCGCCGCGCTGCGGGCCACCGGGCTGGCCAGCCTGCTGGCCGCCCCGGCCGGCGGGCATGCGGTGAACCTGGCGGCGATCACCGCCGCACTGGCCGCCGGTCCCGACGCGCACCCGGACCCGGAGCGTCGGTGGGTCGCCTCGGTCACCGCCGGTGTCGGCCTGGCCCTGCTCGGGCTGGGCGCCGGGGTGGCGACCGCGCTGGTCGCGGTCGCCCCGCCGATCCTCATCGAGGCGGTCGCCGGGCTGGCCCTACTGGGCGCGCTGGCCACCGCGCTCGCCTCGGCGGTGACCGACCCGACCACCCGCGAGGCCGCCGTGGTCACCTTCGTGGTGACCGCCTCCGGGGTCGCGCTGATCGGCGTGGGTGGCGCGTTCTGGGGGCTGGTCGCCGGCTGCCTGATGCTGCTGCTCTTCCGCCGACCGGACACCCCGACATCATTGATCGGGAGCGGTCACTCCTCGGGTGGCAGATCCGCGACGCCGACCGCGAGGCGGACCCGGCCGTCGGCCACCGACCCGATCCGGTCGGCCGGTACGTAGACCGCGCCGGTGCGGGTCAGCTCGGTCGAGACCTTCAGGTAGCCGCCGTGCAGCAGCCGCGCCGCCACATCGGCCGGCACCTCGGGCTCGTCGACGGCGGTCGCCTCGATCAGCTCATCCAGACTGCTGCCCGGGTCGGCGGTCGGCGTCTGCACGGTCACCGCGTTCGGGTCACCCCGCTGGACGAGGTCCACGGTCCCGACCTCGGTGCCGGCGGCGTCGATCACCGGCATGCCGGTGGTGACCCGGGAGATGGTCGTCTGCTTGTCGGTGCCCTGCTGCTCCATCCTGGCGCGGTTCCCTGGTCGGCGCCGGATCAAACGCTCCGTGGGCGCGGCGACAGCTCCCGCCAGGTGTCCGGGCCGTCGAGCAGCGCCCGAACCGTCTCCTCGGCGTCGTCCGCACTGCCGTACTCATAGAACCGGGAGATCCCTTCGGCGCCGCCGGCCCGCTGCTCGACGTGCCACCGGTCGGCGTCCACCCGGAGGAAGACGTCCCGCCGGGCCAGCCGCCCCCATTTCCCGTTCCACCAGTGCTTCCGCTGCTCCATGGCGGGACTCTATCGAACACACGTACGAGAGTGCGCGGCCCCTGCGGGAATCCCGCAGGGGCCGATGTGCATCGTCGGTCAGCGCGGCGACGGCGGCTCGGTGCGGCGGCCCAGCACGTCGTCCAGCGCCCCGCGCTGCTGGACCGGGGTGGTGTGGCCGGCGGAGACCAGCGCGTCCCGGATCTCGGTGAGCAGCTTGACCTCCTCGCTCGGCGCCGAGGGCGGCGGCTCCTCGCCCCGCTTGCGCCGCTCGGCCAGCCGGTTCATCGGGTAGACGACCAGGAAGTAGAGCGCCATCGCGGTGAGTAGGAAGGTGATCGTCGCGTTGACGAAGGCCACCCAGTCGAATGGGATCCCGCGAAACTCCGGCGTCGAGCCGCTGAGCCCGTCCTTGTTGCCGGTGATCAGCACGATGATCACGCGAACGAGCGGTTCGAGGAACGACTTGGTGAGTTGGGTGACCACGCCTGTGAACGCGGCGCCGATGACGACACCGACCGCCAGGTCGACGACGTTGCCGCGCATGATGAAGTCTTTGAAACCCTTGAGCATCCGCACTCCCGAGGTGTCCGCTTTTCCGTCCGGCACAACCTATGCCCCGGGAGGGGCCTCCAGAAAAGCCCCGGCCTCGATGGTCGCCAGTGCCGGATCGCCGGCCCGGATCGCCTCGACCAGCCGGGTGTGGTCGACGTACCGCTCGGGCGTGAGCGCGCCCCCCGTCGCCTGGGCGAGCGTGCTGCGCAGTGCGGCGCCGAGCGAGGCGTATAGCTCGGCGAGCATGGGGTTGTGGGCGGCGGCGACCACCGCGGTGTGCAGCGCCGCGTCCGCCTCGACGAACACGGCGACCCCGCCGTCGCGCCAGGCCGCCTCCCGTTCGGCGAGCGCGCCGTCGAGCGCCGCCAGGTCCTCCGGGGTACGCCGCAGCGCGGCGAGCCGGGCCGCCTCCACCTCCAGGGCGCGCCGAACCTCGATGACCTCGGTCATCCGGTCGTCGCCGAGGCGGCGGGCCACCACCGGCGCCAGCTCGTCGGTGGACACCACGTAGGTGCCGGAGCCCTGGCGTGGCTCCAGCACTCCGGCGTGCACCAGAGCGCGGATCGCCTCACGGACGGTGTTCCGCCCGACGCCCAGTGCGGCGACGAGCTGGGGCTCGGTGGGGATGCGCCCGCCGACCGGCCATTCGCCGCCCAGGATCCGGGCCCGGAGCTGCTCAATCGTCTGCCGGACGCGGTGCCCACGGGGTGGCACGGGCGGCGCGGAGGCGGAATTTACCGACGGTGGCATTGGTTACAGGACTCGGCCAGAATTCATCCCATGATTGTAGGTTAGACGTCATGACCCCGCCACCGACCGCCGCTCCGGCGCTGCCCACGCCCTCCGCCGTACCCGTGCCGACCGCCGAGGCCGATTCGCGGCCCACGTCGGGCCGGCCGGCCACCGGTGGCGCGCTGGTGCTGGTCGGAATGCTGCTGGTCGCGCTCAACCTGCGCGCGGTGGTGACGAGCCTCGGCGCCCTGCTCGACGAGGTTCGCGACGGACTGGGGCTCTCCGGAACCACCGCCGGCCTGGTCACCACCCTGCCGACCATCGCGTTCGCGGGCGTCGGCGCGCTCACCCCGTGGCTGGTCCGCCGGGTCGCGCCGGCCCGGCTGCTGCTGGTCGGCATGCTCGCCCTCGCCGCCGGTCAGGTCCTCCGGGTCGTCACCGACTCGACCTGGGTCTTCCTGCTCACCAGCGCGCTGGCGCTGGGCGGCATCGCGGTCGCGAACATCCTGCTGCCGATGCTGGTCAAACAACACTTCCCGCACCGCGCCGGCCTGGTCACCGGGGCGTACACGATGGCGTTGACCGCAGGCACGACGGTGGCTGCCGCCACCGCGGTGCCGATCGCGCACGCCTTCGGGTCCTGGCGTGCCGGGCTCGGCATCTGGGCCGTGATGGCCGCGGTGGCCGTACTCCCGTGGGTGCCGCTGGCTCTGCGGACCCGGGCGGCCGCGCGGCGGGCGACCCCGACGGTGGCCGTCGCCGCGCCCGCACGGGTCCGGCCGGCGCGGACCCGGCTGGGGTGGGCGATGGCGGTCTACTTCGGGGCGCAGTCGCTCAGCGGGTACGCGATCATGGGGTGGCTGGCCCAACTGTTCCGGGACGCCGGCTACCAGCCGGAGTCGGCCGGGCTCCTGCTTGCCGGGGTGACCGCGCTCGGTGTGCCGATCGCGCTGCTGATGCCCACCCTGGCCAGCCGACTGCCCAGCCTGCGTCCGTTGGTGCTCGGGCTGACCACCTCGTCGACGCTGGCCTACCTGGGGTTGGCGTTCGCCCCGCGCGGCGCCGCGCTGCTGTGGGTGCTGCTGTTGGCGATCGGCCAGGGCGCCTTCCCGCTGATCCTGCTGGCCATCGGCCTGCGCGCCCGCACCGCCGAGGGGACCGTCGCGCTCTCCGCGTTCGCGCAGAGCACCGGGTACCTGATCGCTGCCCTCGGGCCGATGCTGGTCGGCATCCTCTACGAGGCGACCGGCGGCTGGACCGCGCCGATCGGATTCCTGCTGGTCGCGCTGGCCGTGCAGACGGCGGCGGGCATGGCGATCGCTCGCCCCCGCTTCGTGGAGGACGAGTGACGAGCGCCTGCGGTCAGGAGGAGGCCGGAGTCGGTTCGCCGGCGACGGCCTGATCCACCGTCGGGTAGGTGTGCAGCACCTCGACGAGGCCACTCACCTCGAGGATGCGCAGCACCCCCCGCTGCGGGGCGGCCAACCGCACCACGCCGCCGGCCTCGTCGCAGCTGTTCTTGGCGCGGACGAAGACCGACAGACCGGTCGAGTCGCAGAACGAGACGTCCGCCAGATCGAACACCAGCCGGCAACGGCCCTTGTCGAGCAGGTCGGTGATCTGGTCCTGCAACTGCGGTGCGGTCGCCATATCCAGCTCGCCCGCGACCGACACGACGACCACGTCGCCGCGCTGTTCCGTGTGCACCGTCAAGGACATTCGCCAGACCTCCTGTTATCGGGGGAACGGTATCCCACTATCGGGCTCGTGCGTGGAACGGGAGCCGGGATCCGGTGGCCACCGTCATTCCGTTGCTCTGCGGCAAGTAGTTGGTCGGTCCCCGGTGATAGAGTCCGGCCCGGTCCAGGTCGAGGGGGGTTTGGCAATGGCGTTGAGCGCCGAGGAAAGTGGTCGACTCGCTGCGCTGCTGAGCGGGCACGCCGAACGGGTCACCCAGCGGTGGACCGAGATCGTCGCCAGTTCGTTGCGTGGCCGGCTGAGTCAGGCGGAGCTGCGCCGGCAGGTTCAGGATCTGCACAACGCCATCGTCACCGCCGGTGAGCAAGGCATCATCGACCTGCCCGCCGAGAACGCCGTCGAACTGCGCGCCGCGCTCTCCGATCTGTCCCGGGGCCGGGCCCGACAGGGCTTCTCCGCCACCGAGACCGCGATCAGTGTCTTCGCGCTCAAAGAGGTGCTGGCCGAGCTGGTGCAGGAGGCCGGCGGCGCCACCGCGCTGCCCGACTACGTCGCGTTCTCCAGGCTGGTCGACGAGATGGGCCTGTTCACCTTCGAGAGCTTCGTACGCACCCGGGAGAGCCTGATCGCCGACCAGGCCGAGCAGTTGCTCGAGCTCTCCACCCCGGTGGTCAAGCTCTGGGACGGCGTGGTCGCGGTCCCGCTGGTCGGCACCCTGGACTCGGCGCGGGCCCAGGTGGTGATGGAGCGGCTGCTGCAGACGCTGGTCGACACCGGCTCGCCGTACGCGATCATCGACATCACCGGCGTTCCGGCGGTGGACACCCAGGTCGCCCAGCACATCCTCAAGACCGTGGTGGCAGCCCGGCTGATGGGCGCCGACTGCATCATCTCCGGCATCCGCCCGCAGATCGCCCAGACCATCGTCGCCCTCGGCATCGAGTTCGGCGACATCGCCACGAAGGCCAGCCTCGCCGACGCCCTGCGTCACGTGCTGCGGCTGACCGGGGTGGAGACCGCCCGCCGGCAACCCCGTCGGGACGTCTGATGGAACGGGTGCCGATTCTCAAGATCGGCGACATCCTGCTCGTCTCCATCCAGCTCGACATGTCCGACCAGACCGCGGTCCAGCTCCAGGACGACCTCGCCGAGCGGATCGTCGACACCGGCTGCCACGGCGTCATCATCGACATCACCGCGTTGGACATCGTCGACTCGTTCGTCGGGCGGATGCTCTCCACCATCGCGTCGATCTCCAAGGTGCTCGACGCGGAGACGGTGGTGGTCGGGATGCGTCCAGCCGTCGCCATCACCCTGGTCGAGCTGGGGTTGTCGCTGAACGGCATCCGTACCGCGCTGAACGTCGAGCGCGGCATGGAGCTCATCGCCGCGAGCCGCGGCAACGAGCTCGACGACCAGCTCGACGACGATCCGGACGCCGAGACGGCCACGTCATGACCGCGGGTATCGACCTGGGCCAGCCACAGGCGCAGGCGATCCGGAGCGACCAGGACGTGGTGCGGGTCCGGCAGATGGTCCGTACGGTGGCGGTCGCCGTCAAACTCTCCCTGGTCGACCAGACCAAGGTGGTCACTGCCGCGAGTGAGCTGGCCCGCAACACCCTGGTGTACGGCGGTGGCGGCGCGGTGGAGGTGGCGACCGTGGACAACGGTCGGCGCAAGGGCCTACGGATCGTCTTCGCCGACTCCGGGCCCGGCATCCCCGACCTCGACCTGGCTCTCACCGACGGCTACACCACCGGCGGTGGGCTCGGCCTCGGGCTCAGCGGTGCCCGGCGACTCGTCGACGAGTTCGAGATCGAGACATCGGCGGAGAGCGGCACCCGGATCACGGTCACCAAGTGGTCCCGGTGAACGGGGACGCGGTCACCGACAGCGGTATCTGGTTCCGGGTGGAGGCCGGCAGCGCGGCCAGCGCCGTCCGGCGCGCCGCCGAACGCCTCGGCGAGCAGTTGGGGTTGGGTGAGCCCCGCACGGCTGACCTGGCTATCGTCGCCGCCGAGCTGGCCAGCAACCTGGTCAAGCACGCCGACGAGGGCGTCCTGCTGCTCCGCCCGGTACGCCGCGCCGGTGAGGCCGGCGTGGAGCTGGTGGCCATCGACTCGGGGCCCGGCATGGCCGACCTGACGGTCTCCTCGCAGGACGGTCACTCCACGGCTGGCACGCTCGGCATCGGCCTGGGCGCCATCGTCCGCCAGGCCAGCTGGTTCGACGGATACTCGCTCTCCGGCCGGGGCACCGTCCTCGCCGTGCAGGTCTGGCCGGACGCGCCGGCTGCGCCGTCCTGGGCCGGTGCCCTCACCCGGCCGCTGGCCGGTGAGACGGTCAGCGGTGACGGGTACGCCGTCCGGGTCATCGAGGGGCGGCACCAGCTGCTGGTCAGCGATGGCCTGGGGCACGGCCCGCTGGCCGCCGCCGCCACCGAGGCTGCGCTGGCCGCGTTCCGTTCCGCACCGGCCGGTCCACCGGCGACGGTGGTCGGCCACCTGCACAGGTCCATGTCGCATACCCGTGGCGCCGCGCTGGCGGTCGCTGAGCTGGTGCCAGCGGACGGTGTGCTGCGCTATGCCGGTCTGGGCAACATTTCCGGCGTGGTGGTCGAGGGTGATGGAAAGCGCCGAGGGCTGGTGTCGCTGCCGGGCATCGCCGGGCACCATCGCCCGACGGTCCGGGAGTACGACTACCCGTTCGGCCCGGGCGCCCGGCTGGTGATGCACAGCGACGGAGTGGTCGACCGCTGGAAGCTGACCGACTATCCGGGCCTGCTCGAACGGTCCCCGCTGGTGATGGCGGCGACCTTACTGCGCGACGCCGGGATACGCCGCGACGACGCCTGCGTGCTGGTTGCGAGGTCCTGGGAATGACCGGCGGGCCGGGCGAGCTGCCGTTGCTGCAGATGGCGCTGCGGGTCGAGCAGGACATCTTCGTGATCCGTCAGCGGGGCCGCGAGGTGGCCGCGGTGGTCGGTCTGGAACATCAGGACCAGATCCGGATCGCCACCGCGCTCAGTGAGGTGGCCCGCGATCTGTTGAGACTGGCCGGCGGCGCGGACATTTCCTTCCACGTCCACACGGGCATCGACGGCCGCTTCCACCTGCGCGCCGACCTGGCGCCGGTGGCCGCCCTGCCGGACGGCCGATACGAGCCGCAGTCCGGCGCGGTGTCCCGACTGGTCGACACACTGAGCGCGTCGACCGTTGAGGGGGTTACGGTCGTAAGGATGTCCCGACGAGTCCCGGCCAACGCGCCGACGCCGACCCCGGAGCGGCTCGCCGAGTTCCGTGCTGAACTCGGCCGCATCGCGCCGTCCAGCGCCTTGGACGAGCTGACCGCGCAGAACGGGCAGCTCATCGCGGCGCTCGACGAGGCGCGCAGCCACCGCGACGAGCTGGCCGTGCTGAACGAGGAACTGGCCGAGACCAACCACGGGGTGCTGGCGCTCTACAACCAGCTCACCGAGGAGTTGGAGGAGACCAACCGGGGTGTGGTCGCCCTCTACGCCGAGCTGGACGAGAAGTCGGCCCAGCTGCGCGCGGCGAGCGAATCCAAGAGCCGGTTCCTGGCCAATGTGAGCCATGAGTTGCGCGCCCCGGTCACCGCGATCATCGGGTTGGGGCGGCTGCTCACCGACCCCGCCTCCGACCCGCTGACCGACGAGCAGAGTCAACAGGTCGATCTGATCCGCTCCTCGGCGACGGATCTGCTCGGTCTGGTCAACGACCTGCTGGACCTCGCCAAGGCGGAGTCGGGCCGGATCGAACCAGACTGGGCCGAGGTCGACCTGCGCCCGGTCTTCGGTCAGCTGCGCGGCACGCTGCGCGCGCTGGCCACCGGCTCTGAGGTGGCGCTGGTGGTGGAGGAGCCGCCCGCGCCGGCCGTGCTGCGCACCGATGAGGTGCTGCTCGGCCAGGTGCTGCGCAACCTGCTGCACAACGGGTTGAAGTTCACCGAGCGCGGCGAGGTGCGGCTGGCGGCCCGGCAGCGGGACGACCGGTGGAGCTTCACGGTGAGCGACACCGGGCCGGGCATCGCACCCGAGCTGCACGAACGGATCTTCGAGGAGTTCTACCAGGTGCCGGGAGCCACCCGGGTCGGCGGCACCGGCCTCGGCCTGCCGTACGCCCAGCGTCTCGTGACGCTGCTCGGCGGGACGCTCGAGCTGTCCAGCGAGCCGGGCCAGGGCAGTACGTTCACAATCACCCTGCCGGTGGGCGGTGGATGACGATGGATCATGGCCCGGCGACCATCCTGGTGGTCGATGACAGTCGCACCAAGCGCTACCTGCTGGTCAGCTGGCTGACCCGGGCGGGGTTCACCGTGCTGGAGGCGGAGAGCGGCGCCGAGGCGCTGGCCCGGGTCGAGGTGGACCGCATCGACCTGGTGGTGCTCGACGTCCGCCTGCCCGACATGAGCGGCTTCGAGGTATGCGAACGGATCAAGACGGCGCACCCGGCGATGCCGGTGATCCACGTGTCTGCGCACGCCGTGGACGTTGCCGACCGTGCCCAGGGGCTGACCCGGGGCGCGGACGCCTACCTGGCTGAGCCCATCGAGCCGGAGGAGCTGATCGCCACCACCCGGGCGGTGCTGCGCTACTACCAGGCCCGGCAGCGCGCCGAGTTGCTCGCCGAACGGCTGCTCGTGCTGGCCGACACGACGGTGGCCGTGCACGCCGCACCGACCTTCGCCCGGCTGTTGGAGGCCGCTGCGGAGGGTGCCGCGCAGATCTTCAAGAGCCCGGTGGCGGTGGTCGCCGAGACCTTCGACGGCGACTGCCTCGCGGGGATCTGCACCGGGCCGGGCGCGCAGGCCGCCGTGGTGCCGTGGGTGGTGGACGACACCGGGGTGCCGACCGGCGCCACGGTCCGGGTGGAGGAGCCTGCGCGCTGGGGGCTGGTCGACTGGCCGGCCGGCGACTCGGTGACGGTGGCCGCCGCCAAGTTGCGGGAGGACCGCGCCCCGCTGTACGTGGTGGTCCCGACCGCCACCCAGACCGCCCGGACCCCGGTGCTGAAGCAGTTGGCCCAGGCGGTGGCGGCGGCGGTGGAGGCCCAGCGCTCGTTCGACGAGGAGCACCGGATCGCGGTCACCCTCCAGCGCAGCCTGCTCCCGCGCCGGCTACCCGAGGTGGCCGGTCTGGATCTCGCGGTGCGCTACGAGCCGGCCAGCGCGCAGACCGAGGTGGGTGGCGACTTCTACGAGCTGGTGATGCTCGACGGGCACCTGCTGCTGGCGATCGGCGACGTGGCCGGCCACTCGCTGCACGCGGCGACGGTGATGGCCGAGCTACGGCACGCGGTGCGGGCGTACGCGGTCGAGGGGCACCAACCCGGCGAGATCCTGCACCGGGTCAACGAGCTGATGCGGACCCTGCTGCCGGCCGAGATCGCCACGCTCTGCGTGCTGCTGCTGCACCCGCCGACCGGGCGGATCCGGTTGGCCAGCGCAGGTCACCTGCCGCCGCTGCTCAGCCTCGACGGCAAGGTGGAGTTCGTGCAGCACTCGGCACCGCTGCTCGGTGTCCGTGCGCCCCGCCCGGCCGATCTGGAGTTCGTCCTGCCGGCCGGCGCCACGCTGGTGTTCTACACCGACGGGCTGATCGAGCGCCGGGACGCCACCATCGACGAAGGGCTGGCCGCCATCGCCGCGGTGTGCGGCACGGTGGACCAGGATCTGGAGCAGTTCTGCTCCCGGCTGCTCATGGAGCTGGCCCCGCCGGAGATCCAGGACGACGTGGCCGTGGTCGTGCTGCGCCGCCGCTGAGCGGGGCCGCTTGGCCGCCTGCCGCGGCCTCAATCCACTCGAGATCGGGGATGTCGCGGTTTCCGCCGCGCTGGGATGCCCCGACATCAGCGATACCGGGTCGATCATCGGACCTCAGTGGACCGATCGGGCGTACGCGGCGGGCGACACTCCAGCGACCGCGGTGAAGTCGCGGACGAGATGGGCCTGGTCGCTGTAGCCGAGGTCGGCGGCGAGGTCCGCCCAGGCCAGCGGGCCTCCGGCGGCCTGCTCGACGGCCTCCTGGAGCCGGTAGCGGCGGATCACCCACTTCGGGCCGACCCCTACGTACTCGGTGAAGAGCCGTTGCAGGCGGCGCACCGTGAGGTCATGCTGCGCGGCGAAGTCGTCGACCCGTAGCACCGTACGGTCGGTTCGGATCGCCTCGGCCAGCCGGACGGCTTCGTCGACCACCGGGTCCGGCTCGGGTGCCATGGCGGTGAGCAGGGCATCCAGCGCGAGGCGACGGTCGTCGTCGGTGCCCGCGCAGATCCGATGGTCGAATTGTGGGAGCCGGCCGGCGGGCAGCGGCAGCCGGCGACCGGTCAGTTCGGCGACGGATCGGCCCCAGAACGGGTGGAAGCCGCCCGGGCGGAACTGGATCCCGCAGACCCGGCCGGTGCCGGTCAGCGTGATCCGAAACAGGTGGCGGCCCACGCCGGCAACCTCGCCGGTCCCCTGCCCGCCGCCGCCGCCGCTGCCGCCGTCGTCGTCTCGGCTCTCGTCGCCGTCGCGCCGGAACACCAGGTTGACCGCGGGGTGCGGCACGATCCGCTGCTCGAAGGGTGCGCTCAACGCCCAGTCGATCAGCCAGTAGTGCTCGACCCAGGGGCGTAGCGACTCCGCCGGCAGGTGCCGACGGAACCTGACCTCGCGCAGCAGTCGCCCGGGGTCCAGGATTCCCCGGCTGTCGCCACGCGGTCGCTGTCGCATTTCTTCAAGACCACCCTCATACGCTGGCCCTATGACCACACAGACTAGCGATCTGCTGGCGGCGGCCGCGCCGCGAACCGTCGACGTGGTGCGCGGCATCGCCGACGACCAGCTCGACCTGCCCACGCCGTGCCGCGACTACGCGGTCCGCGACCTGCTCAACCACCTGTTCGAGGTGGTGGTGAACTTCCAGGATCTGGCCGAGAAGCGGTCGGTCGAGTGGTCCGAGAAGCCCGACCACCTCGTCGACGGCTGGCGGGACCGATTCGAGGCGGAGACCGACCGGTTGATCACCGCCTGGTCCGACCCCTCCACCCTGGAGGGTGTGTCGCCCGGCATGGGCATGCCACAGACCGTCATCGGTGGCATGGCACTGTTGGACCTCACCGTGCACGGCTGGGATCTCGCCGTCGCCACGGACCAGCCGTACCGGCCCGCGCCGGAGGCGGTGGCCGAGTTGCACGGGCTGGTCGAGCAGCTGGCGCCGACCGCCCGGAAAATGGGCGTCTTCGCCGACCCGGCCCCGACTCCCACCACCGAGGACCCTCGGGACCTGCATCACCTCCTGGCCTACACCGGCCGTAATCCCACCTGGCCCCCCGCCTCATGACCACCTTCGGCGGTCATGACGTGATCATGGCCGTGCGGGTCCCTCGACGACCGGGACTCAGACATGGCTCGACTTTCTCGACATTCATCCGTAATTGACGGTCTTGACTGCCTCCTGGCGATCGGATACATTCCCGTAATCGCTCGTTAATAGCTGTCTCAATACGGGGGTAGGGAAAGATGAAAAAGCGTGCGTTATTGCTTTCGGTTGCCGCTGTGGCATCGGTCCTCGTGGGCGTGTCAGGGCCAGCCCAAGCCGCACCGACGGGTTGTTCGGCGACCGCCGTCGGCTACGGCTCTGGCGCCTACTGCAGTGGCGGCACCGGGCAGTTCAGGGCAAAGACGCGTTGTGACAAGCCGTGGGCCCCGGATTACGACCGGTACGGCGAGTGGATGGGTGTCGGCACCTGGTCGTCTTTCGCCAAGTGCGACAACGGGCACGTCGCTTTCAATGCGACCTGGCAGACGCGGTAGTCAGTTCCTCAGTTCGTGGGGCGTCGGACGTGACGTGTCCGGCGCCCATGCGAATTGGCGGTGCCACCCAGGTCGTGCAATCAGTGGTGAATGCTAACCGCAATTGACGAGTCGTCGCTCGAAAGAAGCGTGCCGCGTCGTGGGGTGAATTGCGCCGGCGGATTGACGACGGGCGGTCAGCTCGCGGCGTGAAAGAGGCCGGCGGACCAGGCGATCACCAGGCCGACGGCCGCTGAACAGCAACAGACGAGCAGGGCGGCAGTCACCACCGCGAGGATCATCCAGGCGGACATGCGGCGGGCTGCCCCCGGCGGCGCGTCGATCCCCGACCCGTCCCGGTCTCCGCCCACGTCATCCACCCCGGAAGTCTAGGCGGCCCGGCCGGCCAGACGCGTGCCGCCTGGTGATCGAGCAACGGTCAGGAAGCGCCGACAACCAGGAAGTAGTGGCCTCGACGACGGCCGAGACTACTACTTCCTGGTTTCAGTGCCGGTCACCCCGACACGCGGCCCGCGCGTCAGGCGCGGTTGAAGCGATCCAGGATCCAGGCGTTGATGAACGCTTCCTCGCGCCAGGCGTCGTAGCGGCCGCTCGGACCGCCGTGCCCGGCACCCATCTCGGTCTTGAGCAGGTAGTCGCCCGTCGGGGCGACCGACCGCAGCCGGGCGATCCACTTCGCCGGCTCGGAGTAGAGCACGCGGGTGTCGTTGAGGCTGGTCACCGCGAGGATCGCCGGGTAGTCCACCGATGCCACGTTCTCGTACGGCGTGTAGGACTTCATGTACGCGTACACCTCGGGGTCCTCCAGCGGGTTGCCCCACTCCTCCCACTCGGTGACGGTGAGCGGCAACGACGGGTCGAGGATCGAGGTGAGCGCGTCCACGAACGGCACCTGCGCCACGATCCCGGTGAACGCGTCCGGCGCGAGGTTGGCCACCGCACCCATCAGCAGGCCACCGGCCGAGGCGCCCCGGGCGACCAGCCGGTCGCTGGCCGTCCAGCCGGCCTTGACGAGGTGCTGGGCGCACGCCACGAAGTCGGTGAAGGTGTTCTTCTTGGCCAGCATCTTGCCCTGGTCGTACCAGCGCCGGCCCAACTCGCCACCGCCGCGGGTGTGGGCCACCGCGAAGACCACGCCCCGGTCCAGCAGGGACAGTCGGGCCACCGAGAACCACGGGTCCATGCTGGCCTCGTACGAGCCGTAGCCGTACAGCTCGCAGGGGGCCGAGCCGTCCCGGGGGGTGCCCACCCGGCAGACCAGCGAGATCGGCACCCGAGTGCCGTCGTCGGCGAGAGCCCAGTCGCGGTGCTGCTCGTACTCGGCCGGGTCGTACGGCCGCCCGTCCGGCCCGGGCAGCACCGGCTTCTGCTTGCGCAGCACCATCTGCCGGGTCACCAGGTCGTAGTCGTAGATCGAATCGGGGGTGACCAGCGAGGAGTAGCGCAGCCGGACCTGCCGGGTGCGGTACTCGGGGTTGGCGTCCAGCCCGACGCTGTACAGCGGTTCGGGAAAGTCGATGTCGTACGCGTCGCCGCCGCCGACCGGCAGCACCCGCAGCCCGGTGAGTCCGTCGGTACGCAGCGACACCACCAGGTGGTCCGCGAAGGCGTCCACCGCCTCCAGTCGGGTGCCCGCGCTGTGCTCGATCAGCGGCACCCAGTCGCCCGGCAGGTCGGCCGAGGTGTACGCGAGCGCGAAGTCCTCCGCGCCGTCGTTGTGCAGGATCAGGAAGCGGTGGCCGTGGTGCTCCACGGCGTACTCGACGCCCTGCCGGCGGGGCGCGATCACGGCCGGGGCGCCGGTCGGGTTGCCGGCCGGGATCACCAGCACCTCGCTGGTGACCTTGCTGTGGATGTCGATCAGGATGAACTTCTCCGACCGGGTCAGCTCCACGCCGACCCAGAACCGCTCGTCGTCCTCCTGGTGCACCACGACGTCGTCGGCGGCGGCCGAGCCGACCGTGTGCCGCCAGACCCGGTTCGGCCGCCAGGCGTCGTCCACGGTCACGTAGAACAGCACCGACGCGTCGGCCGACCAGGCGGTGCCGTAGAACGTGTCCGGAATTTCGTCCGGCAGCAGCTCACCTGTGGTCAGGTCCTTCACCCGCAGGGTGAACCGCTCGTCGCCGGAGAAGTCGGTGGAGTAGGCCAGCCAGCGCCCGTCCGGGCTCACGTCGAAGGCGCCCAGGGAGAAGAAATCGTGCCCCTCGGCCAGCAGGTTGCCGTCGAGCAGCACCTCCTCGCCGTCGAGCGGGGCGCCGTCGGCGCTCACCGGCGGGTCGGTCTCGGAGTCGCGGACCGCGCGCCGGCAGTGCACGCCGTACTGCTGGCCCTCGACCGTGCGGGTGTAGTACCAGTGCCCGTCCTTGCGGGTCGGCACGGACAGGTCGGTCTCCTGGGTGCGCCGACGGGTCTCTTCGAACAGCTCCGCGCGCAGCTCCTCCAGGTGCGCCGTGCGCTCCTCGGTGTACGCGTTCTCGGCGGTCAGGTAGGCGATCGTCTCCGGGTCGTCCTTGGCGGCGAGCCAGGTGTACTCGTCGATGACGGTGTCGCCGTGGTGGGTGCGCTCGGTGGGCACCCGCTTCGCCGCGGGCGGGGCAGTCTCGGTGGTCACGCGGCCACGTTACCGGCCGGCCCCCGTCGCGCGCCGGACCAGCGTCATCCCGATCTGCGCCGCCACATCGTTCGAACACATGTACGATAACCGCCATGGCGGCAGCAGCGCGTTACCTCGGCCGGTCCGGAGCCCTCGAGATCACCCGGCGGTTGACGGCGATCTGCGGTCCGCCGTTCGCCCGCCTCGCCGGGCCGGCCGACGAGGTGGCCGGCCGGTCGGCACGCTGGGTGGCGGTGCCGGGCAGCCCGCGTGCCGCAGCCGAGGTGCTGCGTTTGGCCGCAGCGAACGACCTGGCGGTGGTGCCCCGGGGCGCCGGCACGAAGATCGACTGGGGCGCCACGCCAGCGCAGGTCGACATCCTGCTCGACACCGGCCGGCTGGCCGGCATCGGCCACGAGCCGGTCGGCGCCTCGGTGGTCGAGGTTGGCGCCGGCACGCCGGTGCGGGCCGTGCAGGCCACTCTGGAGCGCACCGGGCAACGGCTGGCGATGGACGCGCCGTCTCCCGGGGCGACCCTGGGCGGGGTGCTCGCCGCCGGTGAGTCCGGCCCGTTGCGGCACCGCCACGGCAGCCCGTGCGACCAACTCCTCGGCGTTCGCTACCTGGGCGCCGACGGCGAGTTGGTCAGCGCGGGCGGCGGCGCACCCGGGCTCGACCTGGCCCGACTGCTCTGCGGCTCGCAGGGCGCGCTCGGCGTGCTGGTCTCGGCCAGCCTGCGGGTGCAACCGGTGCCGGCCAGCCGGCTGTGGATCTCCCGGCCAGTGTGGACGCCGCTGGAGGTGCACGAGCTGATCCAGACGATCCTCGCCGCCCGGCTGGAGCCGGCCGCCATCGAGTTGGACCTCCCGGGCGGCACGCCGCGGCCGCGCACTCCATACCCGCCGGGGCACCCGGCCGCCACCGCGCGGGAGCGCCACCCGTCGATGGCCGGGCGGGCCAGCGCTCCGTCGCGAGCGGGCAGCCTGGTGGTGCTGCTCGAGGGCGGCCCGGCCGACGTCACGGAGCGCGCCGAGCGCCTGGTCGGCCTGCTGCACGGGGAGGCCATGGTGACCGACTCCGCGCCACAGTGGTGGCGCCGCTATCCGTTCGCGCCCGGCGACACGGCGCTGCGCCTGGAGGTGCCGATCAGCGACCTGCACGCCGCCGTCTACGCGCTGCGGGACGCGGCCGGTGCCCCGGTGCCGGTGCGGGGCTCGGCCGGGCTGGGCGTGGTGCACGCGGCGCTGCCAGGCGCGCTGGCCCCCGACCGGGTGGCGTCCATCCTGGCCGCCGTCCGGGGGGTGCTGCTGGCTCGGCAAGGCCGCTGCGTGGTGGTCTCCGCTCCCGCGCCGGTCCGGCAGGCCGTCGACCTCTGGGGTGAGCTGGCCGGTCTGGCCCAGTTGAGGGCCGCGAAGGAGCATCTCGACCCGCAGCACCGACTCGCCCCCGGGCGCCTTCCCGGCGGCCTGTGACCGCGCCAGGCAGGCTGCCGCCGGTCGGTCAGTCCGCCGGGCTGCCGCCGGTCGATCAGTCGAGCCACCACCGGTGCATGTCCAGAAGTGGTGGGGTAAGCCGTGCGACCAGCACCAGCACCGTGCCCACCGCGCCGGCCAGCAGGAGCGTCCGGGTCGACCGGGGGAGGGTGTCGCGCTCCCGGGCGAGCAGCGCCACCGCGACGAGCGCCAGCGGCGGCCCGACCAGTGCGCCCACCAGGTAGAGCAGCGACACCACGCCGTAGACCCAGTAGAACGCGTCCACGCCGGACGGGATCAGGTCCTTGGGGTCGTACGCGCCGGTCAGCATCTCGGCCGGGCCGACGCCGGCGGTCGCCATCCGGCCCAGGTAGAGCAGCAGCACGGTGAGGAACGCACCGATGGCCACCAGTTGCCCGACGATCAGCGCCCGGACGACCGGTCGGGAGGACGGCGCAATCTGCGCGACGCTCGACATGAGCGTCAATCTAAGGCGTCCATCGAGATCAGGTGGCCCGTGTGCGGCGGTCAGGTCGCGTCGTTGCGGAGCACCAGGACGGCGATGTCGTCCCGGGGCGGTTCGACCGAGAAGTTGATCGCGGCGGCACGCAGCCGGGCGGCCACCACGTCGGCCGAGTAGCCGGCCAGTGGCGCGGCCGCGTCGCGCAGCCGGTCGGTGCCGAACAGCTCCCGGCCGCGCCGCCGCTCGGTGACCCCGTCGGTGTAGAAGATCAGGGAGTCACCCGGGGCGAGCGTGATCTGCGCCGTCGGCGAGGTGATCGTGTCGAGCAGGCCCAGCGCCGTGCCTCCGATGCCGACGAACCCGGCACCGCCCGCGCCGGCCAGCAGCACCGGTCGGTCGTGCCCGGCCAGGTGCAGCGAGACATCCAGGTGGTCACCGTCGCCCGGCCCGACCGCCGCCAGGGCCAACGTGCAGTACCGGCCACCGCCCCGCTCGACCAGCGTCTCGTTCAGCCGGGCCAGCGCCTCCGGCAACGGCTTGCCATCGCCGACCAGCACCCGGATCACGTCCCGTACGAGGCCGGTGACGGCGGCAGCCTGGACGCCCTTGCCCGAAACGTCCCCGATCACCACCAGCCAACGCCCGTCGGGTAGCGGCACCACGTCGTAGAAATCGCCGCCCACCTCCGCGTCGTCCCCGGTCGGGACGTACTCGGCGGCGAAGCCGATCCCGTCCACCACCGGCAGCACCGGAGGCAGCAGGGACTGTTGGAGCGTCTGGGCCACCCGGCGGCGTTCGGCGTGGATCCGGGCGTTCTCGATGGCCAGCGCGGCCCGGCGGGCCACGTCCTCCAGTACGGCCACCTCGTCCGGGTCGTGCCGGTGCCGCTGATGCCGCCCCACCGCCAGGGTGCCGAGCCGCTGCCCTCGGGCGATCAGCGGGACCGCGAACCCCTCCATCGGCCCGCCGAGCGGGATCTGCGCCGCACTGCGGGACGCCTCACGCAGCCGGGCCTGGATCGAGTCCGGGCCGGTCTCCGCCAGCACCTTGTGCAGCTGCGGCAGCATCGACTCGTCGGCGTGGCTGGCCGCCGCCAGCTTGAGCCGGCCCCATTCGTCGGCGGTGTGCACCGCGCACCACTGGCCCAGCCGGGGCACCACCAGTTGCGGGATCAGCGCCATCGTCAGCTCGACGTCCAGTGACTGGGCCAGCAGCTCGCTCGCCTCGGCCAGGAAGGTCAGCCAGACCTGTCGGCGGACGTCGACCCGGCGAAGCCGGTCGTTCTCCAGGTGCAGCGACAGCCGTTCGGCGGTGAGCACCGCCAGCGGTCGGGCGTACGCCGACGGCGCGGCGTCCAGCTCGAGCTCCCCGGCGTACGGGCGGTGCACCGTCAACGGCACCCGGAGCAGCTCGCCGCCGGGGCGGGCCGGCCGGCCGAAGCGGGCCAGCACCTGGCGGCCCTGCCCGTCGCCCCGGTCCAGTCGGATCGTGCCGCCGGCCGCGCCCACCATCTCGGCGACCCGGCTCAGCAGGTTGGTGGCGAAGTCGGGCAGCGGATCGTCCGCGTACACGTCGGGGCTGGTTTGCATGAGTTCGCTCATCGCGCCGGCGCTCGGCGCGGAGTTGTCGACGGCCGCCCCGGTGCCGTTGCTGGCCGGTGTCGAGTCGCCGAGGGCCTCGCCGTCGGATGGGTCGGTGCCGGGGCGGTCCAGCCGGAACCAGACGCCCTTGCCGGTGGGCAGGTACGTGGTGCCCCAGCGGCTGGCGAAGTGGTCGACCAGCAGCAGCCCTCGACCCCGCTCGGAGACCTCGTTGATCTCGGTGGCGTCGTTGCGGGTGCCGACGGTCAGCTCGTCGCCCGAGCCGGGAGCGAAGTCGGAGACGGTCACGGACAGCCCGAACTCGTCCGCGACCACCTCGATGTCCAGTTCGGTGCGGGCGTGCTCGACGGCGTTGGTGGTCAACTCGGTGGTGAGCAGCAACGCCTCGTTGACCAACTCGTCCAGGTGCGCCTCGGTCAACACCGAACGGACCACCGCGCGGGCGGCGGCGGGCGTACGGCGGTCGGCGGGCAGCCGGACACGCCGGGCAGCCCCGTTCCGGGCTCCGGCCGTCGCGGGCCCCGCCTCGGCTGACACCCTCGTATCCTCCACCGTCGCCCCACCAGGTGCCAAGCCGACCGCCCCGCCGGGGGGAAAGGGCACCCTGTGGTGGAGCAGGGGGGCGACGATCCCCGACGAGTCCGGTGCGCCCACCGGGCGCGTACGGGCTCGGGGCGAGGTGTCCGACCCGGCGTGTCGGATCGGCCGCATCGAGCGGATCGGTTGTGTCGGTCGGGCCGCTGGCGGGTCGCGCACCCTGGCACTGCGGCGCGCGCGGGCACAATATGGGGTGGCCGGCGTGTCCGTACGGGCCGGCGCCCCCGAGTTGAGCGAGGAATGATGACCACGGCGAAGCAGGCGGTCGCGGATCCGTCCGCGCCCGACCACGAGGCGCTCCTCGGTGAGCTGATCGAGGCGCTGCGACAGGTCCGCCGCGGCGACCTGAAGGTCCGGCTGCCCCGACGGGCGGGCCGGGCCGGTGAGGTGGCGGACGCCTTCAACGAGGTGGTGTCGAGCCAGGAGCGGCAGTACCTCGACCTGCGGCGGATCAGCCGGATCGTCGGTCGGGACGGCCGGCTCACCGAGCGGCTGGACGACGAAGGGCTGGACGGCTCCTGGGCGGAGGGGCAGCGGGCGATCAACTCGCTGATCGACGACCTGGGCCGCCCGACCACCGAGATCGCCCGGGTGATCGTGGCGGTCGCCGACGGTGATCTCTCCCAGCACATGGCGCTGGAGATCGACGGCCGGCCGCTGCGCGGTGAGTACCTGCGCATCGGGCGCACCGTGAACACGATGGTCGACCAGCTCTCGTCGTTCTCCAACGAGGTGACCCGGGTGGCCCGCGAGGTGGGCACCGAGGGCAAGCTCGGCGGCCAGGCTGACGTCCGGGGCGTCGCCGGCACCTGGAAGGACCTCACCGACTCGGTGAACACCATGGCGTCGAACCTCACCTACCAGGTGCGGTCGATCTCCCAGGTGTCCACGGCGGTGGCCAAGGGCGACCTGTCGCAGAAGATCACCGTCTCGGCCAAGGGTGAGGTCGCCGAGCTGGCGCACACCATCAACTACCTCACCGACACGCTGCGGCTCTTCGCGGAGCAGGTGACCCGGGTGGCCCGCGAGGTGGGCACCGAGGGCAAGCTCGGCGGCCAGGCCGAGGTGCCGAACGTGGCCGGCACCTGGAAGGACCTGACCGACAGCGTCAACTCGATGGCGTCGAACCTGACCGCCCAGGTCCGCAACATCGCCCAGGTCTCCACGGCGGTGGCCCGCGGTGACCTGTCGCAGAAGATCACCGTGGCGGCGCAGGGCGAGATCCTGGAGCTGAAGGACACCGTCAACACGATGGTGGACCAGTTGTCGTCGTTCGCCGACGAGGTGACCCGCGTGGCCCGTGAGGTGGGCATCGAGGGCAAGTTGGGCGGTCAGGCCCAGGTCCGTGGCGTCTCCGGCACCTGGCGCGACCTCACCGAGAACGTCAACCAGTTGGCCGGCAACCTGACCAGCCAGGTCCGCAACATCTCCCAGGTGTCCACGGCGGTGGCGCGCGGTGACCTGTCGCAGAAGATCACGGTCGACGCACAGGGCGAGATCCTGGAGCTGAAGAACACCGTCAACACCATGGTCGACCAGTTGTCGTCGTTCGCCGACGAGGTGACGCGCGTCGCGCGCGAGGTGGGCACCGAGGGCAACCTGGGTGGTCAGGCGCAGGTCAAGGGCGTCAGCGGTACGTGGCGGGACCTGACCGACAACGTGAACTCGATGGCGTCGAACCTGACCAGCCAGGTCCGCAACATCGCCTCGGTTACGACGGCGGTGGCGAAGGGTGACCTGTCGCAAAAGATCACGGTGGACGCCCGGGGCGAGATCCTGGAGCTGAAGTCCACGGTCAACACGATGGTGGATCAGCTGTCGTCGTTCGCCGACGAGGTGACGCGCGTCGCGCGCGAGGTGGGCACCGAGGGCAAGCTCGGCGGTCAGGCCCAGGTCCGCGGCGTCGCCGGCACCTGGCGGGACCTGACCGACAACGTGAACTCGATGGCGTCGAACCTGACTGCCCAGGTGCGGAACATCGCACAGGTCTCCACGGCGGTGGCGAAGGGTGACCTGTCGCAGAAGATCACGGTGGACGCCCGGGGCGAGATCCTGGAGCTGAAGTCCACGGTCAACACGATGGTGGATCAGCTCTCGTCGTTCGCCGACGAGGTGACGCGCGTCGCGCGCGAGGTGGGCACCGAGGGCAAGCTCGGCGGTCAGGCCCAGGTCAAGGGCGTCAGCGGTACGTGGCGGGACCTGACCGACAACGTGAACTCGATGGCGTCGAACCTGACCAGCCAGGTCCGGAACATCGCCTCGGTCACCACGGCGGTGGCCAAGGGTGACCTGTCGCAGAAGATCACGGTGGACGCGCAGGGCGAGATCCTGGAGCTGAAGTCCACGGTCAACACGATGGTGGACCAGCTCTCGTCGTTCGCCGACGAGGTGACCCGGGTGGCCCGCGAGGTCGGCATCGAGGGCAAGCTCGGTGGCCAGGCGCAGGTCAAGGGCGTCTCCGGCACCTGGCGGGACCTCACCGAGAACGTCAACCAGCTCGCCTCGACCCTCACCACCCAGCTGCGGGCCATCGCCCAGGTGTCCACGTCGGTGACCCGGGGCGACCTGACCCAGCGGATCGCGGTCAAGGCCCAGGGCGAGGTCGCCGAGCTCAAGGACAACATCAACCAGATGATCGTCACCCTCCGGGAGACGACCAAGAAGAACGCCGAACAGGGCTGGCTGGATTCGAACCTGGCCCGGATCGGCGGCCTGTTGCAGGGCCAGCGGGACCTGGTCGAGGTCTGCCGCATGATCATGACGGAGGTGACTCCGCTGGTGGACGCCCAGCTCGGCGCCTTCTTCCTGGCCGACGACACCGACGGCAGCATGCGGCTGAGGCTGACCTCCTCCTACGGGTACGTGGCGCGGGGGCACGACGTCACCTTCGGGCCGGGTGAGGGGCTGGTCGGCCAGACCGCGCTCTCCCGCCGGACGATCCGGGTCAGCGCCTCCCCGAACAGCCGGCTGACCCTGCGCTCCGGCCTGGCCGAGACACCACCGTCCGATCTGGTGGTGCTCCCCGTGCTGTTCGAGGGGGAGCTGCTCGGGGTGATCGAGTTCGCCAGCGTGGTCTCCTTCTCCGAGCTGCACCTGTCGTTCCTGGAGCGGCTGGTGCTCACCATCGGCATCGCGGTCAACACCATCCAGGCCAACCGGCGTACGGAGGAGCTGCTGGCCCAGTCGCAGCGGCTGGCGCACGAGCTCCAGGAGCAGTCGGCGGAGTTGCAGCGCACCAACGCCGAGCTGGAGGAGAAGGCCACGCTGCTCTCCGAGCAGAAGGGCAACATCGAGACGAAGAACCGGGAGATCGAGCTGGCCCGGCTCGGCCTGGAGGAGAAGGCGCAGCAGCTCACCCGGGCTTCGGCGTACAAGTCGGAGTTCCTGGCCAACATGAGCCACGAGCTGCGTACGCCGCTGAACTCGTTGCTGCTGCTGGCCCGCCTGCTGGCCGAGAACTCGGAGCAGAACCTCAACCCGAAGCAGATCGAGTTCGCCAAGACCATCCACAGCGCGGGCTCGGATCTGCTCTCGCTGATCGACGACATCCTCGACCTGTCCAAGATCGAGGCTGGTCGGATGGACGTCGAGCCGACCGAGATCCGGTTCGCGGAGATCCGCGGCTACGTCGAGCAGGCGTTCGCGCCGCAGGCCGAGGAGAAGAGCCTGGACTTCCAGGTACGGGTGAGCAAGGATCTGCCGGCCGCGCTGGTCACCGACGCGCAGCGGCTGCAGCAGATCCTGCGCAACCTGCTCTCCAACGCGGTGAAGTTCACCGACAACGGTGCGGTGACGCTGCGGATCGCCCCGGCGGCGGAGAACGTGGTCTTCGACGTGCCGGCGTTGACCAACGCCCAGCAGGTGATCGCCTTCACGGTGATCGACACGGGAATCGGCATCTCCGACGACAAGCTCTCGATCATCTTCGAGGCGTTCCAGCAGGCGGACGGCACCACCAGCCGTCGCTACGGTGGCACCGGCCTGGGCCTGTCGATCAGTCGTGACCTGGCCCGGCTGATCGGCGGCACGATCACCGTGTCGTCGGCACCCGGGCAGGGGTCGACCTTCACCCTGTTCGTGCCGCACGTGCTGGCCCCGGACGCGGTGGTCGCGCCTCAGCCGCCGTCCCCGCAGCGCGCCGGCCTGCCGTCGTCGCTGCTGATGCCGCCGCTGGAGCTGCTGCCGGAACGGCCGGAAGCGCCGGCCACCCGCCAGCTGGACGGTTCCACCGTGCTGATCGTGGACGACGACGTGCGCAACGTCTTCGCCCTCACCAGCGCGTTGGAGTTGCACGGGATGACCGTGCTGTACTCGGACAACGGGGCGGACGGTGTCCGCCTGCTGGCCGAGCACCCGGAGGTGGACATCGTGCTGATGGACGCCATGATGCCGGACCAGGACGGGTACGAGACCACCCGCCAGATTCGTCGCAACCACCGGTTCGCCGACCTGCCGGTCGTCTTCCTGACCGCGAAGGCGATGCCGGGTGACCGTGAGTCGGCGCTCGCGGCCGGGGGCAGCGACTACATCACCAAGCCGGTCGACCTGGACGATCTGATCGAGCTGATGTCGTCCTGGATCAGCGGCAGCCGGACCGAGGAGACTTCGTGACCCAGTTGGCCAAGGCGCTGCTCGTGGACGACCGGCGCGAGAACCTGATGGCCCTGGAGGCGATCCTCCAGGGCCTGCCGGTCCAGTCGGTGGCGGTGGAGAGCGGCGAGGCTGCCCTCAAGCAACTGCTGGTGGACGACTTCGCGGTGATCCTGCTGGACGCGCAGATGCCGGACATGGACGGCTTTGAGACGGCCAGTCACATCAAGCGCCGGGAACGCACCCGGCACCTGCCGATCATCTTCCTCACCGCCGCCGACCGGGACGCCCAGCTCGCCCTCCGGGGCTACCAGGTGGGCGCGGTGGATTACCTGACGAAGCCGTTCGACCCGTGGGTGCTGCGGGCCAAGGTGTCGGTCTTCGTGGAGCTGTGGGTGAAGACCCGGCAGTTGGCCGCCCAGTCGGACCTGGTCCGGGAGCGCGACACGCAGTGGCGGCGGCTCACCGATGCCGTCGACGAGGCCACCACTCTGCTGCGCTCCGACGATCCGGAGGCTCGGGACCGGGCGGTGCAGCTCCTTGAGCAGGCTCGTTGGGGCAACTCCGGCTGACGCTCAGGCCTCGCCGAGGCGGGCGTGGCCGGTGGCGGCCCGCCGTTCCCGCCAGCGCTGGCCCAGCGCGTCGATCTCCTCCTGGACGAAGATGAAGAAGTCACGCATCTCGGCCACCCGTTCGCCGGCCGGTGTCTCGGGTCCGTTGAGGGCGGCCACCCCGCCGTCGGCCACGTCGATGAACGTCTTGTAGAGCGCGGTCTTGGTGATGGTCGCCTCGTACCAGGGGTTGGTCGGCATCCGGTAGCGGTCCCGCCGGGACCGGGGGACCGGCTCGCGGATCAGCATGCCGAACTGGGTGAGGTAGCGGACCGCGCCGCTGACCGCCGCCGCGCTCACCCCGAGCCGCTCGCCGATCTCGGCGGCGGTCAACGGGTCGTCCGCGCTCATCACGGTGAACAGCACCCGGGCGGCCATCCGCGGAAATCCGACCTCGGCGAAGGTCAACGCCATCCGCTCGACGAAGAGATGCACCGGGTCGTGGCTGTCGGCGGCTGCCATCGTGGTGGTCCCTCCTGCGTGCTCGTGGGCCCCGATGGTGCCCCGGATCTCACAGTCTTCACAACTTTGTGAAACGAGTGTAGCTTCCGATACATGGAAACTCCCATTGAGGTGTCCGGCCTGGTCAAGACCTTCGGCCGGACCCGGGCGCTCGACGGTCTGAACCTGACCGTCCGTGCCGGTGAGGTGCACGGCTTCCTCGGCCCGAACGGCTCCGGGAAGTCGACCACCATCCGTGCGCTGCTCGGGCTCCTCCGGACGGACGCGGGGACGGTTCGCCTCCTCGGTGGCGACCCCTGGCGCGACGCCGTGGCCCTGCACCGCCGGCTGGCGTACGTGCCGGGCGACGTGACGCTCTGGCCCAACCTCTCCGGCGGCGAGGTCATCGACCTGCTCGGTCGGATGCGTGGCGGCCTCGACCCGGCCCGTCGGGCCGAGCTGCTCGACTCCTTCGAGCTGGACCCCCGCAAGAAGGGGCGGGCGTACTCCAAGGGCAACCGGCAGAAGGTCGGCCTGGTCGCCGCGCTTGCGTCCGACGTCGAGCTGCTCATCCTGGACGAGCCCACCTCCGGCCTGGACCCGCTCATGGAGGAGGTGTTCCAGCAGTGGGTACGCCGGGCCAAGGCCGACGGCCGCACCGTGCTGCTCTCCAGCCACATCCTGGCCGAGGTGGAAGCGCTCTGCGACCGGGTGACGATCATCCGCAACGGTCGGGACGTCGAGACCGGCACCCTGACCGAGCTGCGGCACCTGCGCCGGACCTCCATCGAGGCCGAGCTGACCGGTCCGACGGACGGGCTGGGCCAACTGGCGGGCGTGCACGACCTGCGGGTCGAGGGCGCGCGGGTGCGCTTCGACGTGGACAACGCCGCGCTGGACGCCGCGCTGCGCCGACTCACCGAGATCGGCGTACGCAGCCTGATCAGCCAGCCGCCGACGCTGGAGGAGCTGTTCCTGCGGCACTACCAGGCCGAGGTGCCGGCATGAGCGCGTTCACCGGCACCTGGCACCTGACGCGGCTGATCCTGCGCCGCGACCGGATCGTGCTGCCGATCTGGATCCTGCTGCTCGCAGTGCTGCCGGCCAGCTACGCGGGCACGTACGCCGAGCTGTACCCGACCGACGCCGAGCGGGCCGCCTACCTGGCCGGCACGGCGAGCAACCCCTCGATCGTCGCCCTGCTCGGCCCGGTCTACGGCTCCAGCGTGGGCGCGCTCGCCGTCCAGCGGGCGGGCCTGCTCGCGGTGATCGTCGCGCTGGTCAGCGTGCTCACCGTGATCCGGCACACCCGCACCGAGGAGGAGGCCGGGCGGCGGGAGCTGCTGGGTGCCACCGTGCTCGGCCGGTACGCCGGGCTGACCGCCGCGCTGCTGGTCACGTACGCCGCCGATCTGCTGGTTGGCCTCCTCACGGCCGGCGGCCTGGTCGCCGCTGGCCTGCCCGGCGCGGGCTCGGTGCTCTTCGGCGCCGGGGTGGCGCTCACCGGCATCGTCTTCGCCACGGTCGGCGGCCTGGCCGCGCAGCTCACCGAGAGCGCGGGTGGCGCGCGTGGGATCGGTCTGGGCGCGCTCGGGCTGGCCTTCGTACTGCGGCTGGGCGGCGACGCGGGCGGCTCCGGCGGCACCGGTGGGAGTGCGGAGTGGCTGAGCTGGCTCTCGCCGCTCGGCTGGGCGGCCCGTGGTCGGGCCTTCGCCGACGAACGCTGGTGGGTGCTGCTGCTGCCGGTGCTGCTCAGCGTGGTGATCGCGCTCGTCGCGTACCCCGTCTCGGTGCGCCGGGACCTCGGCGCCGGTGTGTTCCCACCCCGGCTCGGGCCGGCCACCGCCGGCGCGGGGCTCACCGGCCCGTTCGGCCTGGCGTGGCGGCTGCACCGGGGCCAACTGCTCGGCTGGACCGTCGGCTTCGGGCTGCTCGGTCTGGTGCTCGGCGGTGCGGCGGACGCCGCTGGCGAAGCGGTGGAGGGCAACCAGCAGATCGCCGAGATCCTCTCCCGGCTCGGCGGCAGCTCCGCGCTCGCCGAGGCGTACCTCGGGGGGACGTTGAGCCTGACCGCGCTGGCCGCCGCCGGCTACGGCATCCAGGCCGCGCTGCGGGCGCGGGCCGAGGAGGCCGCCGGGCGGGCCGAGCCGCTGCTCGCCGCAGCGGTGAGCCGGACCCACTGGCTGGCGGCGCACCTGTTCTTCGCGCTGCTCGGCCCGGTGGTCGTGCTGGCCGTGGCGGGGCTCGCCACCGGGCTGGCCTACGGCCTCAGCGTGGGCGACGTCGGCGGTGAGCTGCCCCGGCTGCTCGGTGCCGGCCTGGCGCAGGTGCCGGCCGCCTGGGTGCTGGCCGGGTTGGCGGCGCTGCTGGTCGGCTGGCTGCCCCGGTTCTCCGCGGGCGCCTGGGCGGTGCTCGCCGGCTGCCTGCTGCTCGGTCAGCTCGGCGCGGTGCTCGAGCTGAACCAGTGGGCGCTGGACCTCTCCCCGTTCACCCACACCCCGCAGGTCCTCAGCCCCACCTGGACCGCGACGCCGCTGGCCGCCCTGACCGCCCTGGCAGCGGCCCTGATCGCCCTGGCCCTCAGCACCTTCCGAACCCGAGACGTCCCCGTCCCCTGACCGACCCCCACCCCCAGCCCTCGCCCGACGCCCCCTGCCCCGCCCGCACGCCCCCAGCCCCCGCCCGACGCCC